>JBGSMF010000156.1:0-3527 GCA_041740315.1 Thermoflexales bacterium
TGGAGGCCCGGCGGCACCCTTTTGGGCCGGTTTAGGCGCTAAATCAAGCATTTTGGGCATAGGTACCACAAAAAATGTTTTGAAAAGTTTTTACGCAAGAAAGAAGTGTCAATCTAACTTTTTTGGATTCTGAACCATGCCCAAGTTTGGATTCGTTTCCTCAAGTGGCACCTTACCGAAATGTCTGTGGGCATACCAGCAAGAGGTCAGGTACCATTGACTGCCGAGGAGCATGAGGTAGGTAGCCCATGCTCCTCGGCGAGGTGGTGAGTTAGGTGTGGCGCGTGCTGGCCCAAAGTTGTTTGACGATTTGGTCAATGTGCTGTTTGAGTTCGACGAGATTGAGGTGTTGGTAGATGCGTCGGAGGACGGCCTTGTGCTGGCGTGACACGTGGGGGCTGGTCAAGACACGCGCATAAGGCGTTTGAGGTTTGTCGTAGACGCGCTTGACTTTGCTGCCTTGGCGAACTTTCTCTTTCAATTTCATCACGGGGATGAAGAAGTTGAGGTAGAGGTGCAACAGGGTGTAGAGTTGATTGAGCAGTTCGAGCTGGGCGGGCGTGTCATAGCGTAGGTCGCCGACGAAGCGGCGCACGGCAGCCCAGTTTTTCTGTTCGACATAGCAATTGTCGTTTTTGCGATTGGGTCGTCCCCGGGTAAAGGTGAGATGTTCAAGCTCACAATAGCGCACCAATTCGTTGTTGATGAATTCGGAGCCATTGTCAGAATCAATTCCGCGCAAGGGGAAAGGCAAGCGGGCGCGGGCGGTCTGCAAGGCTGCAAAGACGTGTTTTTGAGCTTTATTGGGGGTGGCCACGCATTCGGTCCAGGCCGTTTTGACGTCAGTCACCGTGAGGGTCAGACAATAATCGCCCCGCAGCGCCCCACCGTCATGGCCGACCAGGTCAATTTCGACAAAGCCAGGCCAATTCTCATCCCAGTCGGCCCAGGTGCGAATGGGAATCTGTCGCTTGAGGAGAGTGCCCGGCTTGGTGCGATGTTTGGAGCGGGGATGAACTCGCCGATAGCGTGCTCGCAAGCGATCGATGCTGGCTGGACTGATCCGCTGCAAGCGTTCGTAACACTCTGGACTGACCTCGAGAAAGCCGCTCCGATAAAGCGACTCTAACTCAACATCCATAGCCGCGCGCAAAAGCTTGGCATTGATGCCATCCAATAGCCCGCTCAACTTGTCCAGGGCACGGGCATCCTCCAGCGTATACAGGCTGTTGTGCGGACGACGAATCGGACGCCGAGCGGGCTGGTAGCCGCCAGACAAAATCGCACTGGCATGCTTGCGATGATAGCCAGTCGTTTGGACATACTCATCCAGAATCTTACCGCGCTCTTTCTTGCCCGCTTTGGCATAACGCTTCTTCAGGGAAGCTAGATAGTTGTTGTCTTGAGTTCGACTCATGGGAAGACTCCTTTCAGGAAAATTTGGGTAAGATTTTCCCATGAGGAAACGAATCATTTTCGGTAAGATTTATAATGAGTCAAATCGCTGGCTTGCAGTTTAACCATTGCGGAGTACAATTAAAAACGGTTCAAGTGGCCGCTTTGCCGCACGGGTGGCCGAGGCGCGGGCGATGGAAAAAGCGCGGGCACAAGGCGATTTGTGGCGTCGGGGCGATTCACGAATCACCTCGACTAAAAAGGTAAAGCCTCTATGCACTTGTAGAAAGGAAAAGTTTATGCGTTATATGACCAGATCAATCGTGAGTCTGTCTCTGCTGGTTGTCTTTTTTATGACGGCTTGTTCTGCGCCGGTGCAACCCAGTACTCCTGTACAGCCGCAGCCCACCGCGGCCATTGCCAACCCTGCCTCTCAGAATTGTGTCAAGCAGGGCGGCGCTCTTGCTATCCAAAAACGCGGCGATGGCGGGGAATACGGCGTGTGCATGTTTGAAGATAACAGGCAATGCGAGGAATGGGCCTTGCTGCGCGGCGATTGCCCCGTGGGCGGCCTCAAGATCACTGGCTACGTTACGCCGGCCGCTCAATACTGTGCTATCACGGGGGGACAGTATCAAATCACGGGCAGCAGTAACACCGACCAGGAACAGGGAACATGCACCTTCAAAAACGGCAAGAGCTGCGATGTTTGGGATTATTATGCCGGCAAGTGCGACCCCAGTGCCAACACGGGGCAATCGCAATACAGCGATCCCTTTGCCTATTGCGCGGTGGCGGGGACAATTGACGCGCTGGATGCGCGCTACAACGGTCCTGCAATGCCGGATTCCATTGTTCAGGGGTTGATCAAACACGGGATCGTATCGGCCGATGCGCCGCCGGAATTCCAACAGTCTGCGGTTTGGCGTTGCATGAATAGCCAGGTGTGGGTCTGCCACTTTGGAGCTAACTTGCCTTGCCAGGAGAAGGCAGACTTGTCACAAACGCCAACTGCAGCGATGGAAGACTTTTGCAAGGCAAATCCCACGGCAGAGAGCATCCCGGCGGCCGTAACCGGGCGGGCGACCGTATACGAATGGAGCTGCGCTGACGGGAAAGCGGGCGCGGTTCGCCAAGCCTTCAAGGTGGATCCTCAAGGATACCTGGCCGACTTTTGGTATGAACTGGCCAAGTAGGCCTGGTTTGCAGTATCCTTTGCTGAACCAGGCCAGCAGTTCGGCCAATATAATACACCTACGGCTGCACGTAGTAGAACCCCGCTACCCCGTCCTTTTCCCCGCTCACAATCATGTGCAGGCCGCCCGCCGCATCGGTAAAGTAGGCCAGCGGCGAGCCAGCGTTGGTGCAACCGCGCGCGCTTAGGTAATCGGCGACGGTCTGCGCCACGCTCAATACGCCGTTTGTCTCTGTGTGCATCTTTGGCACATAGTTGTCGTTATAGACGTAGCGGATCAACGACGTGTTTTTTGCCGCGCCTACGTAATATGGCACGCCCCAGCCAGAGGTATTCTCGGCCACATTCAGCGGCTCGGACCACGCGCCGTCTTTCCACACATAGCGGTAGGCGCGCGAGTGCCCCGGCCACATCGGGTGGTAGGACGCCAACACAAAGGCATCTGCTCCGCCGGCGTAGGCCAACAGGATGGATTCGTCCCGCTCCGGTGTGGGATAGAGAGCGTGGGTGGCCTGGCGCAGCGGCAAGCTGCCTGGCTCTGTCCCGTAGGCTGTGCGCGCCACGATGGGATCGCCCGGCCCAACCCCGCCGCCGGATGATTGGTCCCAACGCTGGAACCACGCCAGCATCGTCTGCCCGTCCGGCGTCGCCACGGACACCACAAAATCACGCAAATGTGCTCTGTTCTTGACGCCAAGTCAAAGTTGTCGATTTTCGGTGAATTATACAAGCTGGCTCCTGAATGTACATTCACTACGTTAAGTATAAACCAGGCTGAATAACGGTCAAAAAATTCGGCATGGTTCAGAATCCAAAAAAGTTAGATTGACACTTCTTTCTTGCGTAAAAACTTTTCAAAACATTTTTTGTGGTACCTATGCCCAAAATGCTTGATTTAGCGCCTAAACCGGCCCAAAAGGGTGCCGCCGGGCCTCCA
>JBGSMF010000157.1:0-5448 GCA_041740315.1 Thermoflexales bacterium
GCCCAGCCCACCGAGGCGTAAAACTGGGCGTCGTAATCGCGCGTGCGCACCACCACCGGCATGGGCACGGCGTGCCCCAAGATGAGCGCCTGCTGGCGGGTATCAAGCCGGGCCAGCACCTGGCGCAGTTCCATGGCCCCGCTGATGCCTGCAAAGACGGCCCGGATGTCTTGCTCGTCGTCCAGCAGGCAGGTGACGCGCGTGCCCACCTGGCTCATCACTTCGGGGTCAATGCCGCTGGGGCGCTGGTCAACGATGAGCAGCGTGACGTTGTACTTGCGCAGCTCGCGCGAGATGACGCCAAAGATGGTCTGGCGGGCAATGAGCGGGTCGAGAAACTTGTGCGCCTCTTCGATAGTGATGACCAGTTGGCGCGGCTCACTCCCGCCGCCCTGGGCGGCTTCTTTGCGCGCCACGTAGGCGTGGTGGATGCGCCGGGTGAGAAAGTTGGCCACCAGCAAATAGGCTTCCAAGCTGTTGCCATAGCGGCCAAATTCCAGCACCACGTTGATGCCTTTTTGCAAATAGTTGAGAATGTTGGCCACGGCGTCGCCGGCGGCCGGGCGCAAAAAACCAAAACGCTGAAACATCCCCAGCTTGCGCTGGAGGGCGCCCAGCGTGCCTTCGAGCAAAACGCCAGCATCGAGCATGGTTTGCAGCGCCTCGGGGCGTTGATCTTCAAGCAGCACCGCCAGCCAGGTGCGCCCCAGCCGGCGCTGAACGGCGTACAGCGCGCCTACCTGCACTTCGCTCAGGCCCAGCACGCCTTGCAGCATTTCCACGTCTTCCGGCTCGATGGCCTCGTAGCCAATCTGGATGACCTCGTCAACCTTGCTGCCGCGCCGCCGCGACGATTCTTCGTCTAGCGTAAAGATAGCCACCCGCCCGCCGTACAATTGCTTTAGCCCTTTTACTTTGCAGCGCTCGCCGCTGCCTTCCCAACCGTACTCGTTGTGCATATCAAAGACCAGGTTCACCGCCACGTCGTTTTGAATCATCCCCGCCAGCAGCATGCGGGTGAGGTAGGTCTTGCCCGTGCCCGATTTGCCAAAGATGCCGCTGGAACGCTCGGCAAAGCGCCGCAGGTTGAGGTAGATCTTGATGCCCTCCATATCCAGCGGCTCGCCGATTTCAAAATAGCCCGGCTCGGCCTGCCCAAAAATCAGGTTGACGTCTTCCGAGGTGGCAGCGTACACCGGCGCAAAGTGCTCTGGCACCGATTTCACCGGCTTGGGTTCAGTGGCGCCATCTTCCAGGGCCAGCCACGGCGCAATGTGGAGCCGGCCAAAGGTGGTGGTGCCGCGCATCACCTCGCGCACAAAATCGTCTTGCAGGTCGGGAGGGCTTTTTTCGATGAACGGGTTTGAGCTGTCCAGCGAAATGTCGGTGATGCCGCAAAAATACCGCCGCGCCGCGCCGCGCACCACGGCATAGCTGCCCACGTTGATAGACTCGATGTCAGCCTCGCGGTTCAGTTTGACATCCAAGCCCTTGGAAAGCGAGCCGGCTACCACAATTCCCAGTTGCCTGGGGGCAGGCTGCTCGGCGGCCGTTTCGCGCTGTGGGCGTTGGCCGAAAAATTCATCAAATTCGCTCATAATGCTTCTCCCGATTCAATAGGCCGTCATCTGCTTGATTGACAAATCCAATTATTACCACTGAGGCGCGGAGCACAGAGTTTTTTAAATTGTAACTACTCTGGTCACAGAGCTACACTGAGTAAACACAGAGGCGCACAGAGATTTTTGTTTCTAATTCTCTGCGTTTCTCCGTGCGTTCTCTGTGAATCTCTGTGTAACGGCTGATCAGATACCTAATTTTCTCTGCGCCCTCAGTGTCTCTGTGGTGAATTTTGCCGCCTCAAGAATTGCGCAATACGATGGGCAGGTAAACGCGATAAGGATGAAAGGTCGGATTGACGACAGAGTTTGACCAGCGGCACAGGGCAAGGGAACCGGGAAATATATAAACACAAGCCGTATTGGTCACGCTGGCCGTGTGCCCCACGGTAATGGGGGTATTGACTTGAACGACAAAACGGATAGCGACGGGCGCGGGCGGCATGGTCAGCGCGCCGGTGATCGTGTTGTTAGCGTGAACGATGCCGTTGGGTCGTTCGACAAAACGCACAAAAGTTGTCCCCGTCAGTGGATCGTAAATGCCAAACGGCACACCGGGCGTGGCCGAGACCAGCAGGCTATAGGTGAGCAAGCTGCCCTGGTTTACCCGCCCGCTTGGAACCGCTGATTTGGTGATGGTGTAGGATACAAGCAAGGGATCAATCGCCGTGATGTAACTGGGCCGCGTCAGTGAGAGCGTTCCGCTTGGCCCGCCGCTGATAGACAGGCTGACGGTGAACACTCCGGCGGTATATACGTGCGTTGGATTGAGCAATGTGCCGGTCATGCCATCGCCAAAATCCCATAGGCTGGCCGTGTAACTCACACTAGAGGTATTTGTAAAAACTACCGTCAACGGCGCCAGGCCAGAGGTTGGCGCGGCAACAAAATCCACTTTTGGAACGTGGGCGGGGATGATGTAGAGCGTGACAGACGAAGCTGGAAACATGGCCGTGAAACCATTGGGATTGATTGCCTGGTCTGGCTGCTGCACAATAGCGCCGAGGTTTTCTGCGCTGTAGCGATACACTTGGGCGGCAGGGGCCGGTGTGAAATTGGAAATGGTGGCGGTGCTGGTCAGCTCGGTGCCGGTCTTGTTGATAATCATCAACGTCAGGGCGTTGTCGCTGGCGCGCTGCGCTGCATAAATGGCAAGTTTTTCCTGGTCGGCGCTGGCGGCGCGCACGCTGGTGTCTCCGAACTGGCCGTGCTGCCCGTCATAGTTCAGGTACATTCTAAACGCATACGCGCCGGGTTGATCGGAACTGGGTGGCCCCCAAAGGGTTGCCAGGTCTAGCCCCTCGCGGCCAAAGATGCCCAATAGATCAGCCTGGGCCAGCGCCCCGTTAATGTGCCCCAACGCGCCCCAGTTGTATTCTGTGATGGCCGTCTTGGTGCCGGGATAATTATCGTTTACCCACTCGTGCATGCGCGGGATAAGATAGACTGGCTCCCCAATCCAACCTTCGTGCACGTAGGTGCGATCCCACAACTGGCGGGTAGAACGCAACCGCGCCGCTTGCACCTGGGCGCTGCCGAGATTTTCCGAATAAACACCTTCTATTTGCGGATAGATGTGTACGTCAACGTAATCCAAAATCCGCGCGCCGTGCTGCTGTTCGTAAGCCAGCATTTGCTGCAGGTACCATTCCACAAACCCCACGCTGCCGTGTGATTGATAATCAGAGCCGCTGGGGCTGCAATCATCGAGAGCGGAATAAAAATAGGCGCACCAGCCCCACACCACCGGCCCAAGCGTTTTTGCGCTGGGGTCGGCGGCCTTGATGGCGGCTGCATATTCGTAGGTGCGGTCGCGCATCTCGTCATAGGTGGTCAGGCTGGGGTGCACGTCGCGGTGGGTAGAGGGCCACAGCATTGGCTCGTTATCCAGGTTGTAAAACATCACGCCGCCGTTTTCCGCTGTGCCATGTCTGCTGGTCAGGTGATTGATCCACCCCTGGACAAAGGTGGGCGTAATGGCGATGCTGGTATCCAGCGGATCGTTGCCCGTAATATCTCCACCGCCGGAATAGACACCGTTGCCGCAATCGGTATCCCAAGGGTCAACGCTGGCCTGTTCGCCGTATTTGCTCACTTTAAAGCCGCAATCATAAGGATGACCTCCCACGCGCTGCTTGGGCGTCCAGCCAATGAGCGGTATGGTCATGATTGTTTTGGTTTCGGTGCGGCGGTCTTGTTCGATGAATTGATTGCTGGCCGAGCCGGCGGGCAATGTGCCAGAGATGGCGTCGGGGATATTTTCATAGTACCAATCGCTGCCGGTGTTGTGAACGCCAATCTGCCAGTTGTAGCGCGTGGTCGAATTGCCCCCCCATCGGCGCGCGGGCAGGCGCAATTCTTGCGCCAGGTCTTCATCTGCAAAGTTCATGCCGTAGATATAGGGGCTGATGGCGCGCCGCTCGGCGCTGGCATCCACGCTGAGGGCCGGGCCGGCGCCCGGCTGAGGCGTGGGAGGAATGACGCCGGTTGAAACAAATTTGATCTCATCCAGGTAAAAGGTGGGGCGCGCATTGGGTGAATCGTTGAACCACGCAAGACTGTAGATGCTGCGCGGCGAACCCAGTTCCAACAACGAAATATCCACTTGCGTCCATCCACCGGCTGTTGGTGTAATTACCTTTTCCAGGCCGCCGTATTGCACCGTGATAGGATAGCCCCCGCTGCCGTCGCCATTGATCCAAAAGCGCAGCACGTCGTAATCGCTCACATCGAGGTACTCGCTGTGGTAGCCAATGATAAAGCCGCTCCAGCCCGCATCGTATGTAATGGCAATAGAGGCTGTGCCGCTGTATGTTGGATTGGCATTGCCCAGATTGACGGTTGCGCCGTCCCAGGGCCACCGCACCCACCCACTCGTCAGGCTGTCGGTATAGACGGGCAAATCGGCGGCGGCGAGTGTCAGCGGCGTGGCGACGCGCCAGATAAGCAATATCAACAATATTGCTATAGAACCTATGGTCAGCGGCAACGAGTATCTGTTGGACAAGGTTTTTTATGCTGCCGGCGTGCTGGTTGGTTTTGCTATTACACGCAAGACCCGCCCGGTTGTCTCTACGCGCCAACGTTTGTCTTTCAGCGCTTTTTCCGCTTCTTCCAATTTGCGCATGGCAACGCGGTCGTAGTAACGTTCCCCGCAATTGTTACACAAGAGAACATTCAATGGGATAAGCGCCACATCTTCACCAACCCAAATTTCCTCGTTAACGGTCTTTTGCTCAATATCTGAACTGTAACAGATAATGCATTTCATAATCGTCTCCTTCTATTGTCTACCCAGCGTGCTGGATCGGGCTGATAAGCGGTGATAACAATTGCTGTATCATCTTCACCGTTGTAAGCACAAACCACATGCAACGGGCGGCGCAATCTGGTATAGCCTAGAATCAGCACACTTGGGTAAGGCTGATCATCTGGATACTCCTCAATGATTTCGCTGCTTGAGATTGTCTCGCCAACTTTCTCGTCGCTAATGGAACCGAACTCTTCTCTGTGCATTTCTTGCCGAGCATGTAAAGTAGACATTATCGGAAATAAACGTTACCGCGTAACAAAACGCCCATTTTCATAGTGGTTGTGCCATTTCGGGCCGACCATTTCCTTATTTCCGATAAAGTCTAGTATACAGCGCGCGACCGGCGTCGAAACAGGCTATTAGGCGTGCAAGCATAGTATTTCACTCCCAATGAGGTTGAGGTTTTAGCCTTTTGAGTATACTTTCCAGCCTCAGCGTATCGCCTGGCATCAGCCGCGCCAGTTCACGCCCGGCCTGCACCAGAAAAGCGCGCCGTTCTTCGGCCGGGCGCGCCTG
>JBGSMF010000158.1:0-28883 GCA_041740315.1 Thermoflexales bacterium
GTAATATTGCATTCACTTTTCCTGCCCGACGGTGGCGGTGTCGCCGTAGACACCCGTTGTGGAATGATCACCAGTTATCCTCCTGCCAGAATAAAGCAGGAGAGTATCATCTTTTGAGTATAAAGTCACGTTGTAGTAATAGGATATCCACAAAAAATGCAAATGACGTTTTTAGGAGGTTGCAGGCCTCAAACCAACGTATATATTTGCCATTTATAGGTAAATGATGCCCGGCTTGGAATGCTGTGAGGCGTAGTGGTGGAGATTAGCACAACAGTCACTTCCTCTGAGCTTGAAAAATCGTTTGAACTTGGAGAATGTAATGGAAAATAAAAACCGTCGTATCCTTTTTCTGACAAGCTGGATTGCTTGTGAGTGGGTGTTTCTATATATGGCAGTATGGTCTTTTGCATTTCCCAGTAACCTTGGAGATGCACTATGTTGGACGCCTATGTTCTTAATTGTAGGAATTGCTGGCCTTTTGTTGGGCATAGCTTGGCGATTTGGCATCTCAGGCAAATACATTAAAATCAATTGGCGTCCAGGACAACCAACAGCCATGGCCGTGAGGCTACTTTTGGTTTTTTTTGTAATCATCACTGCTTTGCCAATGTCTATCAGTATATGGGGAGCAGTATTGACTTATGAACCAAGACAATCACTAATAAATTCCAATACTACTGTGATTGGAGCATTTTTAGGCGCTGCTCTTGTGTGTTTGGGTGGTTTAATTTGTGTTAGGGATCGTTGACTGAAAGGCAATGAGCGTAAAGTGATTTGGGGGCAAAGGGGAAGGGGGAGAAGAATTGACCTCTCCCCCTTCCCCTCCCCGAGGCGGGAAGGGGAGCTTGGGGGCATAGACCCAAAGGGTTCTAAAAATCTCTTCTCAAACAGGGAGAGCGTGCTCCCCCTTCCCTCGCAGCCTGTCCCGCGACCCCCAAAGGGGGGAGTGGGAGGAAGGGGGCGGGGGGTTGGGTTACAGTGCGCGCTATCTGGCGCGGCAATCTGCCCTTGATCAAAGCCGAAGGGATCGCCGCGCTGGGGAACTGCGCCCCGTGAATGAGGCTTGCAGTTTGATAGAGAAGCGGTTACAATAGAATTGTGACCAAGCTGGTTGCAAGAGGAGTGTCCAATGAATATTCAGTCCATAACACTCAACGTGCCCAGTGTGTTGTATAACCATCTCAAGCGCCGCGCGGATCAGGCTCACCGCAGTGTGGAAGACGAACTGATGGAAGTAGTAGCCGCTGCCGTGCCGGTAGGCGACGAGCTGCCGCCTGATCTCAACGAAGCCATCTCGCCCTTGTCTCTGCTGGATGACGATGGCCTGTGGCGAGCCGCCCGCAGCCATTTCCCCGCAAAAGCCGCCGATCAACTGGAAGCGCTGCATCACAAGCGCCAGCGCGAAGGCTTGACCGAAAGCGAGGCGCAGACTCTGGCTGGGCTGGTGCGACAATACGAACGGGCCATGTTGGTTCGGGCGCAGGCGGCTGCCCTGCTCAAAGAACGCGGTCACGATGTTTCTAGCCTGGTCGCTGCGCAATGAGCCGCGCTCATATCCCCAAGGAATTGCGCGAACGGGTGGCGGCCCAAGCCCGACGCCGGTGCGGCTATTGCCTCACGTCTGAGGCTGTTGTCGGCGCGCCGATGGAGATTGACCACATCATTCCCGAATCGCTGGGCGGCCCTACGGAGGAAAACAATCTCTGGCTTGCGTGCTCCCTCTGCAACGATCACAAAGGCGACCGAATCGCCGCGCTGGATCCGCACGCCGGTGAGATTGTGCGTTTATTTGATCCGCGTCACCAGGTTTGGAGCGAGCATTTTGCCTGGACGCCCAAAGGAGATCGAATTGTCGGGCTGACGCCTACAGGTAGGGCGACTGTTGTGGCTCTCAATCTCAATCGTCCATCGTTGGTTAAAGCGCGGCAGGCCTGGATCTCGGTAGGCTGGCATCCGCCTGAGGCTTGAAATCATAGCTCCCAAGCAGGAGGTCGCGGGTTCCTGACTGCGCCGGGCAGGCGAGCCCTGTCGCCCGCTTTACACGAGGTCGCGTGGACATGCGGCCTCGTTTTTTTGAGGGGCGCTCGGCTCGCTGCGTTCGTTTATTTGTTTCCCATTCGTTGGCGGCAACGTGGCCCGCGACGAGGGCGGCTGGCAGCGCGTGGTGGTGAACGTGACCGACCACCCTTCGGCTTCTCTTTCGGCTTCGCTCACGCTTCGCGTGTAGCTCAGGGCAGGCCTGGGCAGCGCCAGCCGGCTGAGTTGCGGCGAGGCGGCTTGTGGTACAATAGGCGCAGAACTGCGAGCGGTGTGGTACACTGCTCCCTGCGGTCGCCGTGCAGGCGACCCGTGGGGCAGTGTGGCCGCCGACCGGGGCGCAGCGCCCGCGCGCTATCAGTACACCGGCCAAGAGCACGACGCGACCGGGCTGTACGATTACCACGCAAGAATGTATGACCCTGTGCTGGGACGGTTTCTCAGCGCCGATACGATTGTGCCCAGCCCGGCCAATCCGCAGAGTTTGAATCGGTACAGTTATGTGCTCAACAATCCTGTCAAGCTAGTTGACCCAACGGGGCATGCTGATTGCAATCCCGGCGCAGATAACTGCGACCCAGAAATGGTGTTTAACTATGGTGCATCGTGGGGGTTGGCACAGGGAATTGGAAACTTTTTAAAGGGCGCAGCTTTAGCGATTTGGGCATTTATATCTAGGGATGGAGATCCTACGAATGAGGCACAGGCCGCGGGGCAAACTGTTCAGCAAGTCGTTCGGGCTGTAAACGCAGATGGGGATCCTCTAAATGAGGGCCGGCAAGTTGTCCAGGCCACAGGGCAAGCCGTGCAGTCGGCAAGTGCTTCAATCCCCCAACTTTCAGAACAAATGAAGGCAATGTTGTTGGATAAGGCAACCACAGTCGGTCGAGCGGGTGTTAGCCCTGTTGGTAGGGCTCTTCAGAAACATGCTGATGGACGCTCAGTTACTTGGCTTAAAGGGATGGCATCTGCTGGAAATGCATTGAAAAATACAAAGACGGGAGCATCGCTCCTTGAAAACATCCTGCAAAATGGGGCTGTAACCTATGCTGAACATCCAGATTTCGGACAAGTAATAAAGATTAGATTGCCCGATGGTGCTGGTGCGTGGTGGGAGGTCACAGGTAAATTTATTGGATTTCTTGAGCGTAATACGCCGCGGCGATAAGGAGGGATCAAAATGTGGAATGCAGAAATTACGAACAATCCTAATCATGATTATCGACTTTATATTGAACTACTTGAAGGTGATGCTTATCGAGGGCGTATTGAGCTTGACGAATCAGGACAACCTATTCTTAGGATTTATCCAACTGAAGTAAACATTTGTATACCAGGGAATTGGCTTGTGGAGATGCTTAGGAGTGCCCAAGAGGATCTGTCGGCTGATGACTATCGTATGAGAACGTAGATTAGAGATTATAGCCATTTGTTTTCACCCTCCCCATAACGCGGCCTCCTGCCGCAACCAAAAGAGCAGGGTGGATTTGTGCTGGGTGGGTTGGGGGCAAAGTTCTGACCTCTCCCCCATCCCCTCCCCGAGGCGGGAAGGGGAGCTTGGGGGCATAGACCCAAAGGGCCTTGCAGAAACCAGGTTTCTCCCAGAAACCTGGTTTCTTGTTAATTGGCAACCGCCAGCCGCGCTTGTTTTTGGGTGGGGCTTGTGCTAGAATGGTAAAAGTTATATGGCCTGCAAGGTAGAACAATAATTGATGGGTGGTTCTGCACTGTTTGGAGGGAGGTGGTAGCAATGAAAGTGCTTCGAGCAAACACAACTGCGGCGACTGCCGAGACAGTCTTGAGGCTCTTGCGCCAATTGCCGCCCCGCGAACGGCTGCATGTGGTGGCGCAAGCTCTGCCAGAACTGGAACGCGAACTGGCCGATGTCTCGCCGGTGGAGGATTTCTGGCAAGAGGCCAATATGAATGCCCTGGTCCAACAGCAGGGCGTTCAACCTATCGGGGATTGGGATGCTTTACTGGGGGGCTGGCCCGAAGGCGAATCGGCGGATGATTTTATTGCCGCGCTTGGCGAGTGGCGGCGGAATAACCCCGCGATAGCAGGTGAGGAATGAGCGAGGTCGTGGTCGTTGATACCGACGTGGTCTCGTTTGTGTTCAAGCGAGACACACGCGCCCAATTGTATCGCCCACACCTGCAAGGCAAGACCTTGGCTCTCTCGTTTATGACCGTGGCCGAGTTGTATCAGTGGGCCTTTGCTCGCAACTGGGGTGAGCAACACTTGGCTCGGCTAGAAGGCCATTTGCGAGCGTATGTGATTGTGCCGTATGATGTGGGGTTGTGCAAATGCTGGGCAAAGGTGTGCGTTGAGCGCCAAAAGTTGGGCAAGCCGATTGCCGTGCAAGATGCCTGGATTGCGGCCACGGCGCTACAGCATGGTTGCTCACTTGTCACTCACAATGGCAGTGATTTTGCCGACATTCCTGGCTTGGGAGTAATCTCGGAAGGGTAAAGGAAAAACAATTTTGTCTTGGCGCATGCATTATCGTCTTTGCCGTAGTGGAGGTGGGCATCTTGCCCGCCTTTTCTTTTTGCCGGGTGGGTTGGGGGCAAAGGGGAAGGGGTGACCTCTCCCCCGTCCCCTCCCCGAGGCGGGAAGGGGAGCTTGTGGGCATAGACCCAAAGGGTTCTGAAAATCTCTACCCAAACAGGGAGAGCGTGCTCCCCCTTCCCTCGCAGCCTGTCCCGCGACCCCCAAAGGGGGGAGTGGGAGGAAGGGGGGCGGGGGTTGGGTTCTAGCGGCGGCCGGCCGTCCCGCTTTCCCGGTTGTTGACTTGACGCTCACTGCTTTGTCACGTATACTTTAGCTAGCTTGCTTGTGCTACAAGCTTTAGCACTGTGTGTCTGGGCCGGCAAGCCGAAAGGATCAAGTGATGAGTATGAGCGCCACAAGCGTGATCCAGGTGTCTCAAGACATTTTGGACTCGGCCCGCCTGACGGTGTCCGAGTTGAAGGTGGAAATGGCAGTGCATCTCTATGCCCAAGGGCGTCTTGCCATCGGCAAGGCGCGCGAGTTGGCCGGCATGTCGCTGTGGGAATTTCGGCACCTGCTGGCCTCTCGCCGCATTGCGCCGCATTACGACGCGGTAGACCTGGATGAGGATGTAGCCACACTCCGCGACATGAGATGCTTATGATCGTCGTCAGCAACACCTCGCCCTTGACCAATCTGGCTGCCATAGGCCAGTTTGATCTGCTGCGATATCTGTACACTGAACTGCACATTGCCTCTGGCGTGTGGGACGAGTTGAACGCTGGCGGCAAGCCGCGGCGGATTGGATTCAACGCCACACAGCGCAAAACCAGGTTCTGGTCACTGCCTTGCGGCGTGACCTGGGTGGCGGTGAGGCCGAAAGCATTGTTTTGGCCATAGAACTAGGCGCAGACCTGGTCTTGCTCGACGAGCAAGAAGGCCGTCATGCGGCTCAACGCTTGGGACTGCGCGTAATTGACATAGTAGGTCTTTTGCTAGAGGCCAAAGCCAAAGGTTGGGTAAATGAGGTGCGGCCTCTGCTTGATGCCTTGCGTCAGCAAGCCGGTTTTTACTTGAGTGAGGCGCTTTACCAGCACACATTGTCTTTAGCTGGTGAGAATATGTGAGGCGGGCACTTTCCGCCCTTTCTTTTTGCTGGGTGGTTTGGGGGCAAAGGGGAAGGGGTGGGATTTTCCCCTTCCCTCCCACTCCTCCCTTTGGGAGTCGCGGGACAGGCGGCCCCTCCCCGCTGTTGCTGCGGGGAGGGGAGTTTGTTGGCATAGACCTGAAGGGTTTCTCAGATCCTTCGGGTCTAGTGGTATTTGAACGCGCAGCGCCTGGCGATTTACCCCGGCGGCCAGCTAAACACCCGCCCGCCTAGCAGGTGAAAGTGCAGGTGAAGCACCGATTGCCCCGCCGAGCGGCCAGTGTTGGCCACCAGCCGAAACCCCCCGGCAATGTTTTCTTGCGCGGCCAGGTGGGGCAGCTTGATCAGCAAGTGGCCCATTAGGTCCGCATCGCCTGCTTCCAGCTCTCCGCACGAAGCGATGTGGCGATTGGGCACAAGCAAGAGGTGCACGGGGGCGCGGGGGTTGGCGTCGCGAAAGGCCGTAATGCGCTCGTCCTGGTAAACAATCTGGGCCGGGGCGCGCCCGGCGACGATTTCACAAAAGAGGCACTTCATGCTTCCCCTACTTTCCGCCGGTCACGGCGATATTGTCAAAAGCCACGTGCACGCCCTCCTCGGAAAGCGAGCCGGCAATCACGCCAATATCACCGCGCGCAAATTCGGCATCAGTCACCTGGGCCAGTTGGGTGTCGTTGGCAAAAAAGCTGAGGCGGCTGCCCTGGCAGACCACGCGCAGGCGGTTGGTGGCGCGGCCCGTGTGGATGGCAGGCGAAGCCTGCCAATCGCCGCTCAGGTTGACCCAGGTGGCCTTGACGCGCTTTTGGATGAGAAAGTAGCCATCGCCGCTGATCTGAAAGCTGTAGAAATTGTCGTCGTCCACGCGGCGAGCGATGAGGCCATAGCCGTTGTCGTCCGGCCCCTCGACGGGGGTGGCCTCGGCCTCTAGCGTCAGGTCGCCTAGCGATAGCTGGGCCACCGACCAGGCCACCGTATCACTTTGCTTGAGGGTAATGTGCAACTGCCCGTCTTGAACGGCAATGTCTGCCTGGCGGCCGCTGGTTTGCGTCCACTGGCCGGGGTCGTCAAACGTCGCCAGAAAAGGCCCGGCCGGGGTAGGGGGGAGCTGTGGCGCGCAGGCGCATAGGATGATGGCAAGTGTGCTGACGAGTGTGAAGCCAAGTGTGGCATTACGCATAGGTGCAACCTCTACTTTTTGCCTTCTAGAATCTCTCTCGCTCTTTTCCCAAGCTCGCCGCTTGGGTCCAGGCTGGCGGCGCGCTCGGTTTCTTGTTGGGCCTCGTTGGCGCGCCCCAGTGCGGTGAGCACCGCGGCCATGTGATAGTGCGCCGAGGCAGAAAGCGGGTCAAGCTCCAGCGCGCGCTGCAGCTCGGCTTGCGCAGCGGCGTCATTGCCGGTGAGATGTAAAGCCCAGCCCAGCAGATCGCGCGCCTCGGCGTCGTCTGGCGCCAGGCGCACGGCCTCTTGCGCCGACGGCAGCCCTTTTTCCTTTACGCTGATAAAGCGGCCCAGATAGTGATGCGCCAGTTGCTTGACCCAGGCCGGGTTGTTGGGTTCGAGTTCAACGGCTTGGTTTAGCCAACTCTCGCCATCAACATACGCCTGGGCCTGCATGGCGGTCAGGCCGATTTCAACCACCAGGGCGGCGTTTTGGGGGTCACGGGCCAGGGCAGACTCGAAGGAGCTTAGGGCGCTATCTAGATCGCCGGCGGCGCGCTGATGCAGGCCCAAAAAATAAAGCGCAATGACAGAATCTGGCGTTGCCTGCGCCGCTTGCTCAAGCAGTGAGCCGCCGTTGTCACCCTGTAGGTCGAGCACATAACCCAGATAAGTCTGAGCTTCGGCATAATCTGGATTCAACTCCACAGCGCGCTCCAAGGCGCGCCGGGCCAGGGGCAGCTTGTTTTTTGCCAGCAACAGCCGCCCCACGCGCGCCGCCCGATAGGAAGCATCCTCTGAATCGTTCAACACTGCCAGCCAGTCGGCCACCTCTTGGGCAAGGGTCGGGTCGCTTGCGGCGGCCTGAAGATGCGCGCGCGCCGCGGTGGGGTTGTCTAGCGCCAATAATTGCCCCAGGCTCAAGTGCGCCAAGGGGTGATTGGGTTGGCGTTCTAGCAGCGCCGTCAACGCAGCCTGCGCCTCGCTCCATTGGCCCAAGGCCACGAGTAGCCGCGCCAGTTCAAGCTGCGCCTGGGTATTTTCTGGCTGATGGGCCTCAACTTGCCGCCAATGATAGACTGCGCCGATCAGGTCGTCGTTGCCCTCCAGCGCGCGCGCCAGGCCGGCATGAACCTGGGGCGTGTTGCCGCCATGCTGGCTGGCCTGCGCGTAAGCCTGGGCGGCATCAGGATATTGCTTCAGCCGGATGTAAATATCGCCCAAGCGCAGCCACGGCGTAGGGTCTTGGGTCAGTTGCGCCGCCTGGCGATAATTGGAAGCGGCGCTCAGGTACAGATAATCGTCGCGGAGCGCATCACCCCGCCTGAGCAGGTCTTGAGCCTGGTGAGATGGGACATGTTGCGACGCGACCAGCACGAGCAACAATACCAGCAGCACAGCTAGTATGGCCGCCCACCTGGTTGGCCGTGTCCAAGATAAAGATGTATTTGTCATTTCCATCCACAGTTTCCCGATTGGCCTTTTGTACGCATGGGTTTTCCAAGTTGGACACGGATAAACACAGATTTGACGGATTGGCGCGGATGTTTTTCGAAATAATCTGCTTACCTGGCGACAGACAGACAGGTGAAACTCTATTGCATCTGTGGAAATCCGTGTCCAAAAAGAGAAATGGAAGGCTTTTTCCATGTGTGCCATGCCCAATTCTACTATGGACTGGTAGAATGTTCAATAGACCTTGTCGGAAATAGCAGGACGGGCATCCCCACACCCTGTCTGCGCCAGGCAGGCTGCACTCCCGAAGGGGCCAAGCGTAACGCAGGTGCAAGGGTGCCAGTCCGCCAACGTATGGGGAAACGTTGGCTATGTTATTTCCCAATGTTTCTCTTGCTTACTGCCTTACAAGTGTGTATAATATTGACCGTTGGCAATCAACCCCTATAACATTTACGAGGTGCAGAATGGATTTTTCATTTTCCCCTGAGCATGATATGACGGCCAAAATGGTGCGCGACTTTGGCGAAAAAGAAGTGTCGCCGGTCATCAAGGAGCACGATCGGGAGCAAAAGCACATTCCCTGGCTGTTCAAGCGGATGGGGCAGCTGGGCCTGTTGGGCATTTGTATCCCGGCCCGCTATGGCGGGGCAGGGATGGATTACATCAGCCTGGGGCTGGCCTGCGAAGAGTTGGAGCGGATAGATACCAGCTTGCGTGTGGTCATGTCGGTTCACGTTGGGTTGAACAGCATGGCGCTCTTTCAGTGGGGCACAGAAGAGCAAAAACAAAAATATCTGGCGCCGCAGGCCAGAGGCGACAAGGTTGCCACCTATGGCCTCACCGAACCGGGGGCCGGCTCGGATGCGGCGGGCATTCGCACCACCGCCAAGCGCAAGGGCGATGTGTATGTGCTGAATGGCGAAAAGATGTGGATCAGCCTGGCCGATGTGGCCGACCAGTTTCTCATCATCGCCAAGACCCAGCCAGACAAGCGGCACAAGGGCATGAGCGCCTTTATTGTGGAGCGCGGCTGGCCGGGCTTGACCACCGGCACCATTCACGGCAAGCTGGGCGTGCGGGCGGGCAACACCGGCTGGATCTCGATGCAAGATGTAGAGGCGCCGGCGGCCAATCGCCTGGGTGAAGAGGGCGAGGGGTTTGCCATTGCCATGAGCGCTTTGGATAATGGGCGCTACACGGTGGCCTCTGGCGCAACGGGGCTGATTCGCGCCTGCCTGGAGGCTTCGGTAAAGTATGCCCACGAGCGCGAAACTTTTGGCGCAAAGATTGCCGAATATCAATTGGTGCAAGAGATGATTGCCAAGATGGCGCGCGATTATGAAATGGCGCGGCTGCTCTGCTTGCGGGCGGGCTGGCTAAAAAACCAGGGCAAGCGCAACACGCGCGAGACTTCGCAGGCCAAGTGGTTTGCCACCGATGCCAGTTTTGCGGCGGCCAACGACGCCGTGCAGATTCATGGCGCGTACGGCTATAGCGACGAGTACGACGTAGAGCGTTATTTGCGCAACAGCAAGGGCGCAGTGATTTACGAAGGCACCTCTCAAATTCACACCTTGATGCAGGCCAGTTATGCGCTGGGCGCGCGCAAAGATAGGCCGCTGCGCTGCGAATTGCCCGCCTATAACCCAGAGGAATGGCAAAAGTAAAAATGATTCCACCAGAAATAGCAGGCTGGGTATCTCCATACCCAGCCGCCAACGCATGGAGCTGCATTGGCGGCTATTTCCGATAATGTAGAAAGTTGAAGGAGAGCGACGCGTGCATTGGGAGCGAGCCTTTGTTTATACCGGCGCTTTGGTGGCGGCCCTTGTGCTGGGTTGGCCGCTGGTTCGTTGGCTGCGCCGGCGGCCTCAACCGCGCCGCTTGAATGATGGCAAGGCATTGAGCCTGACAGGGATAAAGGCTTGGTTGTCTGACCAGCCAGCCAAAAAAGCTGCGGTTGAAATGGCGCTGATTTTGGTCAGCGTCGTGTGCGTGGTGAGGGGCCAGTGGCTCTTTTCTGACCCGGCTAGTTCCTTTGCCCAGTTTTTCCCGTGGTGGCTGGCCGGCGGACTATGCTTCATCGCGCTGCTGTTGTGGGCCGATGGGTTGGCGCGCTTGATTTACATCCCCCGGCCTGCCGGCGGCTACCGACCTGGCCGCGCCGAGGCGCTTTTGCTGACTTGCCTGGGCCTGATGGTGTTGACCCTGAACACGATTTTGTTGCATTGGCGCTTTGGGTGGAGCCGCTATTGGGATGCGCTCATTCTATGGGTGGCAAGTTGGGTTGCTTATCTGTTGGCGTTTGCGTGGCCCAGCCGGCAATGGTGGCGTGAGCGCATTATGGCCCATCGCTTCGAGATTGCGCTGGTGGTTGGAATGATGGTGGTGGCAGCCGGGCTGCGCTTTGTGTGGCTTGGCCGTATCCCAGATATTATGAATGGCGATGAAGGATTGCATGGCCTGTTTGCGCGCGGGGTGGTGGAAGGCAGGAATAACAATCCGTTCAGCACTTTTTATGGCGCAGGCTCGCTGCACTTGTTTGTGGTAGCAATCGGGATCAAGCTCTTGGGCTTTACCCCCCTGGCTACCCGGCTCACCCCTGTCATAGGCGGCTTGTTGGGCGTGCCGGCTACCTATCTGCTGGCGCGCCGCTTGTTCAGCCCAACGGTCGCTTTTGTAGCGGCGGGCCTGGTAGCCGTGTTACATTCGCACATTCATTTCAGCCGCGTGTTGGGGGTAGGTTATATTCACGCTACACTGTTTGCATCGTTGGGTATTTACTTGCTTTACAGCGCGCTTTTAACGCACAGCCGGCTGCGCGCCGCGCTGGGCGGCGTTGTGTTGGGATTGTGGCTGTACGTTTATATTGATTCGCGTTTTGTGCTGGCGGTGCTGGCTGCCTGGTTCACCACAATGTTGGCCTTGCCCAGACACCGGGCTTTTGTGATGGGCAATCTAAAGCAACTGGCTGTTTTTGCGGGCGGCTACCTGGCAACGGCCGCGCCAATGATGCTGTGGGCAGTGTACCGCACCAATGACTTTAATGCTCGTTTTTCTTCTGATGGGACATTGTGGAATGGATATTACAACCGCGCCATGGCCCGGGACCCGAACATCAACATTCCCAGGCTCCTGGTAGACCAGGTGGCGCATGTTTTCCAGAGCATCACCCACTATCCCATCTGGGATTTTTACCAATCGCCTGCCCCGCTGCTAGATACGCTTTCGGCGGCGCTGTTCTGGCTGGCGCTGATTTACGCGCTGCTTTGGCTTTTGGATCGGCGCTATTTGCTGCTGAACATCTGGTTGTGGTCGGGGGTGCTGGCCATTGGCTTGCTCACCGTGCCGCGAACTAGCGACGGCTACCGCTTGCTGATTGTGTTTTTGCCCATCGTCATTTTGCTTGGCGTGGTAGCAGACATGTTGGCGCGCCGCTTGTGCAGCGCGCTGGGCCTGCCTGGCAAGGCCGTGTGGGGTGTATTGGCGCTTTTGTTGACCGTTATCCTGGCGATCAATGCCAATATTTACTTTGTCCGGTTTGCCCAATCGTGCAAATATGGCGGCGACCGGCAGACGCGCACGTCCTATTTTTTGGGCGCGACGCTTGCCACAATGTCTGCCGGTGAGCGGGTTGTTTATGTGGGGAATGAAAACCTGGCCTATGGCACGCATGCTTCGGCCCAATATCTCAATCCTGGTGTGTTGGTGCAAAATGTGCCAGGCCCCCTGCCTTTTGAATTTCTGGGCCAAGTTACGCCCCATGCGTTTATTGTGATTCCAGAACGGCAGGCCGACCTGGCGCTGCTTCAAGCGGCTTTCCCGGGCGGGCAATTAAAAGAGGTGCGAGATTGCCAGGCGGTAGTGTTTTATGTCTATGTGCCTGTTGCGAAAACTGGTTGAGAGGAGTTTAAAAATGACGCTTGTATTATACGATACCTATACGCGCAGCGTGCGCGATTTTGAGCCGCTGCACCCGCCCGAGGTGGGGCTGTATGCCTGCGGGCCTACCGTGTACGATTACGCCCACATTGGCAACCTGCGCACTTATATCTTTGAAGATATTTTGCGGCGCGTGCTCGAGTTTAACAATTACAAGGTCAAACACGTCATGAACATTACAGACGTTGGCCACCTGGTCTCTGATGCCGACACGGGTGAAGACAAGATGGAAAAAGGTGCGCGACGCACGGGCAAGTCGGCCTGGGAGATTGCCGAGCTGTACACGCAGGAATTCAAGAACGATATGCAGCGTTTGAACCTCCAAGAGCCGGCCATCTGGTGCAAGGCCACCGATCATATCCAGGAGCAGATTGACACCATCAGGGGTATCGAGGAAAAGGGCTTTACCTACCGCACCTCGGATGGCATTTATTTCGATACCTCCAAGCTGCCGGATTACGGCTACCTGGCGCGGTTGGATGTGGAGGGCTTGCAGGCCGGGTCGCGCATTGACATGGGCGAAAAGCGCAGCATCACCGATTTTGCGCTGTGGAAGTTTAGCCCGCCCGGTGAAAAGCGCCAGATGGAATGGGACAGCCCGTGGGGCGTGGGTTTTCCCGGTTGGCACATTGAATGCTCGGCCATGTCGGCCAAGTATCTGGGGCCGTACTTTGATATCCACTGCGGCGGCGAAGACCACATCTCGGTGCACCACCCCAACGAAATTGCGCAGACGCAGGCTTGCTGCGGCACGCGCCTGGCCAACTTTTGGATGCACGGCTATTTTTTGCAACTAGGCGAAGCCAAGATGGCAAAATCGGGCGGCGGCTTTTTGCGCATGCAGACGCTGATTGACCAGGGTTACGATCCGCTGGTCTGGCGCTTTTTCTGCCTGGGGGCGCACTATCGCGCCAAGCTCAACTTTTCGTGGGAAAGCCTGGATGGCGCGGCCACGGCGTTCGACCGTTTGCGGACCGCCGCCTACGAGTGGGGCGCGCCCGGCACGCTTAACGAAGACTATATGGACAGGTTTGCCGAACATATTAATGACGATCTCAACATGCCGCGCGCGCTGGCGCTGGCGTGGGAGCTGGTGAGGAGCGATTTGCCCAACCCTGCCAAAAAAGCCACCCTGCTAGAGTTTGATCGGATTTTGGGCCTGCGCCTGGCTGAGTGGAAGCCGAAGGAAGAAACGATCCCGGAAGAGATTTTGGGCCTGGTGCAGCAGCGCCAGCAAGCGCGCGCCGAAAAGCGCTGGCAAGATGCCGATGCCCTGCGCCAGCAGGTGGCCGCCGCCGGTTACGAGATCAAAGATACGCCGCAAGGGCCAAAGGTGACAAGTGTAAGGATGAAGGTTGGGGAATAAGGGCAGAAGGATGAGGAATGAGATGAACTTGCCTCTGTTTGAACGGCCAAAACAAATAGAAAATCATTTTGACCCCAGTGCCGAGTTGGTTCTTTATGAAGGCGATGTGAGAGACTTGGTTGCCACAATTCCTGATAACACGATTGCACTTGTCATCACGTCGCCTCCCTACAATTTGGGTAAAGATTATGAAGACCGGGTTTCAATTGAAAAATACCTCGAAACCCAGGCTAAAGTGATAGCCCAACTTTATCGGGTGTTGAGGGAAGATGGCAGTATTTGCTGGCAGGTAGGTAATTTTGTACAAGATGGCGAGGTTTATCCGCTTGACATTCTTTACTATGATATTTTCAAAAAGCAGGGGTTGTCTCTGAGAAATAGAATCGTTTGGCACTTTGGACATGGGTTACATGCTTCAAAACGTTTTTCGGGCCGCTATGAGACAATCTTGTGGTTTACCAAGAGTGCCAAATATGTATTCAATTTGGATGCGGTCCGTGTACCTTCCAAGTATCCTGGAAAACGCCACTACAAAGGCCCGAAGAAAGGTGAACCTTCTGGTAATCCATTGGGTAAAAACCCATCTGATGTTTGGGAAGTATTAACTCAAGAGTGGGAAGAATGTTTGTGGGACATTCCCAATGTAAAATCCAACCATCCCGAAAAAACAATTCATCCTTGCCAATATCCAATTGAACTGGTTGAGCGTTGTGTTCTGGCCCTTACGAACGAGGGCGATTGGGTTTTTGATCCTTATGTGGGAGTGGGAACTTCATTGGTTGCTGCTCTTATGCATGGTAGAAGGGCAATGGGCAGCGAAAAAGAAACCGAGTATGTCAAGATTGCCCATGAACGCCTGCTGGCCTATTTCAATGGCACGCTTGGCGCTAGACCAATGGGCAAACCTGTTTATGTGCCAACGGGAAGAGAACAGGTGGCACGTGTCCCCGAAGAATGGCAGGCCAGCGCCCCGAAACTCTTGGAAAGGAAACGAAAATACAAATGATCATTGCAGGCATATACTCTTTCAAGGGCGGAAGGAAAGTTGTAGAATCCCAGTTTCGCTCCGAGTTACAGGAAATCGAGCAGGTTATTACTACTGTAGATAGTAGTGTTCACAAGACCAAAGTCAGCCAAGAAAAGACTATGCTTGGCAGACTATTGTACAATCCGACTACTATGAATATCGATTTTGATAGAGGGTTTGAAGCCCGCGGATGGAAGAAGCACAAGATTCGGTGTGAATATTCTGCCGAGTATTATGTTCCCGGGTATGTTCCTTCTACCTCGTCAAAGGGCGCTTTTCGTGAGATAGATTTTATAAAAAATCGTGTGGGTGTTGAAGTTCAATTTGGCAAGTATTCATTCATGGTTTACAACGTTTGTGCCAAGATGACAATCTTTCGCAAAATGGACATGATTGATGTTGGCGTTGAGATTGTGCCTCTCAAGAGTCTTGTGGACGAAATGTCTACAGGTGTTTCTTACTTTGAACAGATTGTGTGGGATCTTGACCATCGTGGGGTCGCTGATATTGATATTCCAGTGCTTATTTTGGGGATAGCTGTGTAAGGACCCTAGTGAAGGATGATATTTCTGCCAAGGCTTGGCCCCGCTGGCTGGCATTAGCTATTTTGCTGCTGGCCTTTGCTCTGCGCGTCTACCGGCTGGGCAGCCAAAATATTTGGTGGGACGAGGGCTATTCGGTCCACGTGGCCCGCCATTCTCTGAGCGCGCTGACAACGCTGGCCGCCGCCGATACCCACCCCCCGCTGTATTATTGGATTTTGCACCTGTGGATGGGAGCGGCGGGACAAACAGAGTTCGCGCTGCGTTTCCCCTCGGTTGCCTTTGGCGTGCTGGCTGTGGCGGTGGTATACCGTCTGGGGCGTTGTTTGATCAACGACCGCCGGCGACCGACCGCCGAGCTTGTAGCGGTGTTGGCGGCGATGCTATTGGCAATCAGTCGCTTTCACGTGTGGTGGTCGCAAGAAATCCGCATGTACAGCCTGGCGGCGCTGTGGGCGGCAGCCTCGATGCTCGCTTTGATAAATTTCAAATTGCATATTTCCAATTCAAGATTAGGACATGCGTGGCCTAATTTGAAATCTGCAATTTTGAATTTTAAATTCGTGTTGTATGCGCTGACTGTGATGGCGGGGTTGTACAGCCTATACCTGTTTGTCTTTGTCGTTGCGGCCCAGGCGATGTTTGTGGTTTGGGCGGTCTGGCGCAAGCTGCGTTCTGGCCTTGCCAGGCAGGCTTGGGCTTTGCTGGCAGGCTGGGGCGGGGCGATGGTTGTAGCGCTTCTGGCCTTGTTGCCGTGGCTGCTTTACACCTTGCCTCGACTCAAAAGCTGGTCGGCTGCAACGCAGTTCAACCCGCTGACCTATTTGCAATTGTGCTGGACGGTGCTGACGCTTGGGTTGACCGAGCATGTAGAGTACTATGGCCTTGCAAACCTGGTCTTTGCCCTCATCATAGTGGTTGGAATTTTGAATTTTAGATTACAAATTTCGGATTACAAATTGCAAATTTCAGATTCCCACTCTTCTGTGGTTATCTTGGCCGCGCTGGCGCTACTTGTGCCGGTTGTGGGCGTCTTTATTTTGCTCACGCTGCCGCAGGGCTTGTTTTATCGTCCGCCGCTAGAGGCGCGCTACCAATTGCTCAGTGTGCCCGCGCTGGCGCTGGTGCTGGCCGCCAGCATCGCCGGGTTGTGGAATTGGCGCAGGCCAATCGGCGCGCTGGCCGGCGTGGCGGTTGTGGGCTTGATGCTGTGGAAGCTGCCCGAGTATTACGAGGGGCGCTATGTGCGCGATGATTTTCAAACAATGACGCGCGCCATTGCGGCCTATGCCGAGCCGGGCGATGCGCTGGTCCTGGTTTCGGGCGACCGTTTCCCCTTGTTCAACTTTCGCTACGACGCGCTGCCAGAGCGGGAAAGCTTGCCAGACGTGACGGCGATTTCGGTTCGACAGGTGACGCCCGCCGATGCGGAGCAAACACTTGCGCCGCTGGCGCAGGCTCACCGGCGCGTGTGGCTGGCCGAGGTGGAAAAGAACCTGCAAGACCCGGAAGGCTTGCTGGCAGCCTGGTTGGATACAAACCGGGCGGTGGTGTGGCGTGAGGACTGTGGCTATAATCGCTTGACACTGTACAGCGCAGACAACACGCCGCCGCTTGTGGCCGACCGTGATGGCGAGCACGAGCTGTGGGCAGAGGTGGGCGACGCGCTATTTTGGGGCTACGATTTGCCGGTGCGCGAGGTGAGGCCCGGCGATGTTGCGCACTGGATAGGTTATTTCAAAGTGGGGGCGCCTTTTACACTGACAATCTCGCTTAAAGATGCCGGCGGCCAAGTGCTAGAGACGCGCGATTATTGGCTAGAGCCGCAGTCTACTCTAGAGGTGGCGCGCGCGCGCTTTGATGTCCCCATTTATGCGCGTACCCCGGCCGGCCAATATCACTTTACACTGGCGCCGCTTTCTAGCCAGCCGGTGGATATGCCGCTGCGCATTGCCGGCACACAGCCATTAGAGACGGTGGCTTTTGTTCCCAATGCGCTCGATGCGCAGGTGGGAGAGTATGTGCAGTTGGAAGGTTACCAAGCGCCAGCGGTGGCTCGCCCTGGCGATACTTTGCTCGTCACACTTTACTGGCGCGCCTGGCGCAAAATTCCGCAGCACTATACGGTTTTTGTCCAACTCGTTGGGGCCGAGTTTAACCCGCAGACCAACGGCCCGCTGTGGGCCGGGCACGATAGCGAGCCGTTCGATGGCGGCTATCCCACAAGCCAGTGGTTTACAGGCAAGCTGGTGGCAGATACGCACACACTGACCCTGCCACCCAATATCCCGCCAGGCGAGTATGAATTGTGGGCCGGCATGTACACCCTGCCCGATGTGACGCGCTTGCCGGTTTACGATATTGCCAATAGAATAAAAAGCGACCACGTGGTGTTGGGCCGAGTTAGGGTAGAATAACATTCATTTGAACCACGGAGGCACGGAGGGCACGGAGAAACCCTAATGAAAACTCGAACTCCCCCCGGCGCTTGCGCGCCATAGGCAAGTGTGTGTCTCCGTGGTGAAATTCCTTCATCAACACCCTAGTGGGAGATTAGCAGAAAAAAGAGGATCGCAAAATGAAAATCAAAAAGCTGCTTTTAGCGTGTATCTGTGGAGTAATGCCGCTTATCGCTTTGCTGGCGCTGCTGGGGCTGGGGGCCAGCCAGGCCAGCGCCAGTTCTAATGTGCTGTATGTAACTCACGATTGTTCCGTTATCACCTCTACGCACTGTTACAACTCGATTCAGGCGGCGATTGATGCCGCCCAAAGCGGCGACAGTGTGCGAGTGGCCGAGGGCGTTTTTACCGAAACAGTGGCGCTGAGCAAGAGCCTGACACTGCAAGGCGGCTGGAACATTAGCTTTACCGTGCGCAACTGGACCATCTATTCGACCACTATTGACGCGCAGCGAGGCGGGCCGGTTATCCGTGTGCAAGGCGCAGTGTCGCCCACCATCGAGGGCTTTATAATCACCGGCGGCGATGCCACCTCTAGCGCATTGGGCGGGGGCGGGGGCATCCAGATTCACCAGGGAGCCATTCAATCCCGGACGGCGGTCATTATCCGGCACAACATCATCAGCGATAATTACGCTTGCATGTCGAGCGCCTGCTTTGGCAAGGGCGGCGGCGTCTATGTTCACAACAGCGTGGCCATGTTGGAGCACAATGCCATCGAGGCCAATACGGCCAAGCATGCCAGCAACGATGGCGGCAACGGCGGCGGGGTGTATGTTGGCCCATCGAGCTTGGTCACAATGACCGGCAATAGCGTCATTGGCAATAGCGCGCATTTTTCCCCGCCGCCTGGTTCGGTGGAGGGCAAAGGCGGGGGAATGTTCCTGGATGCTGGCAACGTGTTTGCGCAGAGTAACCACATCGAGCAGAACACGGCGGTCTATGGCGGGGGCGCGTTTGTCCTGGCCGCCACAGGCGTTATCAGCGGCAATTGGATTGCCGGCAATGAGGCCGTCACGCGCGGCGGCGGGTTGTATCTTTATCTCAATGCTACGCCGGTATTGGACGGCAATACCATCATCAGCAATACTGTGACGCAGGGCGACGGCGGCGGCGTGGGCATTCGGGGTAATTCTTTGCCTGTGACGCTGACCAATCACCTCATCGCTTACAACCACGCCGGGCGCAACGGCGGGGGGGTGTACGTTGCGCTCAGTTCGGATGTGCGCCTGGTTGATAACCGCATTTCGCACAACCTTGGCTTGCACGGCGGGGGAGTCTCGATTGAGGCTTCGGGCGGCGTTGCGGCAAACAATTGGATCACGCACAATGTTGCCGTCACACGGGGAGGCGGCGTGTATTTGTACGCGCAGGCGGCGGGGGCGCTCGCTTTGGCGCATTGGGCCGATGATGGCCTGGAGCCGCTTGCTGCCGCCGCTGCCCCCACAATGGATTTCACCGCCAACCAGATTGGCGGGAACGAGGCCATTTATGGCGGCGGCGTGTTTGTGGAATCTGCCGCGGGCGCGATTGCGGATAATTGGATTACGGATAATGTCGCCGCTACACGGGGCGGGGGACTGTATGTGTACCGCCAGGCGGCCCCCACGCTGGATAACAATTGGGTTTTGAGCAACACGGTCACGGCCGGCGAGGGTGGGGGGATTTGCATCAAGCGCGGGATGGATGTTACGATGCCTGTGACGTTGACAAACCACACCATTGCCCACAATGTTGCATCCACAGACGGCGGCGGCATGTACATTTCTGAAAGCCCTGCCGTTCATTTGAGCGAGAGCGCCATCACCCACAACACGGCCGGTTGGGGCGGCGGCGTGTTTGTTCAATCATCCGGCGGAACGATGGCGGGCAACTGGATCACCCACAATGTTGCCATCACATGGGGTGGGGGGGTATATCTGGATACCCAGCTTGTTTCGGCTTTGGATTCCAGCCGTCTCAGCGGTGATGATGCCGTTCGCGCGCCAGGCCTGGCCTATGCCTACAACGGCCCCGTGATGCACGTGACAGATAGCCACATTGACGAGAACACTGCCAATTATGGCGGCGGCATTTTTGTCCAGTCTTCGGTGGGTGATATTGCCCGCAACTGGCTGGTGGGCAACGGCGCGGCTGTGCGGGGTGGGGGGCTTTACCTGTATACCCAGGCCGCCCCCAGGCTAGATGCCAACCACATTCTCAGCAATACCGTCGTAGCCGGTGAGGGTGGGGGGGTCTGCATTCGGGGCGATTCTGTTCCCGTGACATTGACCAACCACATCATCGCTCACAATAGCGCCACACGCGACGGCGGCGGTGTGTACATCTTTGACAGCCCGGCTGTCAAATTGATCAACAACACGCTGTCCAACAATAACCAGGGCGGCGGGCAAGAGGGAGTGGCTTTGCTGAGAAGCAGCCTGCCCAGTATGCAGGTCACACTGGTCAATAACATCATCGCAGGCCACAGCGTTGCCATCACGGTTGCCAGTGGCTGCGCGGCGGCGCTTTCTCATAACGATTATTATAGCAATACGATTAATGTCTATGGCCAATCCGCTGGCGCAACTGACCTGACGCTGAATCCACAGTTTGTCAATTGGGCCGCCGGCGATTATCACCTTGTAGAGGAATCGCCGCTGGTAGATGCCGGTGATAACAGTGTAAAGGTGCCCCATGATTTTGAAGGCCAGGTCCGGCCGGGCGGGCAAGGTATTGATATTGGCGCAGACGAGTTTCCTCGTTATTCCATTTATCTGCCCGTGGTGATGCGCAATACTTTATCCCTGCCAGATGTGCGGGTGCACGAAACGACCCTCTCGCTTCTCACTGCCGATTACCAGCGCGCGCTCGTTCTTTCTAATCCCTGGGATCCCATTTACCCCTATCATTACCTTGACTTTGATCAGGTCGGCCCCAAGGCGCAGCACAGCTACCGCGCCATCGTGCTGGAAAATGCCTATGTGCGGGTAACGGTTTTGCCAGAATTGGGCGGGCGGGTTTATTCTTGGGTAGACAAGACCACCGGGCGGGCAATTGCCTATAGCAACCCCGTCATCAAGCCGACGCCGTGGGGCTATCGGGGATGGTGGCTGGCGACCGGCGGCATTGAGTGGTGCCTGCCCACCGACGAGCACGGGCTGAACGAATACCGCCCGTGGGATGTCATCACCAGCACAAATGCCATCACCGTCAGCGACCACGAAGACCGCACTGGGCTGGATGTGACGGTGACCCTTAGCCTGGACAGCGCGCACAACTATCTAATCATCCAACCCCAAATCGCCAACCATACCGGCGCAGCGCAAGATTTCAAGTTTTGGCTGAATGCCATGCTGGCCTTTTCAAATAATCACGTTGCTGATAGCACCCACCTCATCATGCCTACCACGCTGGCCGAGATCCATTCTACGGGTGATCCTCGTTTGCCTGCTCCCTACACCGTGATTGATTGGCCCATCTACAACAGCATTGACTTGAGCGTGGTGGGCAACTTGCAGGGCTGGCTGGGGGTGTTTGCCTATCCTAATGCCAGCGCCAGTTTTGCCGGCGCCTATGATACGGCGGCCGATTTTGGCGTGGCGCGCATCTTTCCGACGCTGTTTGCGCGCGGGGTTAAATTTTTCACCGGGCGCGGGCTAGATAGCAGCATTTGGACCGACGACGACAGCGCTTATTTCGAGTTGTGGGGCGGGGTATCGCCTACCTTTGCCGATCAGGCTACCTTGGCATCTGGCGCAACACTGAGTTGGACCGAGCGATGGTACCCGGTCAGTGGCCTGGGGGGGCGCTATGATTACGCCAACGAGCTTGCCACGCTGCGCCTTGACGACCAAGGCAGCAGCGTGCAGGTGGGCGTGGCAACCAGTATCAACCTGAGCAACGCCCGCATCAAGTTGTGGCGAAACCAGCAGGTGGCAGCCGAGTGGACAGTGACCCTGGGCCCCGGCGAGCCGGCGAATTTGACATGGCAGCCAGGCGGCGGCGCGCTCGGTTTGCAGTTGCTGGATGCTGGCGGTGTGGTGCTGGCGCAGACCGGGACGGTGGGGCCGTAAAACTGACCGGCAGTCATTGGCTGAATGGCGTTCAGCCAAAAATGTGATAAACTATCCTTATCCTTAATCTTAACCCTTAACCTTAAATCCTTAAACTTTGGAGGTGTGTCTTGCGTATTGTGATCTGCATCAAACAGGTTCCAGATTCTGCCGCCACGCTGACGGTAGGCGCTGACGGCCAGGTGTCGTGGGGCGATTCACCGCTGGTGGTCAATCCCTTCGACGAGTATGCATTGGAGGAAGGACTGAAGCTGAAGGAAAAACATGGCGGCACGGCCTCGGCCCTGACGATGGGCAAAGACAGCGCCAAAGAGGCGCTCAAGACCGCTATTGCTATGGGGTGTGAAGAGGCCATTCTCATTTCAGACCCGGCCCTGGCTGTGGCCGATACGCTGGTGACAAGCTATGTGCTGGGTCAGGCGATCAAAAAGATCGGCCAGGCCGATATGGTCTTGTTTGGCCAGGCTTCCATTGACGCGCAAAGCGGCCAGACGTGCGCCTCGGTGGCGCGCTACCTGGGTTACAACTTGCTGACCTATGTGTCCAAGATTCGCGAGATTGACCCGAACGCCAAGACCATCACCGTAGAGCGTTTGCTGGAGGAGGGTAAGCAGGTGATCTCTAGCAAATTGCCGGTGGTGATGTCGGTGGTCAAAGGCATCAACGAGCCGCGCTATCCCTCCTTCATGGGCATTCGCAAGGCGGCCAAGGCCAGTGTGCCCACCTGGTCTGTTGCCGATATTGGCGCAGAGGCCGACAAGCTGGCGGCGGCTGTGCAATGGACGCGCGTGTTCCCGCCGCCGGCGCGCGAAGGCGCGTGTGATATCGTCACCGGTGACAGCCCGGCGCAAATTGCCGCCGCGCTGGCCGACAAGATCATGGCGGAGAAGATTCTATGAGCAACAATATTTTTGTCTGGGTTGAACAGTTCAAGGGCCAGGCCGCTGCGGTGGCCTGGGAGGCCATCGGCCTGGCGCGCGCGCTGGCGGCAGGCACCGGCGGACAGGTGATGGCCTGCGTGTTGGGACATGGGATCGAGGCGCTGGGCAAAGAGGCCATGGGTTATGGAGCCGACAAGGTCTTTGTGTGTGACGATGCCACGCTGGCCGAGTATCGCCTTGAGCCATATCTGGCTGTGCTGGCCAAGTTGGCGATTGAGGAGCAACCGACGGCCATCTTGATGGGCGCCACCTCGCGCGGGCGAGAGATGAGCGGGGCGCTCTCAGCGGAGCTGCACGTGGGCGGCATTGCCGACTGCACCGGCGTAGAGTTGCAAGCCGGCAAGCTGGTGGTGACACGCCCCATTTATGCCGGCAAGCTCAACGCGGTGGTAGAGCCGGTGCGCGCGCCTGTCATCATCAGCATTCGCAGCCGCGCTTTCCCAAAGCCGGAAGCCGATGCAGGCCGCGCTGGCCAGGTGGTGAGCGTGCCCCCGGCTTTGGCCGAAGACGCCATTGACGGCAAGGTGAGCGAGTGGATTGTGGCCGAGGGGCAGGTAAACCTGGCCGATGCCCGCATCATTGTCTCTGGCGGGCGCGGCGTGGGCGGCCCCGAAGGTTTTGCGCCGATTCGTGATTTGGCGCTGGCGGTAGGCGGCGCAGTGGGGGCCAGCCGCGCGGCGGTGGATGCCGGCTGGATTCCTTATGCGCACCAGGTGGGGCAGACCGGCAAGACCGTCTCGCCTGACCTGTACATTGCCTGCGGCATCAGCGGGGCCATCCAACACCAAGCCGGCATGCGCACGGCCAAGCTCATTGTGGCCATCAACAAAGATCCCGAAGCGCCCATCTTCAAGCTGGCGCGCTATGGCGCCGTGGGCGATTTGTTCCAGCTTGCGCCGGCCTTGGCCGAAGAGATGAAAAAGCGGCTGGGCAAGTGACGATTTCTGATGGCTTCTGACGACTCGGAAACCAGGTTTCTACCAGAAACCTGGTTTCTATTTTATGCTGGCAGCGTGAACCAAAACAAGCTGCCGTTTCCTTCCTGGCTTTCTACTCCCACCTGTCCGCCCAGTCTTTGCACAATGTGGCTCACAATAGACAAGCCCAGGCCATGCCCTTTAGAGTAGATCTGGTCAATGCGTGTAAACGGGGTAAAGAGTTGGGCTTGTTTTTCCATTGGGATGCCGGCGCCATTATCGCGCACCCAAAAACGCACCACCCCCCCCTCTTTTCCCCCTGCTGGCGGGGGAGGGCCAGGGAGGGGGGTTGCGCCCAGTTCTATGCGTGGCGGTTTGCCGCCATATTTGAGGGCATTGCTGATATAGTTGACCCACACTTCCTCGACCCATGGCCCATAGCTTTTGGCTGTGGGCCAAAAGTCGGGAATGACAAGCTCGGCCTGGTACTCGTCAATCATCCCGCTCAGCCGGTGGACGGCTTCAAGAACCACACTTTCCATGTCGAGCGATTGGAATTCCACATCGATTTTGAACGTTTCGGCCAGCAGCAGCAGTTCGTTGATGATGCTGTTCATCTTGCGCCCGCTGCGAGCGATGGTGCGCAGGTGGCGGCGAGCCTCTTCGAATGGCAGGGTCGCATAGTCTTGTTCCAAGACATCGGCAAAGCCAATCATATACCCCAGTGGGCCTTTGAGGTCGTGGGCCACGGTGCGGGCAAAGGCGTCCAATTGCTCGTTGCGCGTTTCCAGCTCGGCGGCGTATTGGCGCAGGCCATCTTCGGCCTGCTGGCGCTGGGTGATATCGCGCACATATTCCACCACGCCACTTGTGTGGCCTGCCGGACCTTGTAGCGGGAAGGCGTGCAATTCCAGCCAGCCGCGCCGCCCTTCTGGCCCTGTCAGCGACACAATATCCATCTGGGGCGTCCCTTGCTCGATGGCCCTGCGCGATGGGCAGATCTCGCACGGTTCAGAGCGCCCATGGTAAGCGTGGTAACAGAGTTTGCCCTCTAGCGGAACGGCGTGGGCATACCATCGCTGCATGGTGGGGTTGACAGACAGTATTCTAAGATCAGTATCTAGAACGCTGATGCCGTCTTGAATCGCCTCAAAGATATTTTGCAAAAACTGCTGGCTTGACCGCATGGCGTCTTCGGCCAGCTTGCGCTCGGTGATGTCGCGGATAAACACAATAACGCGATGATCTTGCCCAAGCGTAATGAGTTGGATGCTGACCTCGCAAGGGCCTATGCGCCCGTCTTTTCTTTTGTAGCGCGCCTCGGTGAACAAGCTGCCGTTTTGCAATTCCTTTTCGATGACATCTGGCAGGGTAGCTGCAATATCTTTTGGCACCAAATCGGCCACCGTTAACCCGAGCAATTCATCTTTGGTATAGCCATACATTTTGCAGGCGGCGGTGTTGCAATCGAGTATCTGGCCTTCCAGCGTTTCTAGAAAGATGGCGTCAACAGAGGTCTCGACGACGGTGCGATATTTCTCTTCGCTCTCTTGCAGGGCTACCTCGGCCAGTTTGTGATGCGTAATATCGCGCGACACCCCCAACACTGCCGTCACCTGGCCCGTTTTGTCTTGAATGGGCGCCAACCACGTGCCCAGCCACAGTTCGTGTTCGGGGAAGGTGGTCTTGGCCTCTACATAAACAGGCTGGCCGGTGTCTAGAACCTTTTGCATATTGCCAGCCTGGCGTTCGGCCACCTCAGGGGGAAAGAGCTGCCGGGTTGGCTGGCCTATCATGGCTTCAGGCTTGTGCTCAAATTGCTTTGCGGCAAAGCTATTGGCATAGCGCACATAACCTTGACGGTCAATGATAAAGATCATGTCGTGCGCCGCTTCTGCCAGGGCGCGGTAGCGTTTTTCGCTTTCTTGCAGCGATTTGAGCGCAGCCTCTCTTTGAGATTCGGCCAGTTTCTGCTCCGTAATATCGCACAGTGTGCTGATCATGCCTACCGGCTGGCCTTGCTCGTCACGCAGCAGCGAGTTGTGCATGTGGGTGGGAAAAACAACGCCGTCGCGCCGCACATGCCATAACTCTCCGCTAAACTGGCCTGTTGTCTGTGTTTGCTTTTTGGCTGCTTGCATGACCGGCAGTTGCTCTGGTGTGTGGAAAATGGACAAATGCTTCCCAAACAGTTCCTCTGGCGTATAGCCGTGGGCAGCCGCAAAGGCCGAATTGGTGAATAGCAGATAGCCTCCCAAATCGGAAATGGCAATGCCTTCACTCGATTGTTCAATGGCGGTTGAGAGCAGGCGCAGTTGCTCTTCGGCCTGCTTGCGATGGGTAATATCTCTGGAATTGGTCACAATACCGGCCACGGTGGGGTTATCGAGCAAATTGTGGGCCATCCCTTCAAGCACGCGATACGACCCATCTTTGTGCCTAAAGCGCATTTCCATGTGCTGGACGCTGGCCGAGCTCATGGCATGGGCCAGCGCCTGGGTGGCTTTATCTGCATCTTCCGGGTGGATATATTCCAGCGCGGTCTTGCCGACCAGTTCCCCTGGCTCGTAGCCGAATAGCCTGTGAATGGCGGGGCTTTCATAGCGGATGCTGCCATCGGGGTTGGTGACGGTGATGAGATCAGAGGCGTGCTCGATGAGCGCCCTAAAATATTCTTCGCTGTCGCGCAGTTTTTGTTCTGCCTGCGCGCGTTCGGCAATCTCTGCCTTGAGCTGGCAATTGATCTGCGTCAGGTCATGTTCGCTGCGGCGCGCTCGCGCGATAGCGTGGTTGATGCTGTGGAGCGCCAGATAGAGCAGCAGGGTGCCCCAAACCAGGTTGGTGGCTATTCCAATCCATGTGGTAATCACGCTGGGGGGGAGGAGCGATGACGGCAGCAATTTGTTAGCTTCAAGGGCAAACACTAGTAGAATGAACAAAAAGCTGGCAGCGGCAAAGCCTACCCCGGCGCGCGCGCCCAGCAGCAGGCCGGCGGCAAAGGTAAGGACGATATAGGTGCCTTGGGCCGATGCATCCAACCCACCATACACCAGCATTATATAGACGACGATGAGCCACAGCGCAGATAGGAAAATAAAGCTAGCCAGGCGCACCTGGCCGCGCCGCGCCAGCCATGCTGTTCCCAGCCAGAACAGCAAAGCGATGATGTCGCTCAACCAGAGGGGCAGCGGGTTGGTGTAGATAAATGGCGCTGCGATGGCAGACAACGCAGCCAACGCCAAGATGCCCAACATGATGGCATTGAGCAGGCGGGCTGTGCGCGTTTTGTCTTCGTCTTCAAAGACTGGAGCTGCAAAATATCTTTTCAGCCAATCCATCTTTGCCGCTATCCCTCAGTTTTGCAATGGTAATACGATGGTCAATTTACTGCCTTGCCCTGCCGTGTCAGCAACACCCTCTGGCGCGACCAGCGGGCTTGTCACTATCACCTGTCCTTTGTGCGCATGGGCAATTTCTTTGACAATGGCCAACCCCAAGCCGGTGCCCCCATAACGCCGGGTGGTGCTGCCATCTATCTGGTAAAAATGGTCAAAGATGTGGTTGTGCTCTTGGGAGGAGATGCCAATGCCCTGGTCGGTCACCGAGATGCAGATGGCGTCACCGGCTGGGGCTAGTTGGGCGTCAAGCGTGACTGTGCTGCCGCCAGGAGAAAACTTGCAGGCGTTGTCTAGCAATTGGTGGATGGCTTGCGCTAGACGGGTAAAATCCCCTTGCGCCGGCGGCAACCCTGGCGGGCAGATAGTGTGTATCTCAATGCCTAAAGCCAAGGCGCGTTGAGCAATCATCTGTGAGGCGGTTTGGAGCAGCGCCGTAATTTGAATTGGTCCCATGTTCATCGCCTGGCCTTTGAGGTCTTGAAGGGTGGTGACAGACTCGACCAGCGCAGTTAGCTTTTGCACATGCTTAAAGGCCACCAAGGTGGCCTTGGCGCGCTCTTCTTGGTCCAAGTCGTTTTGCGTCAGCATCTCTACATAACCGAGCACCATGGTCAGAGGAGTGCGCAGTTCGTGCGCCACGTTTTGAATGAATTGCTCCCGCAGATTGTCCATGTGGCGCAGTTCGATGTTGGCGCGTTCCAGTTCGGCATTGGCTTGCTCTAGGTCCGCAGCGTACTGGGCGCGGGCCACGGCCATGCCTACCTGGTTACCGATGGCGGCCAGCAAATCTATTTCTTGAGCGCCATAATCGTGTTCAGTGCGCGCCAAAATTCCCAAGACGCCCACAACGGGGTGCTTGTTGTTTGCCTGGTCGCCCGAACGCAGCGGCACGCCTAGGAAGGTTTGAAAGCCCTCATTTTCCAAAGGCGCCAGCCAGGGGTCGGTTGACATGTCTTGGCTGGCGTTAGGAAACCCGCTGGCGGCTACCGCGCCAATCAGGCCTTGCCCAAGCGGGATGGCCCGCGCCGAGGCCAGGTAAGAACGCGATAGCGAATGTGCCACGGCAACGACTAGGTGGTTGGTGGCTGGGTTGAGCAGGTGGATCATGCCTCCATCGGCTTGAACGGCGTTGATGGCGGTGTTCACAGCGCGGTTGAGGGTTGTGCCCAGGTCTGGGGCGCTGGTGATGGCATACGACACATAGTTCACGGCGACCAACAGCCGGTTTTGCGCGCGTAGCTCTTGGGTTTGCTGGGCCACCTCGGCTTCCAGTTGGTTATTGATCCGTTCCAGTTCGCGCTGGTAACGGTCACGTTCGGCGATCAGGCGGGCCCTGTCCAAGACGCGCTCGAGGGTGAGTGTGATTTGATCTATATCTTCAATAGGCTTGGCCAGGTAATCCCACGCGCCTTGCCGTATGGCTTGAATGGCATCGCTCAGCGCGCCCGCGCCAGAGATGGCGATTAAGGGGAGGTGGGGTTGTTCTGCTTCGAGGGTGGCAATCGTTTCCAGCCCGTCTATGCAGGGCATGCGCAGATCAACCAGCACGGCATCAAACTGCTCTGCCCGAGCCAAGTCTAGCCCTTCAGCTCCATTGGCCGCTGTGGCTGCCGCATAGTCGCGCCCCATCAAATATTCTGCCAAGGCTTGACGAATGAGCGGCTCATCATCAATGATCAAGATGCGTCTCTTGGTCACGGCCTGCTCTCCTTGTTGAGTTTATTATTATACTACTGATTTAAACAATTGGGATATGGCTGGGCGCTTGTTGACTTGTGCCCAGCTTGAATTATACTAGTGCCTGTCTCAAAACCTGCGTAGCTACCGTATCCCCATACGGTAGCGGCAGGTACACCCTGGACTGCCCGCCCAGGGCAGGCTTGCACCTGCGCTGGCGCTTGGCGCAAGTGCAGGTGTAGGGATACCTGCCTATGAGTTTT
>JBGSMF010000159.1:0-34130 GCA_041740315.1 Thermoflexales bacterium
GTGGGACTGCAACTTGATATACTCTTATTGTACACATAATCTGTATATGAACTTTCAGTATCCTGACCTCGGATCGTGGGACTGCAACCGCACGGATTGGGAAGCAGCCGGCGAGCGTTTCTGGACTTTCAGTATCCTGACCTCGGATCGTGGGACTGCAACCCATCTGTTTCTCCTGGCTCTGGCGTTTTATCTGGCTTTCAGTATCCTGACCTCGGATCGTGGGACTGCAACAAACAATGCTACAGGTGGCCACTCAGGCCCAGGCGGTCTTTCAGTATCCTGACCTCGGATCGTGGGACTGCAACCTATGGCGAGGACGGGTGGGGAACGGGGTATCACGACTTTCAGTATCCTGACCTCGGATCGTGGGACTGCAACATCCAAATGGACGCTCGCCTGACCATCTCAGCCATTCTTTCAGTATCCTGACCTCGGATCGTGGGACTGCAACCATCTGACCCCACGCCACAAAGGAGTTTTGCCCTGGCTTTCAGTATCCTGACCTCGGATCGTGGGACTGCAACAAGATTATGGGTGTTGTTGAGGCCGTGATGCAGTTTGCTTTCAGTATCCTGACCTCGGATCGTGGGACTGCAACGCGATTTTGTCGCAAGTGCAAGCTGCCGCGTCTGGCCTTTCAGTATCCTGACCTCGGATCGTGGGACTGCAACATGGAGGACTATGTCATCGTCAAAGGCGCGGGAAAGCTTTCAGTATCCTGACCTCGGATCGTGGGACTGCAACAGTCCCTTATCGAGAGCGTCTATCTTTGCTCCCAGCACTTTCAGTATCCTGACCTCGGATCGTGGGACTGCAACCAGAGCGAGTCATCGGCAGGCACTTTGATTGGAAAGCTTTCAGTATCCTGACCTCGGATCGTGGGACTGCAACTGCACTTTAAGATGCAACATCCTCTGAATCCATATATCTTTCAGTATCCTGACCTCGGATCGTGGGACTGCAACTCGAGGTCATCAGATCGCGCGCCCACGTGGCCGCCGGCTTTCAGTATCCTGACCTCGGATCGTGGGACTGCAACCCGGCTATGACAATATGGCTAACCCTAGGTATTCTGCTTTCAGTATCCTGACCTCGGATCGTGGGACTGCAACATCCAAGGCGGCGGCGACGGCCAGGCACCGGCTGATGGCTTTCAGTATCCTGACCTCGGATCGTGGGACTGCAACTGGCGACGACGCGAGTATCACTTGCAGCGAGAGCCAACTTTCAGTATCCTGACCTCGGATCGTGGGACTGCAACCCCGATTTTACCCTAAAAAAAGCCCTTTTTCAAGTATAAAAATCGCTCTTGGGGGGCAGGCTGGGCCGCAATTCTTTCGCAAATCATTTTTTGCTCCAAAACCCCGCCGATTTGCGAAACTAGACATCGTTGCAAAAGCGGCGAAATTCGCACGCGCTGCACCTGGCGCGCTGGCCTATCGGCGGGGGCATGCGTTCCTGGTCAACCATCTGGCGCAGCTCGTCGGTTACCGTGGGCACCCTGGCCTTGAGTTCCGGCGTCAGGGCAAACTGGCGGGCCTGGCGCTGGGGAATGTAATAGATAAAGCCGCGCTCGACCGGCGTCTGGCGCGTTTGTTCCAGCATCACGCCATAGGCCGCCAGTTGCAGCGTCCAGCCTGGCCCGCCCCGGCCGGGCGAATCTTTGTATTCCACCGGGATCAGCTCACAGGGTCGAGCGATGACCATATCCACCCGCCCGCGCAGGCCCAGGGCGGCCGATTCCAGCCACACGTCAAACTCGCGCTCGCCATCGCTCAAGCGGTATGCCCTCAGGCTGCGCCGCTTTTCCAGTTCTGGCGCGGTTTCGTGCGCCTGCGCGCCGGCTTGCATTTTGAAGGTGGTGGGGCGCAGCAGCGGCAGGCAGTAGGTATAGTAGACGATGCGCGGGCAGTACTCGGATTGCTTGAGGTCTGTCACGGTGAATGTCAATTGCTCTATGGTTTCCATCTTTTGCCTCTCGAGTTAGCGAATCAGCGAGTCAGCGAATCAGCGAGTCAGCGAGTTAGCGAGTTAGCGAATCGGCGGGAACGCTATTCGCTTCTTCGCCGTTCGCTTCTTCGCTCTCTCTGGCCTCTTGCACAATCACCAACCTCAATTGCCAATCTTTTTCGCAAATGCCAAACAGGTGCACCTTGCCGGGGCGCTGGCCCAGCCTGGCGGCGATCTTTTTGAGCAGTTCCTCCTGGTGGGTGCGTTGGAGATTGCCCAGGAAAGCGCTGTACTGGATGCGGTCCAGCCCATAGTCCTTGCACACATCGGCGATCTTGCCGCGCACCCGGTCGTTGGGGATGTCGTATACTACCAGCGTTTGCATGAGCGGATCAGCGAGTTGGCGAATTACCAGCTACAGGCGAATGGCTCGTAATTGCCCCGGTCGCCGCGCAAAAAGGTGGCCATGTGCCGCGCCTGGCTTTGGATGATGACGCGCAGCGCTTGTTTTTTGCCTTCGTAGCGTTCGGCGCTTTCTTCCAATCGCTCCAACACTTTTTCGGCCAAGGCCCGGCGGGCGTCTGGAGCCAGCATTTTGTTTTCGTCTTGTTTGAACTCAAAGCCCTTGTTGGCCAGGCCCAGCACGGCGCGGTCTACCACCGGCTGCCGGAATTCTTCAATCAGATCCAGCGTCAGGCTGGGCTTGCCGGGCCGGTCTACGTGGATGAATCCGGCGTAGGGGTCTAGCCCGGCCAGCACCAGCGCTCGCTCTACCTGGCCGTACAAGATGCCATAGCCGTAATTCAGCGCCGAGTTCAATGCGTCCTTTGCGCCACGTGTCACGCGCCCCGGCCAGCCTAGCTCTGCCGGCGCCACCAACTTGACGGCGCTCCAATAGCATTGCGCCGCGCGCCCCTCGACCGAAAGCAACTGAAAGCGCGCATCGTCTATCTTGGCCGCTTCCAATCGTTTCACTTGCTCCACGTGCTCAAGCACCTGGCCGGCGCTCGCTCGCAAGGCGCGATAGAGTTCAGGGTTGGCCTCTTTGCGATATTTAGCCATGTACTTGAGCAAGGCGGCCTGGTTGGCAATCTTGCCGCAGGCAAAAGCCTTGGCCAGCAAAATGCCCCGCTGGTCGCCAAAGGCCAGCAATTGCGCCCGGCGGGTCTGCACTGTGCCTGTCAGCCCGGCGGCGTAAAACGAGGCCAGCGGCCGCCCGCGCCCGTCAATCACAAAGATGGGGATGCCGGCCTGGCCGCAGGCGGCTATGGCGTCGGTCGAAAGGCTCACCCCGCGCCCGCTTACCAGCACTTGCTCCAGGTGCATCAGCGGCGCTTCGGCCAGCATCTCTTTGCCCTTGCTCACTTGCAGCCGCTCGGAATGTTTGCCTATATATGCGCCAAACTGGTCTATGATAAGATGCTGAAGAATAGACATTGGACCTCCAATAGCGAATCAGCGAGTCAGCGAGTCAGCGAATCAGCGGTGACGTTGGTAATCGAGTTCGGTGACAATCAAAGCAATAACCTCGTCGGCCAAAGCCAGGCGATGGTTTAACACCTCTGGCGATAAAAGCTGCTGGCCACGCCAATACCAGCCTTTGCTCTCGCGGGCCGAACCAACGGCCACTGTGAAAAACCAATTACGTTGTTTGCCATAACCGCGCCCATGACCCTCTTCCAAGTTCGCGCTGATAGAGCCGGCGCTGCGAATCACTTGCTCGGCCACCGCTCGGCCACGCGCGTCTTGCATCAGCTTTGCGCAGTCTTGCCATACAAGGTCGTAAAAGAACAATGCTTTGCGATAGCCCACAAATTGCCAGATCGGCTCCTTTTTCACGCGCTCGTGGACATCCACTTCCCACTCTTCATAATTCATCGCTGCCCTCCTTCACGCTGATTCGCCTCTTTGCTGATTCGATACCACCCATTCCCTTTCACGGCGTCCTTGCCCACATGCGTAAACTGCCCCCACGCCAACCAATTCCAAAACGGTTCCAACTCACCCTCCAGGGTTACCTGCCCTGCCAGCCCGCCGATGGGCGTGGCGCGCTTGAGGCGCGTGCTATAGCTTTCCAATTCCACCCAGCGCGTTTCATCGCTGACCACGCGCACTGCCTCGGCCTGCGCCATCACTTGCCTAAAGTCGGCCAGCAGCGGCGTGTCTGAAAAGGCCGCCGCCAGTTGTTTCAAGCGCCCGTGCAACCTTTGCGCAAACGGCCTGAACGCAAACTGCTTGACCAACTGCCCCTCGTCCACCAATCGCAGCGGCGTCAACAACTCGATCGTCACTCGCCTGCAATCTGGAATCTGGAATCTGCAATTTGAAATTTGCTCGTTTGTAATGGGAATATCTGGCACCTGCACCATCTGCTCACCTTGCTTCAAGACCGGCTGCCGCTCGCCTGTCAGCGGGTTTTCTGCCCACACCTGACGCACGTGGAACGTCCCCCGCCGGTAGGCGTTTTCTGGCGCGCGCTTGCCCAACCCGCCGCTTTCCAATCGCTGGATAGCCAGCACCACGTAGGGGAACAAGCTCAGCGCGCGGGCATACATTGTCAACCCAAAGGTCAATACCTCGCCCGGCCCGTAATCTATTTTGCCGTTTAGAGGCGGTTGCACAGTGTAGGGCCTGGGCACATTGGCTCCCCGATCAGATTGGGGATCGAGCGTGCTGACCAAAAAGGCCACCGGGCATGTGGCTGCCAGCGGGCACTCGTTGCAGGCGCGCGCCTGGCGGTTCATGCAAAAGCCGTTCAGCAAGGCGTGATAAAACGCCCCCCGAATGGCGCTGCCGGTGTGTTCGTTCAAATAGAGCGGCTCGACTATTTCACACTCGAAACGCAATTGGTGGGCCGTAAAATGTTTCATCGGTTATTCTCCTGTATCCTGAATTCGGATCGTGATGTGACGTGATTGACATATAGAACCAAACAATTGTATAATTAGCGCAAGGAGAAAAGCATGACCTTGCAAACTGTGACCATCCAATTGCCCCAGGCGCTCTACCGTCGCCTGGAACATGCGGCTGCCTTGACTAACCAAACAATGGACGATGTGCTCTTGCAAACCATTCGCGGCAATGTTCCGCCGTCGCTGGAAGACGCGCCCGCCGAACTGCAAGACGAACTATCTGCTTTGACCCGTTTGAGCGATGATGATTTGTGGGCAATTACGCAGAGCCAGCTTGACGCCAAGCAATGGCGGCGGCATCAGCGCCTTTTGCAAAAAAACGCTGCCGGCGCGCTGAACAAAAACGAGCAAGAGGAACTGGAAAGTCTCCGAGCTGAAACCGACCGGCGCGTTTTCCGCAAATCGTTCGCCCTGGCGATACTAAAGTGGCGCGGGCACACCCTTTCTGCTGGCGCCTAGAGCCATTATGCCCCAACGCAAAACTATCCCCGCCCGCCTGCGCCAGCAGGTGGCAGAACGCGGCCACCATCGGTGTTGCTATTGCCACAGCCCCGAACTGGTTGGCGTGCCGATGGTCATTGACCACGTTATCCCACAAAAGGCTGGCGGCGCAACAGAGGTGAACAACCTTGCCCTGTGCTGTTATCGCTGCAACGAGTTCAAAGGCGCGCGGCTGAATGCCATTGATCCCCAAACCGGCGAAAGCGTGCCGCTGTTCAATCCCTGCGCGCAAGACTGGCACAAGCACTTGGCCTGGAGCGATGACGGCTTGCGCATCATTGGGCAAACAGCCATTGGCCGAGCCACCGTCAAAGCGCTTCGACTGAATAATGACTGGTTGGTGCGCGCCCGCCGCGTGTGGGTCAGCGCTGGCCTGCATCCGCCGCTGGAATGATTCAGCCAGGCTCCGCCGTTCCGACATACGCGGCCATTGTGCAAGCTAACGGCGAATCAGCGAGTCAGTGAAAAAGCGGCTCGCTGATTCGCTTTTTAACCGCTCCGTTCGTACAGCGTAAAGGATTTGCTGGAACGGGTTACAGGGCACTCGTTTTCTCTCGGTCAAAAATCTCTTTCAGCAACAGCGCATCGCCATCAAACGCTACGATATACTCCCCGCAGGGAAAGACTGCCATGCGCCAGTCTGTGAATTGCCGATAGTCTTTAGGCAACACGACAAAGATGTGCGACTTGGGCTTGACCATTAAGTGGGAAGCCGAAGTCAAGTGGCCGTCTCGAAATAGCAACATATCGGGGTGATCTTTGGTGCTCTTGAGCCTGCCGCAGTCTTGGTCGGTAAAAACCTGATTGAAGTATGTGTAATGAGACTTTTCCCATCCACCATAAACGATCATCCGGCCGGGCAAGCTGCCCTTGCCTTCCTTGAAGCGAAAGCTATGTGCCCGCTGGATTAACGTGTACAGGTCAACGCTGTATGATGCAAGGTGCTTCCCGCGCCGGTCGGCCTCCTGCCAGTCAAAAACATTCTCGCTCGGCAATGACGTGCGGAATGAATCAATTGCCTCATAGTCTTTAATCCACTGATCGTGCTTGCCCCCCTTCTCCATGCGTTCGTACATTTTCCGAACCTGGGTTAGCTTGCGTTCTATCTGTAGTTTGGAAGCGTAATCGTCCAACACACCATCTATCCACTTTTCAACGGCTGTCACGTATTCAGGATTGGCGTGGCGCGTTTCTTTGACGCGGCGACGGAACAGGTTGGCCTGCGCGAACACGGCGAACATGCCCATGGTCGCGCCGACGAACCAGGGACGCGCATCGGCAATTTCGTAAAGCGTGTACACCTGCTTTTCCAACTCGGTGCGGCTGACGACGGGCAACGAAGCGATGGCTTCAGAGATACGATTGCTTTCCAACAGGTACGCCGTGCCAGGTTGGTGGCGCCCCACACGCCCGAACCGCTGCATGAATGATGCGGCGTCGCCTGCCTCGAATACCAGGTAATCGCATTTAAAATCTATGCCAACTTCGATAGCCGACGTGCCAATAACGAGCGTCTTGCCGCGCACATCACGGGCCGCGCGCGACGAGAGGCCACGAATGGGCGCAATTTCGTCTCGCGCAAACCCGCTTTCTACTAAGGCATCCTCCAATTCGATGGCCTTTACCACCGAATTGAGAATGACGACCCCGGGAATGTACTCAGTGTCGGGGTTCTCTGCGCGTTTGGCGCGGAGCGTGTCGCTCAACTCGACGATCTTGGCGCGTGCTGCTTCCACGACATCTCGGCCGCGCGGCATTGGCTCCAATTCTATATCGTGGGCTACCGGACGGCTGCCGACTTGCGGTCGCGCGGTTGTCGTCGCAGCATCTATTACATAGGGCTTGAGCAGCCGGTCAATCCACTCGCTAGTCTGCTGGTCTGGCGTGGCCGAAAGCAACACCACACGCCGAAAAGTGTGGAGCGCTCGCGCCAGGTGAATCAAAAACAATGCGTGCGCCAACTCTACGCCGCCGTACAAATGGAACTCGTCAAACACTACTGTTTGATACGCCTGAAGCAAGGCCACATCTTCGGCGCTGTTGCGATAAGCCAATGTGTAGACCAGATAGAGAATATCGGGATTGACCAACACAATCTTGTGCTTGTCCAACTTGAGCACTTCGGCCAATGCACGTCCTTTGTCGAGTAAGCCATCAGGCTTGCGAAAGCCGTAAGCTTTGGCAAACTTTTCCAGGCGTTCCGCATCTACTCGCACCAGCACAATTTTTTCATCACCATACTTGTCCCTGGCGTTGTCGGGCGTCAGCGAGTATGCTTTCATCCCTTCGGCTTCTATCAACTTGCGAATACTGCGCTCTTGGTCCTCGATCAGCGCATTTGTGGGATATACGAATACTGCACCTTCTGGCTGGTGAGAGTCATCTTTTGCTTGCAAAAGAACGGGCAGTGCCGAAGCCGCTGTCTTGCCACTGCCCGTCTTGGTGATCAACAAGAACGCTTTGTGCTTATCCCATTCGTCCGCCATCACAACCTGGTGCGGGTAAAGCGTCCGCTGGACACCGGGGTGCTGATGCAAACTGAGGTGATACCCTTCAACTTTCATAGTGCCTTCCTACGCGCCGATGCGCTCGCGCACGGTCCTGGGCAGGTGAATCGGCGCTCCACCGCCAAAGACAAACCAGTCCCCGGCAATTTCCACGCTGCGAAATAACAGGTGCGGCGGGATGTTCACCACGTCAAACGATTTGACCTGTCCATCTACATCCAGTGGGTTGATCAAGTGGCCTGGGCGCGTGGGTTCTTTACGGAACACCGCAACTGGACTGGACACTTCTTGCCATCGCACGCGAACCGGTGTCCCCTTTTTGCCCAAGCGAAACACAGCCTGCGGGCGCGAATCGCCAAACTGCGCCTCGTGCTCTTTGACAAACACAAAGGCATAAAAGATGTACCCTTTAGTTGGCTTGGGCATATTATCTAATTCGTACATCAGATCAAGATACACACGCCAGCCCAGATTGGGCGTGTTCACGCTTGGTCCTACATCGGTGCGCAGGCTAAGGCTATCAACCGCGTTATACGTGATGGTTGTTCGTCGCACGTTCTCGGCCGTGGCCGGCGTCGTGTATAGTGGCATCTGGGACAAGTCTTGCATGTAGCGCGGCGAGTTGCCCCAGTATGCCGCATACGAGAAAGACGAAAGCGCGTAGGTGAGCGCATAGTTGTGAATCACTGGCAGCGTTGTGGACACTTTGCTGATCTCGGTAGATGAGAACCACAAATAGTCGTGGTTATACAACCGTCCAGAGAACAAACGTACACCACGGTCCGCTAGTTTTATTGGCTCCATAACGCGCCTCCTGTTTATTTCTTGGCTTGTTCCTTGCGATACTCTTTAATGTCATTGTAGCTGGCCTGCAAAAATGCCTTGTCCAGCGCCATATCTGTGGCAGCTTTGACGATGGCCTCAACTTGTTCTGGCGCAAAGACCTGCACTCGCGCCGGATTGCCTGCAAGTGGTTTATACGCCTCAGCAATCGTTTTCACTGTCGCGCCGCTGATGTCGTCTTTGCGATCGAATAGCTCCAACGTGAACTCTAATGGCGTGAGTACTTCTTCCCATCCGGTCACAATGCCAAAGATAGTATTGCGCACGTCACCGCCAATGCGCGACTCTGCTCCGTAGCTCTTGCAAGCTAGGATCGTCTTGATGGTCAGCACCAATTCTCGCTCGGTCACACTTCGCAACGTCACGATGCTGGGAAAGATTGAGGCTGGCACAACCGCATAGCGTATGCCCAATGCCTGGCCAGTGATTTGCTTGTCATCGTTGATTGCATTGAACGTCGTGGCCGATTCAATGTCCTCAAACGGTAGCAGCGAAAAGGCTGTCGAATACTCGATGCGGTGCTTGATGTTGGGGGCCTGGCCTTTACCTGCCTTTACATTGGTCGCGCCGAAAAGCCCACAGCGCGGACATTCCAGACACAGGTCATCCTTGAGGAAACAAGGGATTTCGACTTTGACACCCGCCTCCGCGGTTGCCGTCCGCAACAGGTATTCCAACTGGCGCGATTCGGCGGCTTTTTGTTTGGTTGCCAAAAAAGCCACACGTCGAATGTCTTGATCTTGAGTGATAGAAAGCGGCGTGGCAACCGTGTTCAGTTCGCGTGTCTCTTCGGTGCGGAGCACGGTATAGTCGTGAATCTCGCGGATGAGTAATAACTGAATGGTCTTGGCCCCAATGAGTGGATGGGGCTTGTCTTCCAGATAAGGCTGCAAAAGGGCCAGTCCTTCTAGTGTAGTTTGAGTTTGCTTAGGCATTTTCGTCCTCCTCTTCACGTGTCGCTTGATCAGCGTATTGTTCCCAAAACTTGTCAATGTCGCTCTTTTTTGCTGCGCCGGCCTTCTTGTAAGTTTCGCTCTTGTCGCTCGGATAACGAATCTCTTCAAAAGTGCTGATGTCTTTGGCATCTTTGGCCCAGGCATCGGTCAATGCGCCCAGATTGTCATTGTATTTGTCTTGCAAGAAACGGATAAACATCTGGCGCGTGTTTTCTAGCCACTCGATACCTTTCTTGCGGCGGGCATAGTACAGACTATAATCAATCCGCTCAACGACCTTGGCTACTACTGTCACCGGCACCTCACGGCATAACGCTACTAATTGAGCCGTGCCTTCTTCCAATGCTTGGCGCGCAGTAGGGCTAAGATACCCCCTCGCTTTGGGATTCATCTCGTGGATGCGCAAGGCATAGCCGGTGAGCGCCTGCGCATCCCACTTGCGGGTTTGCGCCCGCTCCAGGATTTTTGCTACCGGCCCCATCACGGCATGCTTGCTCTTGGCCGTCTTGACCGGGTACTCGTCGAGATACTTGTCGAATTGCATGACAATGCTCTCGATTTTTGGGCGGACGCTGTCCAAGTCAAAACGCCCGCTGCGAACGGTGATAACTTTTCTCATCGCATAACCTCCTTCAAAATTTCAAGATGTTGAATGTGTTTGTAGCTAGCTGCGCCGCTTTCACTTTGTTGCTCAATGCGCCGCAAGATGTGGCCCGGCGTGGGGGCGCTCAGGATTTGGTACAGATTAGACCTTTCGGGCAAGCCGGTTGCTTGAGCAATCAAGCTGGCTGCGCCGATGGCTTTTAGCCACTTTTCTGCCTGATCCAAGCTTACCCACTCGTTACCCACCAGATCGCGCAAAGCAGGCACTTTGGGCACACGCGCAATTCCCTCACCTCCTTCAAATGTGATTGCATCGCCGCTGTTGAGAACCGCCACTGAACAATCGAGCGACAATCCTAAAATCAACATGGCAAACAATCTGCGAATTGCTGTGTTGACTTCAGAGTCCTTTCCAACGGCCATTGGGTAAAGCAATGGCACAAGAATTAAATGGGGTGTTTGGCAGACAATGTTTAATGTTGGATAAAGTTTGTAAACGTCGGCTCGGATTCCCAACGCAGTGCTCTCTGTTACCTTGCCATCAATGAGCGCCTGAACGGCTGTGTCCCAATCACTGAAATCCGTTTCCCAACTGGCGTTCAGATCGTCTACTGTTTCGAGGAAATTCTCGCGCAATCCCTCTTCCAGAGCCTTGCGATTTTTCTTTCGCGCATCGCCAGAAGCCGAATAGGTAAAAATATCCAGCAAAGCGCGCGGCGAAAGGGTAAACACATCCTGCTCGGACAGCTTGCGTGCGATCATTTGTGTCAAAGACAAGCTAACATGCTCGTTGGGATCGTCGTTATCGTTGGACATCCGCAGCATTGCCCAACTCAGCATCTCTCGCGCTTTTTCCACCAGTTCTGTGCCGTTCCTTTGCCCAATATTCATGTGTGGGAACAACACCAGCAATTCGGACGGTTTGCCGCCGAGAAGCAATTGCTGGATGAATCGCTCGTATTTGCACGCAGAACAGATGACGATATAGCCTGGGCTGCCATGTGAGACTGCTCTGTTTGTGTGGGACTCTGGCTTATCCAGGAAAGCTGCCTTTGCTGCCGAGCCTACGCCAAATCTCGTGTTACAGATAGGGCAAAGATGCTCGCCCGCCGGGTTCTTGGCGCTTGCTTTCGATTTCTCATAGATGGTCAACTGCTCCTGCGCCGCCGATGTCCATTCGGTTCTTGCCGTTGGATGCAATAAATCAATCAGAAAATGGCCAGCAATCTCCTTCGCAGTTGATCGGGTTGGTTGATTTTCGGGCGGCAGAGCAGCATAAACAGCTTGGGCGATTCCTGTTAGAGATTTGATCAAAGCAATCCGTCGAGCATCATCCGGCGCGGATTCAACCTTCTTGGTATCCAAACCAAACCGCTTGCCGGGATGCGGCCAATAGTGATCAATCGTCAAGGCCATGTCGCGAGCTGGCATCAGTGTCGAGGTTTTCATCAGTGCGTCAAATGCTCCTTTGCCAAATGTTCTGTCATATTCGATCTGGGTGATCATTTGCGGCGTAATGTTCACTGGCTTCTTGCCTTTGCCAGGTTTAGGCAAATCAGAAGCATACTTGGCGAGCATCGCATCGGCGACTGCTTCGCCAACTATCTCAGCATCAATGGCGGCTTTGAAAAACTTGAAGACACACATTTCCGGGTAAGCCCTGCTGATGCGTTGGCTCTCTCGAACAAGAATATCTAGCTTGACTGATTTGACATCCTTGCCCGTTGACAAAGTGAGATAGTTGCATACCATCTTCTCAATGCCTGCTTTGCTGCTGGCACCTTCTATTCGTTTGGAAAAGCGATTCTCTCCACCAGTAACGCGCGTTCCAGCCACGGCAAGATACGCTTCGATTTCGCGGTGATCAAATAAAGGTGGCATAGCGATAGCCGAAGCGCGAAAATCTGTAGTGACAACCGCTTTGGCAAAATCCTTGCCCATCGCAGTTTCAACTAGTTCAGCCAAGCGCAGCTCAATGGCGCACATAGTTGGCTCAACAACTTGATCAGCACTACTCGCCACATAAATTGTTCCATTGCTATAATGTAACAATGGCCGCCAGCCTGCCGCTCCATATGCCTCAATCGCCGCTCTGTGCAATAATGTCGTAGATACGCCGCGAATCTGGACAAGGTGATAGACCACACTCAAGTGCTTGCCGATTGAGCTGCGTTCCAACGCCCGCACGCCTTCCAGCAAGCCTTTGGCAGAGCAAACATTGTCTATCTCGGCCACAATATTAGAGAGCGTCATCCAGCGGTTGCTCTTGTCGCCCTTGTTGATCACGTCAAAAATCAAGCTATCGGTTGTTTTGGTCGCCTGCATGTGATAGCGCACAAATGCTTTGGCGTCGTCCAGTGCCCCGGTCAGCCCCAATGCTTCAAACAATCTGTCTACGGCTGCTTGGGTCAAATCTTCCACAACATGCGGTGTATAGGACACTAGGCCTTTTTCAGCCAGAACATAGTTCTGCCATTCAGAAGTTTCCTTGCCTACATCGTGAGCAACCGAGCCAACTGCAAGAGATGCCAAGTCTTGCTCACTCAGTCCCCAACTTTTAGAGAGGATTGGCCAAAGTGTGAGCAACGCATCTAGCTCGTAGATTGTGTGCTCAAAGAGACTCTGATTAAAGCCACCCCGTTTAGCTGTCCTTCGCTTCCAATCACGGGCGATCATCCACTCGGCTGCTTTTTGCCGGATATTGTCATAGTCCATACTGCCTCCTTATGAATCGCAAGCGTCTTTCACTTTTACCATTGACTATTTGCCCTATGTAATGTAATCCTGCTTGTATGGTAGATCCATTAATCCATTATTGCTATTCGCTGATTCGCCGCTTCGCTCATTCATACAACTCTGCCGCCCTCTTCATCTCCTCTGCAATCTCTTGCCGCAACTCCGGTGGGCTGAGAACGGTACAGTCGCAGCCCCATTGCCTGATCCAGGGCTTCATTTCCAGCGTCGCCCCCACGCGCACGGTCAGGACACAGCCGCCGCCCGGCAAATCCTCGATGCGCTGTGTAATGTGCCATTCGCTGTCTTTCACACGCTGCGTCACCCGGCCCGGAGGAAATTGCAGCCGCACCTCGAATTGCTCGCCGCTGCCCCAATTGATGCCCCAGGCATTGTGCAAATAGCGGTACGGGTCAAAATCTGGCGGTACCTCGAACCGTTCTTCGGTTACTTCAACCCGTTGCAAGCGGTCTATCTTGAACGTGCGAAGGTCTTGGCGCAGGTAATCAAACCCAATCACATACAACGAGTACCCCACGCCAGATGGCTCTAGAAAATATGGGTCAAATAACCGCGCTTTGGCGGGTTGATTTTCTTCGGCGCGTTGCCACAGGCGCACCCGCTTCCGTTCTGCCCAGGCTTCAGTCAGCCGTTCCAACATTCGGGTAAATTCGGGACGCTCGCGCCGCTGTCGCACCAGATCGGCGGCGCGTTGAATATGGCGCTGCATCATATCTTTGGGCATCGCAGCGGCCAGTTTTTCCATCGCCCGCGCCACGTGGGGGTGGTTTTCATCCGAGTATCTCGATAGCAGGCGCGCGGCTACAAATAACGCGGTTGCTTCGTGCAAGTTGAGCCTTACAGACGTGATGTAACGCTCGCGCAAAATGCCATAACGCCCATTATTGTGCCAGACGGGCACGCCATTATCATCCAAAGCTTGAATGTCTCGCCAGACTGTAGTGCGATGAATGCCGCAGCGCTTGGCAATTTCGCCGGGCGTCAAGCCATCTGGCGGGGCGTCGTAAAGTATTCGCTCGATACGGTTTAGCCGCTCGAACTTGCTGTGTGATTGTTCACCATGTTGCAGCATTTGCGTTACTCCTGGCGCAAATCAACAGAGCGTTTCAGATATTGCAACCAGCATACCACATCTGTTGCCGAAAAATGTAAACATCTGGCAAATTGGTTGCAAAACTCGCACGCTTTTACTCTCTCTCCTGCTGGCGGGGGAGGGCTGGGGCGGGGGTGCGCCGGAACAGCGAGAGCAGCCCGCGCTTGTCTTCGGCCAGCAGAATGCCGACCTGCTCAAGCGCCGGCAGATCGCGCTTGACGGTGCAGCGGGGCACCCCAACCCGTCGGGCCAGGTCGCTTTGAGAAATGCCCTCTGGATGCCGCTCAATCACTTTTGCCATTTGTTCCAGTCGGCCCCGTTTTGCTTGCTTGTTGCCAAACATTTTGTCGCCTCCACTGTGTTTTATCCACAGTGTAAAGGCGACGTGTTGCAGGTACGGCAACAGTTCAGCAGCTAATTTGCGTTTTGCAAATACTCCCTTGGGTCGTTGCAAGGCTAATGGCTTGTGGGGTCCTCTCCTCCCTCATACTGGCGTTGCTCATAGCAGCAACTTGGCTATAGGCCGCTATTGTGTTGACTTATCGAGCTGCTCGCTGGATCGGTATTTACCAGCCTAAACTGCTCGACCAGGCAGTGATTATCAAATCAGACGATGCGCGGTTGATGGTGGGGCAATTGGTCAGGTCAACCGTATGCAAATAAAAAACCACGTTCCCTAAAAGGGTTGACGTGGTTTGCATCTAATCAACAAGTCGAAGTATGGCCATTGCTTCAGTACCTGCGCGCCAGAATTGCTTCTAGTTTAGCCTCGGTTGGCCTGCAAGTCAAATCAAAAAATCAAAAAGCTGCGCTGAAATGCTCTCTCAGGGCAAGGCCGTTGACCGATTGCCCATTCCGTTATGCAATGCCCACCTCAAAGCAAAAGATTATCCAAGCCTGTGTGGCAAGGCGCGTTTTTGAGGAGAGAATGCACGGTCCAGCAACACCAGAGAAACAGGGGCAGTCAACTATGTCGCCATCAAATTACAAATGGAAGGCGCCAAGCACCGTCATCTCACAGTCATTGATATAGATCTGAACGTTGAACGGAAACCAGCTTTGTATCCGAATATGCATCAAGCCGAATTCAGGGTCCAGATTCGCTCAGAACGTTCTACGCGCCTTGCTTGCGATTCCCGTTCAAGTTGACAAGCGCCTGGGCAATTTCGCCTGGCGTCAAGACCTGATTCACAATTCCTCGCTCAATAGCCACTTTGGGCATCCCAAAGACTACACAGCTCTCCTCGCTTTGGGCCATCACCCGCCCGCCAGCTTGCCGCAGGGCCTCCAGCCCATCTACGCCATCATCGCCCATGCCGGTCAACACCACACCCACCGCGGTCGGCCCGTAAATTTTTGCTACCGATTCAAACAAGCGTGTGGCCGAAGGGCGAAGGCCATTAACCGGCGGAGATTCCTCAAGCCGGACAATGCCGCCAGCGGTCAATGTCATGTGCACGTCATCCGGCGCGATGAGGACGCGCCCTGGCGCAACCGATTCGCCGTTCTTAGCCAGCGCCACCCGCAAAGGGATCACGCTATCCAACCAGCGAGCAAACCCTTGTGTGAAGCCTTGCGTGATATGCTGCACGATGACGACGGGAATGCCCAAATCAACCGGCAAACCACCTAGAATCTGGCGCAGCACCCCAGGTCCACCCGTGGAGGCAGCCATCGCGATCAACCCAATTGGAAATTGAGGAGCATCGCTTGTAGAGTAAAGGTCATCCCTTACTTCTTGTTTCTTGCTTCTCGTTGGCCAGCGTGTAACTACCTGCACCTCAGACATCAAGCGGACTGTCGTCACCAACTGATCGCACACAGCGTCATAATCGGCCGGCTCAAGCCCTCTGGACTTTTCAACCACCGTCAATGCGCCGGCCGCGATGGCGTTAAAGGCAATGTTCATGTCCGCCTCATAAATACTGTTCGCCACCACAACAATAGGCGTAGGTGTAGTGCTCATAATCCGCCGCGTCGCCTCTAATCCATCCATGTGCGGCAAGCGGATGTCCATCGTGATCACATCGGGGCGCAAGCGGGCAGCCATCTGCACAGCTTCCTCTCCATCCCGCGCCTGCCCCACCACCCGAAAGCCCGGCACACCCTCAAACATGTTGACCAGAATCCTTTGGATGAGCGGCGAGTCATCTACAATCAGTATGCGAATAATGTCTTTCACGATATCACTATCCTTCGGATGGCGCAATCAACCCCATTTGCCGCAAGGTCTCTAACAGGACCGCATCTGAAAAGGCATCTTTGGGGATATAGTCAACCGCGCCAGATTGGAGCCCCAACGCAACTGCCTCAGGGTCATCGTGATATGTGAGCATGATAATGGGGATATTGGCTGTATCGAACGCATTTTTTAACTGCATGCATACCTGAAAGCCATTGATCTCTGGTATCTGGACATCTAGCACAATGAGATCGGGGTGTGCATGACGCGCCATATCCAGACCCACTTGACCGCTCTCGGCGCACAAAACTTGCAATCCCTGTCGCTCTAGCAATGTTTGCAAGTGCAGCATCTGCGTCGGACTATCTTCAACCACCAGGATTGTTCTGACCTCGTATGCCTGTGTTGTTTCCAAGAGTGCCTCCTCTCAGGATAACCATTTAATCAGTGTCACCTGCATATCAAGAGATGGCAAAGTCTCGATAATCAGCTCATCAACCATCCAGCGCGTGTCGCCGAGGTTTCCCGGCGTATACGCTGCGCCTTCTTTCTTCACACAAATGACCCGCACACCCATGCGGTCGCCGTTGCGCAGGCAATCCATTGTAATCTGACCATGACGCGCTTTACCCATCTCTAACGCACCGGCTAACGACGATGTCGCCAGGGAAATGCGCGCCTGATCTGCCAGCGGCATGCCCAACTCCCTTGCCATCTCGCGCACTTTCATCCGAGCGATGACAACGTCAACTTCACTCCGAACAGTGATGGTTTGGCTATGATTCATGATGCCACCTTCTGCCTGTCATGTGCAACAATTTTGATCTCTCGGCTCCGTCGTTACCTATCTCTGTCTATGCAAGGCCCTTGGTTAGGTCGAGGATACAAGCCAGCGGGCCGAATCGTTGGTCGAGCGATGATTCAGATATGACCATTTCTCAACCTGGCGCCGTGATCGCTCACAGAATACCTAATTGGCGCAGCGTTTCCAAAAGCACCTGGTTAGAAAATGCATCTTTTGGAATAAAGTCAATCGCTCCCCGGTCAATGCCATGCAAGAGCATAGCAGGCTCGCCATGAGATGTAAGCATCACAACCGGAATATTGGCCGTCTGAGCGTTTTCCTTCAGCCGCCGGCACGTCTCAAACCCATCTAGCCCGGGCATCTCGATATCCAGCACAACAACGTCTGGAGTGTATTGCTTTGCCATAGAGATCCCGGTTTGCCCATCAAGCGCACAGAACACGGCCAGGCCCTCTTGCTCCAGCACAGTTTTGAGTGAAAGCGCCTGCACCGGACTGTCCTCGACGACCAGAACGGTTTTGTGTTTTTTTGTCATGGCGGCACTCCTCTACAGCGCGTTGCGTGTACAAGCTTGTCAAAGCAATTGCTCGATCGTCTCTAGCAAGTTGGTCTGGTCAAAGCTGCTCTTGACGATATAAGCATCGGCGCCAACTTCAATGCCGCGCACTTTGTCGTTGGGTGAATCAAGCGATGTGACCAGGATGATGGGCACGCCGGCCGTGCGCGCCTCACTTTTAATTTTCTGTGTCAGCCCGAACCCGTCTAGGCGCGGCATTGCCACGTCCGAAATGATTAGATCGGGTGCACTGCCGGCCGCGATCATGCCTAGCGCCTCCTGACCGTCAGTTGCCAACTGCACAGTGTACCCCGCAGCTTCTAGGATATTTTTTTCCAGTGTTCGTGTGGTGATCGAATCGTCAACAATCAGGATGCGCCTAGGGCGCTTTGCCGCAGGCAAGACAGCCTCAGCTTCGACCGGCGTGGCCAAGACAGGCTGCGCTTTGCCCTGCAAAGCCAACTTGATCAAGTCAGCCGCATTGAGAACAAGGACGATTTCGCCATTGCCCATCACACTTGCGCCAGCAATGCCGCCTACACGCGCCAACTGCTTCCCCATTCCCTTGATTACAATTTCTTGCTCACCCACCAGCCCATCCGCGACAAAGGCCATGCGTTGCTCGGCCACTGCCAGGATTATGGCCGGGGCATGTGCCTTGTCTCTTACGTCCTGTGTGCGAGGCAAATCCAACACATCGCCAAGATGCGCCAACATCAATGATTGCCCGTTATGTCGAAGCGTATCGCGTCCGCTCAAAGGCACAATCTCTTCTGGGCTGATCTGTCGAATCCTCTCAACCGCGTTGAGCGGGATGGCAAACAATGCGTTTGAGACACGCACCAGCAACCCGCGTGAGCCAGCCAACCTCAGTGGCAAAGTGAGTGTAAAGGTTGAGCCAGTGCCAGTCGCCCATTCGACATTAATGCGCCCATTCAACGCTCCTACATTGCGATGCACCACATCCAATCCCACCCCGCGCCCTGAAACATCGGTGATGACTGGACTGGTAGAAAACCCGGCATTAAAGATCAATTCCTCCAACTCGGTCTCGCTCAACAAGTGGGCATTTGCCACGCCCCGGCGGATGGCGATGCGGCGGATGGCCTTCATATCTAGCCCTGCGCCATCGTCAGAGACGCAAATGATTACGTCCTTGCCCACTTGCTCGGCGGTAAGCGTGATCGTGCCGCTGCGCGGTTTGCCTAGCGTTGCCCGCCGCTCTGGCGGCTCAATGCCGTGATCGATTGCATTGCGCAACAGGTGAATGAGCGGATCTTTGATCTGTTCCAGCGCGTATTTGTCCAGCTCAATTTCGTTGCCCACAATTTTCAACACAACTTCTTTGCCAGACGCCTGGGCTAGATCGCGCACCATACGTCCAAACGAGCCGGTGATTGTGCCAAGCGGCAACATCTGCATACGCTTGATCTCTTGCTCTAACTCGTCAATCACCAATGCCATGTTCGTCGTATCGTGAGCCTGTTCCCGCGACAGAGTATTCATCAGCGCATCCACCTCGTGTAGCCGCGCCTGGCTGGTGTTGGTGTACTCTATCAAACATGCTAGGTCTTTGGTCAATTCGCCGTCGAGATGGCTATGGGCGGTCCGGCTACTGCGCGTCAGCCGGCTATAAGCAGCGCGGGCTGAGAGCCATTCCTCTTGCCACACTGCCACGAACTCTTGGGCCTGGCGCAGCTGGGTCATGCGTTGTTCAGCGCGAATCTTGGTTACCAGCAATTCGCTCAGCCGATCCATCAGTGCATCCAGCTTGCTCACACTGACGCGGATGGTCTCGTCCGGCTTTAGATCTCCAATTTCGGACCTTGCGGGTTGCTCGCGGCTGTCGCCGCCCTGCAAATTGTCGGTTGCCGATTGATCGCTCGACTGGTTAACCGGCGATAGGGGGACGCCGTCTTGGTGGTTCACGCTCTCCCCGCCGCGCCGGAACCTGTCCAAGTCAACCAACGCTTGAAGCACTTGCACAGGCGGCACAGTTTCACCAGACTCGTAGGCCGCCTGCACTGCCTGAATCGCATCCAGCGCGTGATAACAGGCTGTAAACAATTCCGAGGTTAACTCGATTGCGTCTGACTGCATAGCGCGCAACACATCTTCAAGCGCATGGGCCAGTTGCTCAACCGCGGTGACGCCCACCGCGCGAGCGGCTCCCTTGAGGCTATGCGCAGCGCGAAAGATATTTTCCAGGCTAGTCTGGCGTTGCTCGCCGGTGACGCTGTGCTGCTCTATCGCCAGCATGCCGTCGGTCATGGCTTGGACGTGCTCTGCCAGCTCAGCGCGAAAGCTGCCGATCAATTGTTTGCGAATCTTGGCACTAAGCGACACAGAGCACTCCTGTGAGTTGACATTTCAAGCATAGGCGGCGTATTCTCCCTTTACCCAACCATGTGGATCAAAGTTGATACTGAGCCACTGTTTCGATCAAACTGCGCGCCAATTCGCCAAGGTTTTGGGCCGCCTTTTCTGCCTGGCGCGTGCTGGACAGGCTTTGCACCGTTGCCTGGTTGATATTCTGCATTGCCAAAGCTATCTGCTCAACGCCGGCTGTTTGCTGCTGTCCGCCGGCCATCATCTGGGTAGCTATCTGGGCCAATTCGTTGATCACACTTGATAGCTGATCAATCGCTTGTCGAGCTTGCCCGGCCAACTGCACTCCCTTATCTACTCCCTTGGTGCCTTCTTCTGTCGCCATCACGGTTGAATTTGTCGCTTTTTGAATCTCAGATAGGATTGTTTTGATCTGGGCGGTGGCCTGCTTTGATTGGTTGGCCAGGTTGCGCACTTCCAGAGCCACCACGGCAAAGCCTTTACCTTGTTCGCCGGCGCGCGCCGCTTCAATCGAAGCATTCAACGCCAGGATGTTCGATTGCGATGCAAGCTCGCTTACCGTTGCAATGATTTCCCCAATCTGCTGCGTCCGCTCTGACAGCGCCAGGATATTCTCGGCAATGTCTTCGACGCGCTCTTTGATCTGCGCCATGCTTTCAATGGTATTTTGCACAGCGCCCTGGCCAGAGCGCGACACCTCGACCGTGTGATGCGAAGTGCTAGTCACTTCCTGCGCTTGCGCAAACGCTTTCATGGCAATGGTCTTGACCTCATCCACCGAAATCGTGGTCTGCGAGATGGCCGCCGATTGCTCATTGGCGCCCGAGACCTGCTGCATGGTGGCGGCCAAAATCTCGGCGGCCGCCGAGTTCAGGTTGTTGGCAGCATCCTGAATCTGGAGAATCATTTGCTGCAGGCTGGCGGTCGTCTCGTTCAAGTTCCGCCCCAACATGATCAATGGGTCATCCGCAGCTTGCCCTTGCCCGTCAAGCGTCAACCGCGCCGCCAAGTTGCCGCGCGCGACCTCGGCCATATACTCGACATACCTTTTCACCGTCGTTTGCAAATGTTTCCGCTGATCTTGTTCTGCGACCATGCGTTCTTCAATTTCCAAGTTTGCTTGCTGCGATTGGCGGAAAAGCGCCTCTTGCCACACCATAATCAGGCGGACTATAAAGGCAGTGCCGATCAACGCAAAAATGTCAATCAATGCAGAGATGATCGCCTCGAACCTCTCATCCAAAAGAGTGGGCCAACTGGGAACCCAGACATTTATAAGAACAATGTCTGCGACAAAGGCGAGAGCACAAACCCACGCCAACCACCGGCTGCCTTTGTCCCCCAACACTAGATTCCCCATAATGAAGATAAGGACAAAAGCCACAATCATGCTCGTCAACCGAGGCATCAGAATCGGCTCCATAAAGGCCACAACCGAGCACACAACCAGAAAGAGGCGGATACCAAGACCTGCCCGATTCCTGCGGTGAAAGATAGGGTAGGTCATGGCAACCCCGGCTGCCAGCAAAAGAGTGATGGCGAATATTAATAATTGGATGTATTGCTGGGAAAATAGCCACAGAATTAGCAATGGGGCTACCAAAACACCCGCAATCCATCCTACATACCTCGTAATTTGAAGAGCAAATTGCTCCTGACGAGCCTTGACCTGAGCATCAATTGATCTTTGGGTTTCTGAGCCAAGCATTATGGTTGCCATTGTATTACCTCATTTCACATTAACGGTCATGAAAAGCCCTTATGGCGCTCAACAGGAAACGAACGTGATCGCGACAGCCAAGAATTCCAGCCTGCTGGAGCTCGGCGAGCGCATTTTCTACACATGCGTAATATTCGCGCGGATGGCTCCAGTTGCCATCAAAGCTACAAGGGATCTCTGGAAACACAACCACTTCAGACTTGTGGACACCGTAGAGCCGGTTGCGCACGCCGCCAGGCCAAAGCACTTCGACAACGCCTTGGGTGGCGGACCCCATACCAAAACTTGCCGTCAGGTTGTTCTGAGCTCCACGGCTAGATCCACCCAAAATGGGCTGTATGCTCACCTTGCCATGTTTAGGCGTAAACTTGACTATAGCGCCAATGCCGTCCCGATTGACTTGCCCCTCTGAGGCAAGCCCGATTGTCCCCACAGTTTTTACATGGACCCAGTTATTGCCGTTGCCGCTGTTGAGTTCGACGGACAGGCCGCCGTTAGGGTACTCGTCGCCACTCCAGGTATACACGCCAAAGACATCTGTGGGATAAGAAATGGGCACATAGCGCGCGCTGGCGTCAAATGGCGACCCGTAACTGACTGGAAAGTGTTGCAAGGGTATCGGTTCGGGCTTGTCGTGGCTCGACACTGAAACAATATCCATAAAACCGTTTTCGTCCAGATCGCCCACCGCCAAGCTCATCACAGTGCGGCGAGTATGGTTCGTCGAACTCGCCAGCGCAGCAGCATCATAGGTAAAATTGGCCGAACAAGCGTCATTTTGCAAAATAACGCCCGGATTCGAAGATTCTATAAAGATAGCGCCGCCAACTGACCCGCCATAGAAAATGATATCAGTGTCGCCATCATTGTCATAATCGGTCATTGACGAGCCCCAACCAAAGGGAGTGGCAACGAGCGAACCTACGCCCGGATCCGCAAAGGTCCCGTCAGGTTGGCTCAAAAACCACCTTGTAGCGTACTGGCCAAGTGTATACTGAAACACGGGGTAAAGAATCGTGTACCCATAATCGCCGACATTCCCGCCAAAAATATCCAGCTGCCCGTCACAGTTCAAGTCGCCAAAGGAAAGGCTTAACCATTGACCTACTCGATTCATATTTGTTGCCAGGGTGACATCAGTAAAGTGTCCCGAACCGTCATTTTGAAAGATGCGGATAAAGCCATGATCTACACCGCCGTCTCTGGCAAGGGGCGCTGCCTGGTCCTGGGCTGCAATGATGTCAACATCACCGTCTTGGTCATAGTCAACCATCGCTATAGCCCAAGTAATGCCGGCGGCGCCGGCAAGTTCGGGCGGGAGGCCCGCCAAGGTCTGGAGGCCAGAAGCCGCGCTTGCGTCGGCGAAAACGTTATTGCTCTGGTTCAAAAAAAGCTGGTTGTGCTGGTTGAAGGCAAAAGGCTGGCCATAGTAGGGCAGTTGTTGGGTCCAATTGTCATAAGTATTGGCAACGACGATATCCAACAAACCGTCTCCATTGACGTCTCCCACTGCGCACGCCGAAGAGACCATATCGCCGCCGCCGGTTCCACTGGGCTGCGTGATGTCAACAAAAGCGCCGTTGCCTTGGTTTTCGAAAAGCAGGTTCGGTTCGCCGTTGCCCAGGACATACAAATCCTCATCGCCGTCATTGTCAATGTCGCCATAGCAAACCCCAGTGCTGTCTTGATCGGCCGCGCCGACTCCCGCCGCGGCGCCGACATCTACGAATGTCACTTGCCCCATTTCTTGCAACTGGTTGCTGTACAGGCTGTTATTTGCGCCCGGCCCGTTGGTTACATAGATGTCCGAATCACCGTCTCGATCAAAATCAAAAATCGCAACACCCGGCATTCCTCTGGCCTCGAGCGGCGTGAAAGGAAGATCGTTAAAGGTGTACACAGGCTGATGCGTAAACGCGTCAAAGATTGCCTGGCTGGCGGATGGGACGCGGTGATAAGCAATGCCAGCGCCCCCACCTGCAGCAATGTCATGAAACGTGATTCCTCCGTCGGCGAAAGTAGAGATTATAACGAACAATGCCACAATGACTCCCAACAAAGATCTGCCTAACCGTATGTACAAAGAGTTGAAAACCTTTTTGCTCAACATGGCTAACCTCCTTTAAAAACGCGAGCGTGCTCATTAGATGGCGTATTCTCCAACGCTCGTGCTGTATACGTTACCGTACAATTCTTGGTGAAACCTCACGAAACGAAAAACAAGCTGGCTCACTCTTTCGTCACCCAGGCGCTCGCTGATAAGGGCCAAAGTCTCTACCAGGCGCGTATAACGATTAGCGTAGAGTTGTGAAAAATAATCCAGGCTATGGCCAAATATGGATAGGGCTTCTGGCACTGTTTGGCTATTTGCAAGGTTATGCAAAACCACGTTAAACTCGCCAAACAAAATGTCTTTATGAACGCGCGTCAACAAGCCGAATTCGGGCGCAGCGCCCACTAACAAGCTGGTGACAGTTTGCGCCGCAGCGGGGCAAGCGTAGTAACGCATCTCTAGCCTCTCTAGCAATGCTGCGCGTTCGCCGGCAACCTGTGTGAGCAATTCAGTTCCCAGGTCATTCAGCAATCTGACAACCAAAGCCGCATCGTATAGCGCATCGGCCAACATACCGTCTGCCACAATTCTGGGAAAATAATTCATGGGCTGAATGATTTCGGCCAACACCGCAACATAGTAGGCCAGTGTAGGAATTACGAGGATGGCATGTGTGCCCACTTTTGCTAGTTGAGGCAGCGTGAGGCTCTCTCCTCTCAATAAGCGATTGACGGCCTGGTAGCGGCTGGTCAACCCAGCGCGAAGCAGATGCCCAAGTTGACAAGTGTTCACAGACTGAGCCAAGTCAGCACACGCCTCAACATTTGCCACCAAAAGAGGCCATAATGCATAATCCAGATCGTTTAGCGATGACCCATTCCCGTGACTTAGATATGCTTCGGCAAACACCCGATGCTTGCGCCAAGTTAGACTTTGTTCAAAAAGCGAAATGTGTCGCGCGGCGGGTTGTAATGGGCCCAGCAATTGCTCCGCAGGCCTGGGCGCGCCATTCAGCCGCTCTACCATGGCGTTGTTAAATTTGCAGAGCAGATCGCGCCGTAACCTATGCACTGCGTTGCCATTCGATGGAGCGGCCAAGCCAATTGCCAGGTTGTCAGACACAATCTCATAGATTTGATACACGTTCATAGGAACTGTATGATTCAACAAGCAATGCCATTCGTCCTCATCCGCCAAACCCTCAAGCAATGTCACGGTCAATTTGACGAGTTGAGTTATGCCCACAGCCTGCAAATAAACATCTTGGTGCGGGTTTTCCGCAGAGATTGCCCACAGGTAAAAGTCTCGATAATCGCCAGTTGGCATGTGCCGATGCAGACTAGCTTTCAAGCCTGCCAGCGTTATCGCCAATAGTCGCTGATATTGTTGAGCAAAGACCGAGCTTTGGAGTAAAGCTTTTCTCCCATCTTTTACCCGATCAGATGGGTAAACGGGATTTGTGATCACCGTATCATGTTCCTTTCCGCGCTTGTGTTCTTTCCGGCATAGTTATTGGATATTGCTTCGAGCTTGCCTCTAATAGCCTCTTCAGATTGCCAACATTAGCTTGTGTCATTTTTTTCAACACACAAGCCAAGATTGGTTCAGCGACCTTGAAAAGTCCCGCCAGCTTTACTTTGGCGCTAAAAGTAACGCGCGTGCCGGTCTCGGCAGCCTCAAAAATGTAGCCGGCTATGTATGGCATGGGCCCAGTGAGCGTCTTGATCGAGACTTTTTTACAAAGTTCATACTCGGTGATTTCAAATGTGGTCTCGGACGTGCGCCCCATAATTCGGCTCTTTTGCCAGTAGGTTGTGCCCACACCTAGCTTGCCTCCGGAAATTCGCCTTGATTCCAATACCTCTCGCCACCAATGCACATCGTTGTCAAAGTCGGCCATAAACTCGAAAATTTCCTCAAGCGGGCGATTGATTGCTATATCTGTTTTGATTTCTATCATTCTGCGAACTCCTCTGCCATTCTGGCAGGCTGTCGGAGAGCTAACGTAGGACAGTTTGGCAACCTGTCCCACACAGCGCCCACAAGAGGCCAAACCTGCCTCTCCGACAGGCTGCTAGGCAACTCACGTTATTTCTTCGCGCACGATCAGCTGTTTGTCGGCTAGCAGCGCCGGCAAGTCCACTATTGACAGCATAGAACCATCTTCAAGCATCGCGGTTCCTTGCACATACTCTGAACAGATATCCTGCATAGCATTGGCAGTGGTTTGAATTCTACTGGTTGGTAGCGAAACAACTGCCAACACCTCGCCAGTCTGGAACGCGAGCTCCATTTCTGGCGTTTGGACAAGGACCAAGCTAGGCTTGCTTTGCTTGCCCCCATCACTTTCCGCATCTGGCAGACCAAAAAAGCGTTGTAGGTCAACTACCGAAAAAATGCGCCCACGCAGGTTGACCAAACCAGCCACCCACTCTGGCACCCGCGGCACACGCGTGACGCTGCGCGGCTCGAGGGGGCAGATTTCGGAAACGCCCCGCGAGTCGAGGCCATACACTTCGCGCCCCAGCCGGACCAGAACTAGTTCGATCCACTCGCCCGCCTCTTCACGAACAAACGGTTGGGCCAATTGTGTAGCACGGCGCGCCCAAGCTTGCTCCAACACGTGGCGCGGGATGTCAAGCTCAACGTCTAGAGTGTCTTGGTCTGCATTCATAATCTCAACTCCTTGGATGCCTTGCCTTTCTGCTTGCGCACCTGACTATCCCCGCCTGGGCGAAATTAGGTGAGGTCTACGCCATCCTGCGCCTTGCGCTGCACACCTTGTACCCATTGCTGGCGAGCGATAGCTTCACGCAGACGGCCAGCCGTAATGCCGCCAGAGCCAGGAATAGTTTCTTCAGCCGGGCGTGTCTTTAGCAAGCGGTAGGCATTGTTCAACGATTTGTGAACTTGATCTAGCTGGCCGCTGTCACGGTAAAGATTCGCCAGGCCAAAATGCCCTAACACATGATTGTGGTCAATGTAGACCACCTTTTTCATCACATCTATAGCCTGGTCGAGTTTGCCCTGATGCTGTAACACCAATGCCAAAATGTAATAAGCTTCCAGAATCAACTTGTCTAGGCTCACCGCCCGGCGGCACCACTCTTCGGCATCCTGCAAGTGGCCCAGATTGGCGCAGGCCTGTCCTAGCAATGCGCAAGCAGAAGCGCTGTGTGGCTTGACCCCGACCAAATCCACCAACATATCATGGGCTTCTTCCGAATGTCCATATTCAAGCAACTCTCGTGCACGATCAAGCAAATCGCCATTGGAGGACAAGGGCGTATCCTGTGGCGGTGTGACATGCAAGATTGAAGGGACAAGCACAGGGGCATGGGGCGGAAAGGTTATTCTAGGCGTGATGTGCCCATTGGGCGACCCCTCTCCCCAGTTCCATTTCGAAAGTTGGGTTGCGGGGTGATCAATACGCTGGTACAGAACAGTAGCGGGGTAATTGCGCGCCTGGAAACAGCGATAGACTGTCAGCGAAGGCTCGGTATGACCTACCACTAACCACCCACCATCTACCAATGCTTTGTGCAATTGCTCGGCAATTTCAAGCGTGACTTTTTCACTGAAATAAATTGTTACGTTGCGGCATAAAATTAGATCCATCAAGATAGTATTAGTTTCAACAGATGGATAAGATGGCTCCACCAAGTTGAGCCGAGCAAAAGTGACCATACGTTGCACTTCTGGCACCAACTTGAAGCGGCTAGCGCAAGGGCGAAAGTATCGTGATTGCCACTGTTTGGCTCGCTCTTCACGGAAAGCCCAAGAGCTGTAAATAGCGCGGCGGGCGCGATCCAGCGACTCGGTATTGATGTCGGTGCCCAAGATAGTGATAGCCCATTTGTCCACATCGGGCAATAACTCGCGCAACAATATGGCAATTGAGTACGGTTCTTCGCCGCTGGCGCAACCCGCACTCCAAATGCGCAAGGCGCGCACGGAACGCCTGCGTTCGATAATTTGAGGAAGCACGTGATTATACAGCGCGTCAAACTGGGCTTGGTCACGAAAAAAGTGCGTCTCACCGACGGTAGCCGTATTGATCAACCGATCCATCTCCACCGAGCCGTTTTCTGGGTCTCGCAACAAGCGATAATACTCGTCCAGATCAGCGCAAGTTGATATCCCAAAGGCGTGCCGCACGGCCAGTTCCAGCTCGGTGTAGCGACTTTCGGGAAAGAGCAAGCCGCAACGATCCAACAGCAATTTGCCAAAGCGCATGCAGTCGCCATATCCCAATGTCGTGACATTGGCAGAAAAAGATACTGAAGGAACATTCATGCTCTGATCTCCAGGTTGGCGGTAGGGCACAAACAGCTATGGCCGAAACTCGCCCTCCTTGTGTCCGCCCCGCATGTCTGGCTCATTTGCACCTTTTTCGGCCTCAGGCGGGCTATTCGTCCACTTTTCAGAAAGAGCAGCTATAGCCTGTGCCAGTGCTTTGGCTTGGTCAGTTGAGAATAAATACCCCAAGTCAAGTACTAGTGCTATGCCAGCTTGAGTTTGCGCCAGCCCCAGTAGAATAGGCGCTCTGTCCAAACCTTCCGGCAAGATGCTTGCCACAGAATTGATTTCATCAGTCGGCAGGCCAAGCACATCAAGCACTTCGTCCACCAGCAGGCCAACTATCTGCTGGCCGGCTGATTTGTTGGGGAGAGCTGTTGGATCATCAATTTGCGCCAGGATTATAGGGGTGTGCAGTTGCAAGGGGGTTGGCGACAAACCCAGGTAACGGCGCAAGTTGATTACAGGAACAGGTGCGCCATGCACGTTAATGACTCCCTCCACCACATGATCTATCTGGGGGATAGGCTTGATCGTGACCATTTCGATAATCCGCGCCACAGACTCGATAGACAACGCGCAGATTTGCTGATTTAGCCGAAATGTTACCAGGTCTTGTCGGCCAAGGAAGGTAGTCAACAGTGCGCCCCCGCTGTCAATTGTCCGGCTGGCTGTCTGGCTGTTTGCTTTTAGCCAGTTGCATGGCAAAGTCGGTCAGAGTTGCAGCTCGAATAGAAAGGACTAGTTTCTGCTCTTCGGTTGTCAAATGAAATGGCTCGCCATAATAACTGGTCGCTATCGCTACTTTGGGGCTGGTTAGCAACAATTCACAGAACTCTTTGTTCACTATAGCAGCGCTTATCAAACGACTCAGTTCACCGCCATTGGTTGAGATATATGAAGAGCGCGAAGGTGTATGTACTATCAAATTTTTCCTCCATATTGTGCCGTGGGCCCCCTCCGCACCCACAGCAGTTAGAATGCATCTTTTTCGATGCTTGTGCTATCAGCCAAATGCAAGCTGCTACAGGAATCAAATCAGCAAGCGCGCAGCCGCATGACGGCGCAGGCAAAATAGTCATGCTATAGAGATTTCCGGTTTGGGCACTTTTTAGCCTTGCGCGTAGATTTTGTTATCCGACATTTATTGCCCTTGCAAATTGTCGAGCAAGCTTGATTTTGTCAGTTTTGCCCTACCCTGTGTCAGATTTAAAAATCGCAGTTTTGGCTCAAAATCACTCTAAACAGAAATGTCTATGCTAGTGCCTAAACGACCCCTGCTAGGCACCGAACGGCTATTCAGTGTGGGGTGTGTCTTGCTCTCTGAAGCAATGGGCATCACCCCTCAGAGTAATGGCTAGCAGATCCTGTGCCAAGCCAAAACCCAGCAGATCCGGCTCGCGCGCAGCTGCCTACCAGTGAGTCACGCCGACGCAGGGGGCGCACTGGCTACTGATAACTTGCCAGACAAAGTGAGCGCAAACGTTCCATGGCCCCCAGAGCCATTGGGGGCAAATTGCGCCGCTGCATAGCAGGCAAGCAAGACCCTGATAGACAGGACCAAGTGCTCGCCTATCCGCCGCCGCCGCCGCCGCCGTCATCTGGGGCGCCAGCGCCCAGCACAAAGAGAATCAGGCTAAAAATCACCAGCCCCAACCGAATGCGACGCTGATCTATACTCGCCAATGTCAAATTAAGGTCACGGATAATACGCTTCATTGTGCCACCTCCTAATGTTGGATGCTGTCAGTGTAGAAGGTGGTGGGGGACGAACCTGGGGACAGAAAAGGGGACAACAAAAAACCTCCCAGGTTTTGGGAATCTGGGAGGTTGCTCGAGCCTTATTCGCGCCTATCCGCTGTGGTCTCTACCAACAAGTTTTTCGTACAACAGCCTGGTTTGCGGCGAAATGGAAGCGACTAGTTCTTCATGCAAGGATTGCCGGCAGCGTTCAAACTGGCGAACCACCGCAACCCGATTGCCCATCGCCGCATAAGCGCGCATCGCCAAGCAATGCATTTCTTCCAGGCACGAGTCTTGAGCCAGGGCGCGCTGGCAATCGTTCAGAGCCGCTTCATATCTGTTCGCCTTCAAATGAAGCTCAACCAGCTCTAGGATCGCTTTTAGGCAAACTTGCCACAACCGTTCTCGTTCAGGCACAACCCAATTCCCGTCAATATTCGGCAAATACGGCCCTGTGTAGAGATCAATTGCTGCGCCATAAGCCTTGGCCCGCTCGTCCAAATCTGTCGTGGCTTGCGCCTGCGCCAACTTTCCCTCGAACGTTTCCACATCATGCTCGTAATCCAGCGTCCGATTAAACGTGTAGCGATCTTGATCGAACAATACAACATCCTGGCCCAGCGCGCGGCGCAGGCGGTAAATTGTTTTTTTAAAGCGCACCTTCAACTGGGCCAATGTACACTCCGGCCAAAAAATAGCGCCTACGGCTTCTTTAGCCAGCCCTTCAGGGTGCGCCAGCAGGCAGAAAAGAAGGTCGCGCGCCACTTGCGCTTGCCACTCTACGCTTGTGACCGGCTTTCCATCTGCCATGACCTGAGCGTTTCCCAGAGCCAGGAAAGATAACCGAGGCAAGACAAAAGAGACAACCGGTGCGCGCTGGCGCAGGCAGCGGCGCAACACCGGAACATCTCGTTCAAACTGGGCAATTTGCTGGAGCAAGCGGGATACCTGGCTGCTAATGTCAAGATTGTTTTGGGCAAATTCAAGCAACGGCCTGGCATCTCTGCCGGCCATTACAAGAACATGCTGGCTTTCTAGGCCAGAAGCCAGGTGAAAAGCATGCTCCAAGTGAGCCATGGCCGCTTTTTTATCCTTACTCATGTGGCAAGCAGTAGCTAAATGGAAACAAGCACTGGCAGCTTCAGCCTTTTGATTGCCTTCGTCAAAACGGCGGGCGGCTCCTTCCAGATGCGCGGTCGCCTCCGGCACATTTCCTTCGGCCAGGGCCAATCGCCCCGATTCCAATTGCCATAATCCTTGTTCAAAGCCAGAGCCGCTCTTTTGGGCTAATTGCCTGGCCGACTCTAGCAAAACGCGCGCTTGGGTCGTATTTCCCTGTGTCCGGCTCTGAGCAGCCTCGGCCACATCCAGACAAAGCAGCAGAAAACGGTACTCGATGCGCTGCGCTATTTCACGCGCCTGGCGATAAGCGTCCAGGGCAGAATCGGAGGCCCCCAGGTCGGCGTACAGGTCACCAATGCTGCACAATGCCAGCGCCTCTATGCGAGCGTATCCGCTTCGCCTAGCGCAATCTAGGGCGTCTTCCAGATGCAGTCCGGCTCGCTCATAATCTCCCTTGAAGTGGTAGAGCACCCCCAGATTATTGAGAAGGTTAGCCTGTCTAAAAATGTCTCCGTTCTTACGCCAGTAGTCGAGAGCATGATTGTAATGGGTCAAGGCCTGATTGCAGCTACCCGCGCGTCTATAGGCCAGCCCCAATTCCATAGAGAGCATGGCCGTGTTTTGTTTATCCTCCAACGTCGCATAAGCTGATAGTGATTGCGTCAACCATCGGACAGCCTCGTTCAACTGCCCCATCATGAACAAGCTCATCCCTTTTGCCCTTAGCGCTTCGGCCCAGACAGTGCGCAAGAGTTCATCTCCCTCGGCCAGGCTCAGCGCCTCTTCGGCATCGGCCAGTGAAGCTTGGTAATTCCCCAGAAGGCGATGGTCGGCCGCTCGCCGCACCAGCGTGCGAGCCAGGCAGGGCAAGTCGCTTGCCGCCCGGAAGGCCGCCTCAGCCTGATTCAGCAACGACAATCCGCGTTCTGCCTCGCCAAGCTCCACAGCCACAAACCCGCGCAGCGAAAGGAGCCCAGCGCACGAAGCCAACACATCGGCCGGCAGGGCATCAATGCACCCAGCCAAGATCGTCCACCTGCCACTTTTCACCAGCGACGAGCCAGCCTGTTCGATCAGGTTGGCAGTAGCTGCCATGTCACCCAGGCGCTGCAATATATCGTAAGCCTTTTCCCATTCTTCGCGCTCAGCGTAGACGGCCGCCAATCGCCGTAGGATGCGGTTCCGTTCCTCTGGACATTCTTGGGCCAGCCGGGCCTGCAAGAAATCGCGGAACAGGTGGTGATAGCGCAACCATACACCTCCATCATCCACCGGCAAGACAAACAGATTGCTGCGCAAGATGATATCTAAAAAGTGAGACCAGTCTCCCGATCCCAGAACCGCCTTGCACAGCTCAGTATCAAACTCTTCCATAAACGATGTGCGAAGCAAAAAATCTCGCACCGGGGCCGACTGTTGGTCGAGCACTTGTTGAGCCAAATAGTCGTATAATCCCACACCCGAAATGCGCGCCAGCCGCACTTGATCAGCCATACCATGCCACATGGTTTGGGCCGAAAGCAGCAAGCCCGTAATCCAACCTTCTGTGGCCTGCGCTAACTGTTCAGCCTCCGAAGCAGGTATGGCCAGATGATAATTCTGCAGCATCAATGCCTGGATTTCGTCGGCCCGAAAGGCCAGTTCTTTGAATTCCAGGCCGCCTACCTGGGAGCGAGCGACCATCAATGGCAAGTCGGGCAGATTGGGCAACCTGCGAGAAGAAAGAAACAGGTGGCAGTTTTCATCCATTTTCTGGACAAACTGACTAATAAAACAATTGATAATTTCGCTGTCACTGACCATATGATAATCATCGAGAACAAACACAAAATGCTCTCGAATATGCTCATAGGCATCGTTGACAATAATCCTTACCAGCCATCCAATGTCAAAGTCGGTAGAAGTGGTGCTTTGGAGAGCTGCTGACGATTGCTTTCCAAAGTCTGGGAAGCGTTGGGCAACGCATGCAATAAAATGCGCCAGGAAACCCTGAATATCTCGGTCTAGCAAATCGAGCGAGTACCAGCAGACTGGCATTTCAATGTGGTGGGCCATGTCAACCAACAGCGAGGTTTTGCCATAGCCGGCCGGCCCGACAACAAGGATTAGCCGATAATCCAACAGATCATAAAGCAAATCGAGCAGGCGCTCTCGCGTGAGCAAATTGGCAGAACGACGAGGCAGAATAATTTTGGTGCGAGTTACTAGTGTGTTCATCAAACATAACCTCCTCTTTATTTTACTCGCCAATCCCCAAACTGCAAACACAACATTCCAAGAAGGTAACGATATTTGCTTCTTCTGCTGGCGCCCACGCAAGACAATCCGACACGTCGCCGGATGGAGATGCCCTGACCAGGCAAGTATCACGCTGAAAGCAGCACTAGACATCTAGGCGATGCCAAGCTTGCACCTCGGCGGCATTGGCAGGCTGCCCCAAGATATCGGTAAGCACCCGGTAACACACAGAAGGGTTAGCCAGCTCTAGCAGCCAGCCAAGTGGATCGCCCTTTAATTGCACAGATTGTTATAAGATGATGTAAAAGTGAGGCTTGAGAATTGACCCAACCGAGTTAAGGCTACACCTTTTAGCTGGTTATACCTCCCTCACCTCCGCCCAGAATTCCTCGCTCTTTTGCATTGTCGCCACGTCAGTCGCGTAAACCCTGCCGTGCCGGGCAACCTGCATAATTTCCCTGACCAACTCGGCCCGTGTCTTGGATTCGGGCGTCACCAGGTACACTGCTCCCTGGATGAGCAACGAGTTTTGCCACTTGTTCCTCCGCTGCGCCGATGATATTCCCGCTGGCCCCGCGCCCCGCTCACATTCTACCAGCCAGACTTCCTTGACACCCTTGGCAAGCTGGATGGTCACCGACAAATCGGGCTGAAAGCTGCACACACCTTCCAGCCGGATAGGCTCTGGCATACACACCACCGTCGCGCCGCGCTGCCGGAACTGGTCAGCCGCGCCAACGCACAAGAGGCTGTGTTCCTGAGCATTATTGCCGTGATGCCGCTGGATGAGGTCAAATTCGGGTAGTGTTCACGGCACTGCCTTTAGCCGTCATTCTAGCTGGCGATTGACTGGACACTTTTTATCGGCTTGAAAACCTGGGCAGCTGGCGGGAAGCCTAACATCGTGTAAGGGTCATCCGTACCGAAAAGCGCCAACACAT
>JBGSMF010000160.1:0-2489 GCA_041740315.1 Thermoflexales bacterium
GACCGCGGGCGCAGCGGCGGTTCAGGCCGCGGCGGTGATAGGGGCCGTGGCGGCGGCGAACAGCGCCGAAGGTACTAGGGTCGGCGTGGCCGACCAGCCTACCCTCCCGCAGGTTACAAAATTAGCTGCTTGGGCGGGCTGACAATCCTGGTCGAGTTGTGCTGGCTCATCCACAAGCGTTCAAACCTGCGGGAGGGTGAGCAGTTACACTTGGCTTTTACACGTATGTCTGAACCCTGGTCACCTTATACCAAGCGAATCATTATCATCATTGGGCTAGTTTTATGCGCCCTGGTGCTGTGGCGTTTTAGAGAGGTCATCCAACCGCTCATTGTGGCGTTGTTGGTGGCCTATGTGCTTTCGCCGCTGGTGGATTTTTTTGCGCACCGGCTGGGCACAAGCCGCACGCTGGCGACTGTGATGGTCTATCTCTTTCTGATTGCCGTGCTGATCATTGCGCTGGCAATTGTCATTCCCGTTGTTACAGCCCAAGTGCGAGCGATTGATGTAGATTTGCGGCAGTTTTATGCCACTGCTCAAACGTGGCTCGATTATACGGTGACGCTGGGCGAATGGTCGTTTAATGTTCAGGATATTGCCCAGAGCATAGGCCAAGAGTTATCCCAGGCCGTCACGCCATTGGCCAGCGGAACGCTCTCGCTGGTGGTCAAGCTGGCCTCTGGCTTGTTGCAAGGGTTTTTCATCTTGATCATTTCGTTTTACATGGTCAAGGATGCGCCAACCATTACCAACTTTTTCAGCAATCTGCCGCCCCTCACTACGCGCGGCGATTTCCGCCTGTTGCGCCAAGAGATTGCCCTGGTCTGGAGCGCCTTTTTCCGAGGGCAGCTTATCTTGTGCCTGGTGATTGGCCTCATTGTCACTGTGACCACAACCATCGTCGGGTTGCCCAACGCGCTGGCCATGGGCCTGATTGCGGGCGTGTTGGAATTTATCCCCAACTTTGGTCCGGTGGTGGCTACCGTGCCGGCGGTGCTGGTGGCCTTGTTAAATGGCTCTAGTTGGCTGCCTCTTTCGCCGGTGGGGTTTGCAGTGTTGATTATCGTGCTCTACATCATCATCCAGCAGGTGGAAAACAACTTTTTGGTGCCGCGCATCTTGGGCGGCGAGCTAGACCTGCACCCGCTGGCGGTGTTGATTGTGGTGGTGGCAGGCGCCAGCTTGGCGGGCATTTTGGGCGTCTTTTTGGCTGCGCCGGTACTGGCCACCCTGCGGGTGGTGGGGCGTTACGCTTATCGCAAGTTGCAAGATCAAGACCCTTTTCCGCCCAAGCCGCCCAAACCCCCCGAGCCTTCAATCTGGCAGCGCATGGGGCAATGGTTTGCCCGCAGGCGATTGGCCAGTAGCCAGCCGTCGAGAGTAGTTGAGCCGCATAGCAGTGATGAGAAAAAGCTCTCGTGAAGAATTCACTCGTTGACGTCAGTTTCCGCCCGGCGCGCGCCCAAGACAAGGCGCGCGTTCTCGAAATCACTGCCCACACGTGGGGCGATGGCGACTATATTGCCGAGGTGTGGGAGGATTGGCTGGCTGATCCGCAGGGTGAGCTGACGGTGGCCGAGTTGGGAGGCCAGGTGGTGGCGCTCTTTAAATTGACGGTGCAAAGCCCCGGCCAGATGTGGCTTGAAGGGCTGCGGGTTGATCCAAACCGTCGCAAGCAGGGCATTGCCACTGCCATGTTTGAGCGCCAACTTGATCTGGCGCGAAAATTAGGCGGCCAGGTGGTGCGCTATTCTACCGGGCACGATAACGCTGGCTCTCACCATTTGGCAGCCAAGCTGGGATTTTGCCAGGTGGCGGCTTTTCAAGAGATGAATGCCGAGCCTGACCCCGCTGCTGGTGTGCAAGTTTTGGCTATGAGTGATTGGCCCGCGCTGCAGGCCGTATTGGCGAAAGCTGTTTTTTTGCGCATGGCCGGCAATTTGTACGAGTACAACTGGAAATGGCACAGTCTAACTGCAGAACGCTTGCAAGCGCATTTGGCGGCTGGGCAGGTGGTGGGCACCTGGCAGCCAGATGGCAGACTAGCCGCCTGGGCCATCATCGCTATGCCAGAGAGGTCTGAACACGTTCACCTTCACTGGATTGAAGGAGAAGCCAGCGCGCTTGTGGCCCTGGCCGGCGCGGTGCGCGGGCGCGCGGCGCAGGCAGCAAAAACTGGCGTGGAGGCTATGGTTTTTAAAGACGAAAGCATGGTCAGTGCTCTAGACATGGCCAGCTACAAAGCAGAGCCTTGGGTTATGCACGTTTTTGAAAAGCAGTTGTTATGATTGTTATTAGCGGGCAACTCTAGTGCAAAGCGCGATGCAATAGGTTTTTTGTTCACAAGTAGTAACTACTCAGCCGGCACCCTTCGACCTGTCTGCCGACAGAGCAGGCTACGCGCCGCGCATCCTGAGCGAAGTGAAACGCAGTCGAAGGAGCGCGGCGCTCATCCTGAGCAAGGTCGAAGGACGCTCAGGATGCTGAGT
>JBGSMF010000161.1:0-3928 GCA_041740315.1 Thermoflexales bacterium
GGCGCGGCTGACGGGGCTGGAAGCTGCCGCAGGCGCGCCACCCGAGATTTCATACCAGGGCTATCTGACCGATTCTGGCGGCGCCCCCCTCGACGGAAAGGTCACACTCAAGTTCGGCATCTATGACAGCACCCCTGGCGGCCTTTTATGGCAAGAAGTGCTTACAGACACCGAGGTCACCAGTGGGTACTTTAGCGTGGTGTTGGGCGAACAAACGCCTTTAAGCGCCACGGTCTTTAGCGAGCCCGAGCGCTGGCTGCAAGTGAGCGTAGATACCGGCAGCGGGTATAGCGACCTGCCCCGCCAACAGATTGCTTCTGTGCCCTATGCGCTGCAGGCTGTCTCGGCTCCTTGGAGCGGGTTGAGCGGTGTGCCAGCCGGGTTCGCTGATGGTGTGGATAATAACACCACTGACCACGGGGCGCTGGCCGGCCTGGGCGACGATGACCATCCCCAATATTTCAACCTGTCGCAGAACGAGATTGTCACAGGCCGCCCGGCTTTTAATGGCGGCGACGCCAGCTCCGCGCCCTTTTCGGTGGACAGCAACTATTTGGTCACGGACCTCAACGCCGACCGGCTGGATGGATACCATTCCGGTTCCTTCCTCTATACGGCGGGCGATGGCCTGGCCCTGAGCGGCCAGCAATTCAGGATGCAGGGCACCTCGTACGACAATGTCATCATCGTTGCCAAGAGCGGCGGCGATTACCAGACCATCCAGGCAGCCATTGACAGTATCAGCGGCTCAAGCGACACCAATCCCTACCTGATCTGGGTTGGGCCAGGAGTCTACAATGAACAAGTAACCCTTAATAAACCTTATGTAACCCTTCAGGGATCGGGGTCTCTTATTACTTCTATTCAATATAACACTGCAGGCGCCGATCCGGCGAGTGCAGCAGTGTTGCGAATAACCGATGCTGGGGATTATTGCACAATCACAGAACTTGCAATTCGACACACGGCATCGTCAGGCAGCTCGGCGGTCGGCGTGTATACAGCCGGGAGGTGGGTTAACCTACTCAGTGTTTACATTGACCTAGCAAACACAAGCGCTACAACCATCTATGGCGTATACAACACTGGATCGGATGCAAATGTGCAAGGAGTAGACACAGGAATTTCAAATGGAGCTGCCGGCACTTCATACTCATGGAGCACCCAGATGGGCGCTATTTCCCGCCTAAAGCGATGCAATCTGGTTGGGGGAGATATCGGTTTGCACAACAGCAACAACACCGTCAGCAACCGCGAGATCACCTTCCACAATGGGCTTATATCGGCGAGCACAAACACAATAGACAATGGCACAAATCACACAACTCGCGTGACGCTATCGCAGCTCAGCGGCGGCGCGACGCAGAACAGTGGCACTCTGACATGCGCTGGTGTTTATGACGAGAATTATGCGTGGTCAGATAGCACCTGTCCCTAAAGTTTGACATTGCGTTTTCTCTAGCCGCTCGCGCAGCGCGGGCACAGGCTAACCGTATTCTCTGTTTTTCTCCGGCAGCCCCTAAAGGTCCAAGACCTTTAGGGGCTCAGCTTGTAACTCACCCTCCCGCAGGTTTGAACACTTTGGATGAGCAAGCGCAACTCGGCCAGGATTGCCAGCCCGCCTGGGCAGCTAATTTTGCAACCTGCGGGAGGGTAGGCTGAACAGTTACCCCAACCTTTCAATTCCCCATGCCTTGAGGCGCTATGAATGCGGCCATGACAATAAAATGGCTCAGGCAACCGAGGGTAACAAAAATGTGCCACAGCTCGTGGAAACCAAATATCCCAGGGTAAAAATTGGGCTTTTTGATCATGTATACAACTGCACCGACCGTGAAAAAGAGGCCGCCCGCCACCAGCCACACTAACGCGCCTGGCGGCATGGCGGCGAGGATTTCCTTGATCGCCACAATAGACAGCCAACCCATCGCCAGATACACACCGCTTGTAACCCAGCGCGGCGCATTGATGACAAAAAGCTTGACCGTGATCCCCACCAATGCCATCGCCCAGATAATCCCCAGCACTCCCCACCGCCAAAAGCCGGTGAAAAAGTGAAAGCAAATTGGCGTGTATGTGCCAGCAATTAAAAGATAAATGGCCGAGTGATCAAACTTGCGGAGACCCTGCCGCAACCTGGCCAGGTGATAAGCCGCGCTGGCCGAGAACATTACAATCAGGCTCAAGCCATAAACGAGCAGCGATATTCCCTTCAAGAGGTCATCGCGGCTGACATAGAGCAGCCCCGCCAGGCCAAAAGCAGCGACAACGGCGGCGACCAGATGCATCAGTCCGCTGATAGGTTCACGTAATTTTCCTTGGTGTAATTTCCCCTGCATGAAAGCCTCCATATAGTGTGCCATTTTAGCCCAAACGGTGTAAAATGTTAAACAAACACCAAGCGAGGATGTAACTGTTCACCCTCCCGCAGGTTTGAAAAAGCTCTTGGGTGAACATGCGCGCCTCAATTGGCTTGGCAAACCCGCCGAGGTCGCCAGATTGTAACCTGCGGGAGGGTAAGCTGAGCAAGTTACGCGAGGAAAAGATGAAACAAACACAAGGACGTTGGTTGGCAATTGGGTTGGCCGGCGCGGCGGCGGGCCTGGGCTTTATGCTGGTCAGGCGGCAGCAGCTCAATCGGTTGGCGCTGGCGTGGCAGGTTAGTGACCTGACCCTGGACGCCGTACAACAACTGGGTGTCAGGGCTGAATCGCAATTTGTGGCTGCCAACGGCGTGCAGTTGCACACCGTCATGGCCGGGCCTAAAGATGGCAAGCTGGTGGTGCTGCTGCATGGCTTTCCAGAATGTTGGTACAGTTGGCGGCGCCAAATCGCCGCCCTGGCCCGGGCGGGCTACCGGGTGGCAGCGCCCGACCAGCGCGGCTATAACCTCAGCGACAAGCCGTTGGACAGGCGCAGCTACCGGGTTGATCAGCTCACTGCCGACATTTGCGAACTCGTTCAGGCCCTGGGTCACAAGCAGGCTATCATTGTGGGGCACGATTGGGGCGGCGTTGCGGCGTGGGCGTTTGCCATGCGCTATCCCCACATGGTAGACAAGCTGGTGGTGATGAACGCGCCGCACCCGGCGGCCTTTGCGCGCGAATTGCGCAGCAACCCAGCGCAACGGCTCAAGTCTTGGTACATTGCCTTTTTCCAGTTACCCTGGCTGCCAGAGGCATTGCTGGGACTTGCGCCTATGGCCTCGACGCGGCTGTTCTTGCAGCGCACCGCCGTGCGGGCAGGCGCATTTCCAGAAGCCGACTTGAACGTGATGGCCTCTGCCCTGGCCCAACCCGGCGCGCTGACAGCAATGCTCAACTGGTACCGCGCCGCCTTTGAGCGTATGAGCTCACCCCTGCGCTCGCAGGTCATTGAGGCCCCTACTCTGCTCATCTGGGCAGAAAACGACGTGGCCTTGGGTAAATCGCTCACCTACGACATGGCCGATTGGGTGCCCAACTTGCGCGTGCATTACATCCCCCATTGCGGCCACTGGGTGCAAAACGAAGCTCCTGACGAGGTTAACGCGCAGCTTTTGGACTTTGTGAAATGATGGTGCAGGGATCATGATTATCATCATCAATGGCCCGCTTGGCGTGGGCAAAACCGAGGTATCACAAAAACTGGTAGAGCTTTTTGATAAAGGCGTAATGCTCGACGGCGACGCCATTGGCGCGGTGCATCCTTTTAAAATTTACGACGACGAGCGCATCGAGTATCTTTACCAGACCATCCGGCACCTGGTCGCGTTTCACATCCAACACGGCTATTCTAATTTTGTCATCAATAGACATTTCCGTTTAGATGAATTAACATCAGGTTGTGTTGTTTTAGTGTTCTGACATATTGACATAGCACTTTACCAACTGAAAAGTATGCGATAGCTTATTCCATCGTGTTTCAGCATGGTGGGCAAGTTGTTCAA
>JBGSMF010000162.1:0-18921 GCA_041740315.1 Thermoflexales bacterium
CGTCGGTCAATAGAGGCAATTCGCCAATCCGCTGGTCCGGGTTCGACAGTGCGGCCCCCAGCAACGTCTCAAAGTGCTTGGACATTCGCACAATCGTCTCTTGGTCAAATAAATCCGTGTTGTATTCCCAGGCACAGACAAACACCTCTCCCGACTTTTCCATTGAGAACGTCAAATCGAACTTGGCAGTATCCGTAGGCGTTCGTCCCATGTCCTCACTTTCCAGGTCACAGAAATTGCCCGTCCCTTGGTGCATTTGTTGCCAGTCTTGCCAGGTAAACAAGACTTGGAACAGAGGGTTGCGGCTGGTATCTCGTTTGGTACGCATTTCTGTGATGATGTGCTCGACGGGCAAGTCCTTGTGTAGGTGAGCTTCAAGAGTAACCTGGCGCACGCGATGGAGCAGTTCGCGGAACGTGGGATTGCCAGAAAGGTCAGTGCGCAGAATGATGCTGTCCACAAAGAACCCAATCAGCCCTTCCAACTCAGGCCGGTCACGGTTGGCAACAGGCGTGCCCACGACAATGTCTGTCTGGCGTGCGTAGCGATACAATAACACCTTGAAAACAGCTAGAGTTATTACAAAGCCAGTCACCTGTTCCTGCTGACTGAGCGACTTGAGTGCCAAGGTGAAATGTGAGGGCGACGCTGTCAATTGCATCTTGCCGTTTGAGGTCATCATGGGGGGGCGTGGCCGGTCGGTAGGCAATTGCAGTGGAATCAGGCCATTCAGTTTCTGTCGCCAGTAAGTCTGCAACGCCTCTAGTGCTGGGCCTTGCAGCCGCTCTTGTTGCCAGCAGGCAAAATCCGCATATTGCACCGGCAGTTCCGGCAAAGGTGAAGGCCTGCCTTCTACAAACGCAGTGTACAGCGCCGCCAGTTCATTGTTCCGCACCACAATGGACCAGCCGTCACATGAGATGTGATGTTGCGTCACCACCAAAACGTGTTCTTTCTCGCTCAGGCGCACTAACACCGCTCGCCACGGCCAAGTCTGCCGCAAGTTGAACGGACGCTGCGCTTCTTCCTTGACCAGCCGATGCTCCTCGGCCTCGCGCATCGCCGCCGGAAGCCCACTTAGATCAATGGTGAGCAAAGTCCAGGTCATAAAAGGCGCCATCACCTGGACCGGCTTTTCGTCCATCACCTGATAGATGGTGCGCAAGATTTGGTGCCGACGCGCCAACTCTATAAAGGCCGCTTCGAGCGCCTTCAAATTGAGCAGACCTTTAAGCCGGGTGACATTCGATTCGTTATAGGTCGGGCTATCCGGATCCCATTCAAAGAGAAACCACAGTCGCGCCTGAGAAGAGGTCAAGGGAGCATGGCCATCATTTGGCCGACAAGGAATAGTCTCGTGCTCGGTCGGCTCAACCTCGCCGCGTAACCGCTTCCTTAACAAAGCCAGCTTTTCTGCCGAGAGCTTGGTGCGTTTCTCTTCAAGAGATTCTATGGTATACACAACATCACTCCACTTTGATTTACGGATATCTGCAGTTGCCATTCAGCATGAACGCCATTGCAAGTCGGTGAGAATTTGCCTCAAGTCATAGGCCAAGATCTGCTTAAAAGTTGTTGGCGCGCTATTGATAAAAAAGTGACCTCCCGGCAACGTTCGCAGTCGAAATGTGCGGGTTGTCTGTTCACGCCACGCCGCTACGTCTTCGTAGGTCATCAGGTCGTCCTTGGACCCTCGGAATGCAGAGATAGGACAATCCAGCGGCGGTTCCTGTACATACTGATAGGCTTCATTCACTTGAAAATCTGCTCGAAGCAGAGGCATCAAAAGATCCATCAACTCTGCATTTTCCAAGACATTATCCTCTGTTCCCCCCAGTTGCCGCAACTCTTCAATGAAAGCGTCTTGCGACAACAAGTGAAAAGGATTGGCCCGTTTGGGCGCATGCGGCGCGCTTCTGCCTGAGACGAGGAGGTGCAAGGGCAACCGATGGTGCTCTTTGCGTAACTCACGCGCCAGCACGAAAGCGACCAGAGCGCCCATGCTATGCCCATAGAAGGCAAAGGGCATATCAAGGACAGGGTATATGGCTTCCATGAGCACAGCGACCAAAGGCTCAACTTGGTTATAGAGTGTTTCCCGAATCCGTGTTTCCCGGCCGGGAAGCTGGACGGCCCACAATTGAACTTCCTTAGGAAAGAATCCGGGCCAGTCACGAAATACCAAAGCGCCACTGCCTGCATAGGGAAAGCAAAAGAGGCGCAATCTAGCGCCTACGTTTTGCCCATAAGTTACGAACCACTTTTGAGTTGTCATCTTTTTGAACCGCCGTCGCAGAATAATCAGACCGAGGCCCAGCCCAAGGCTTGGATCGCTTCTGTTGGGCAACAGTCTGGCGAACCGTCGTTGGTCCTCAAATGGATTCTCGAACGGTGGCTAGAGCAAATTCAGGCCATTCCTCTTGGCATACAGTTCAGCTTTAGCCAACAGATAGCGAGACAAGATGGTAAACACTAGGCCAAACACGAGCAATATGATCCACTCTTGCCACACCGGGAGAATAGTATGCCACTGGCCATCAAAGCTATAGTAGCGGACCAAGTCGTATCCCCACGTAAAGGGCAAGGGATAAGATATGAGCTGGATGGCCCTGGGCAAGGCAACTAGAGGGAAATAAGCCCCGCTGAGCATTTCGAAACAGATCTCGACGATACCGGCAACTGAACTGGCCCGACGCCATAGCAGTCCTAACGTCCCGACCATAACCCCCAGGGCGGTCAAGACAACAAATACGGCCACACTGACAACAAAAACCATAAACATGTTAAATAAGCTGCCATGCGCCACCAGGATAAGGATCAGGTAAAGCGGCAAGAAAGCAATCTGAGACACCAGCACGCTGCTGATAATCGTCCCCATGTAGTAAGCGTAACGGGAAATGGGGTTGCTGTACAAAAACTCGAGCGTACCATTATAGAGATCATTAGAGACAGCCTCCAGCGGAGTCCAGAGCGCAGTGCCCTTGAAAAGAAACAACAGAATGGCTCCCTGATAGAAAACGAATATATCGCGTAACGTGAGTGTCCGACCCAACACTTCTTGGCCCGGAAAAATGGCAATGCCGGCTAAAAATAGAAAGAAAAGAACCCGCATCCCCAATGAAGCAATGTCGCCCAACAGATTGGGAAGATAACGGGCAGCAACCTGCAAATTCATAATCACGGTCGCCCTGAGCACGGCCCAGAAGGACACGGGACGAATCCTGTCGGCAGGGACGAGAACCCGGGCCACTGGGCGTGAAATAGCATCTGCACTCATAAAGTCTCCTTGTCAAAAAGCATAGTATAGCGCTCTTTAAGCAGCATTTAGAATCACAGCAGGTGCAAACCATTTTTCTTGGCATGCACTTCGGCTTTGGCGAGCAAGTAGCGAGACAAGACGGTAAAAACCAGCCCAAACACCAAGAGAATGATCCACTCTTGCCACACCGGGAGAATAGTATGCCACTGGCCATCAAAGCTATAGTAGCGGATCAAGTCGTATCCCCACGTAAAGGGCAAGGGATAGGTAAAGGGCAGAATGAACACCGGCAACGCGGCCAGGGGGAAATAGGCGCCGCTCAACAAGTCAAAACAGTTGTCAATGATGCCGGCGATTGAGCTGGCCCGGCGCCATAGCAATCCCAGCAATCCCATCATGATCCCCATGGAAATCAAGACGACAAACACAGCCAAACAGACGATGTACACCATCAGTATATTGAACAGGCTCGCCTGAGCGGTAAAAATGAGGGTCAGGTAAATTGGCAGGAAGGCGATCTGGGAAATCAGTACGCTGCTGACAATCCTCCCCATGTAGTAGGCGTAACGGGAAATGGGATTGCTATACAAAAACTCGAGCGTGCCGTTGTAGAGATCGCTGTAGACAGCATCCAGAGGGGTCCAAAGAGCGGTGCCTCTGAAAATGAACAACAAGGTGGCCCCCTGATAAAAAACAAACAACTCTCGTCCCGATAACGGCCGACCGAGTACTTCTTGGCCTTGAAAGGTGATAACGCTGGCTATCAAATAATATTGAAAGAGCCGAATTCCCAGGACGACTAGATCGCCCACCAGATTGGGAAGATAGCGGGGAACAATCCGCAAATTCATAATCACGGTCGCCTTGAGCACGGCCCAGAAGGACACGGGACGAATTCTCTCGTCAACCGTGCCGGCCTGGATAATAGGATGTGAAATCGCTTCTATACTCATGGGATCCCCTACTCATCGAAACCAATCTGAGACGCACCGACATAGTGCATGAACGCGTCCTCCAGCGAGACGGTACTGTGCCGAAAGGTGGTCTGAATATTTTCTTGACGGAGCAAGCGAATAATCTCCTCGGTGCTATCCAACAGATTGGTAACGCCAAAGGATATCCAGTTGGTGCTACGCTCGGCGCTAAACAAGACGGTTTTCAATGCCAGAAATTTCTCCTTAATAGAGTCGGGGATGTCAGCCTTTGGCAGCTCGACGAACTTGTTGGCGCCAACAGCCGCCTTGAGTTTTTCGGGGGTCTCTGCAATCACAATGGCACCTTGGTTGATGAGGGCCACGCGATTTGCCATTTCGTCTGCTTCAGAGAGAATGTGCGTCGTGAGGAGAAGCGATTTGCCTTCTTCAAGCACGTATCGCTTGAGAAACGCCCTCAACTTTTTGGCCGTAATCGGATCCAGCCCCTTGGTGGGCTCATCCAGATAGACGAGAAAAGGATCGTGCAGCAAGGCGCGAATGATGACCAGCGCCTGCTTTTGCCCGCCAGAAAGCTGCATGAACTGTTTCTTTAGATTCTTTTCAAAGTCAAAATAGGCCACAAATTTGTCTATTTGGCGATGAATATGTTTTTTGCTCAACCCCCGAATAGCGCCAAAAAACTCTAGATTCTCCACTACCGTCAGGCGGGCATAAGCCGAGCGTTCCGAATCTTGCCCGACATACCCAATCAGATGCCGAATTTCGTTTTCATGTTTATCCAGATCGTAGCCGAGAATCTCGACTTTGCCCTCGTCTTTTATCAAAAGTGTGGCAAAGATTTTTATCAGAGTTGTCTTCCCGGCTCCGTTGGGCCCCAAAAGTCCCAAGATTTCACCTTGATTCAATTCAAGGTTGGCATCCTGTACTGCTATGGTCTTGCCATATGATTTTTTTACATGCTGCGCTGAAATAGAAACTGCCATTGTACTCTCCTGTTTTCTGACTCTACCCACCGTTCTAGAGACGGCCATCTTCCTGTCACGATTGCCGCCAGAACAATGAGCCTATTCTGATCCCGATTAGCGAGCTTGAAACTGAGCGGGCATTGCCACTGGCTCGACAATTTCGACTCTCACATAGTCTGGAAAGGATTGAGGTTGAGAGAGATCGTTCTCTAGGATAATGAGGTCGCCTCTTTGTTCGACCTCGACAAAGCCGCCGAACTTGTACGTCACATACATCATGCGGTTGCGGCCGTTGGGAATGAATTCGGCTCTCAGGCGGACATTGGCTGCTTTTGCTTCTGACATGATGTAATTCATCATGATCGCGCCGACGCCGCGCGACATGACCCGGCAAGACATCAGCAAGAGCTTGACCGTCCAGAAAGTTTTTTCCTTCTCAACAAGCATCAGGCCGATCGTGCCGTAGGTGCCATACTTGTCATCCAGGCTGGCCACGAGCAACAAGTGATCGTCACTCTGCCGAATCGCATTCAGTTCATCGAAGGAATATGTATAGCCTGTTGTGTTTAGCTGGTGTGTGCGGAGCGTTAGCTCTTCTGCGCGTTGCAAATCCTCTTCCTGCGCAAATTTTATATTAAAGACCATATCTAACTGGGCAAGAAACGCCTCGCTGGGGCCAGTGTACTCTTGCTCAGCTTGATTGCGGTCAATGTCGCTCCGATACATTTGCCGGCGCAGTCTTGATTCGGGGGTAATAAAGCGTGGCTTCATGGCCGGCACGTCCAATATGGTTTTGACATTGACTGCGTCAATACAAAACACCTCCGGCAGCTCGTGTTTTACCTCTTCCCTCTCAAAGGGCTGATCGTCCACAAACGCAAACGCATCCAGACCGATATTGAGCGACTTGGCGATAGCCCGAATGGAGGCAGATTTGGCGTTCCAGTTAATTTCGGGATAGAGAAAGAACTCTTGAATGCCAAGTTCGGCAAGTTTCGCCATGGCGGCTTGGTGATCGTTCCGACTGGCAATGGAAAGCAGAATACCACGCCGATCAAGTTCTTGAAGCGTTTCTGTGATGCCTTCATGCAGGCGAACGTTAACGTCCTCCAGCAGGATGCCCTCCCACAGGGTGTTGTCCAAATCCCACACAACACATTTTATGGATTGCTTTTCAGCTTTTGCTTTGGCGATTTGCTCGCTTGTAAACATTTTAACTCTCCTTAGAGCCTACCCTAAAACTGGCCTGTCCGTATTAGAAAAGCGGATTTTAGGATAGGCACTTGTGCTTGCACTAGCCATGGTAGTGATCAGACTCGTACGCGCTCTTGGCAATCGTGATTTGCTGTATCTGCGTACTTCCTTCAATGATCTCCATGATCTTGGCGTCTCGCATATACCTTGCAACCGGGTATTCGGCAGTGCAGCCATTTGCGCCATGAATTTGTACCGCGTCGCTAGCCACCCGAGTCGCCATAGTTGAAGCAAAGTACTTGGCGATCAGAATGCTCGTCGTCGCTTCCGGGTCCTCGATGTCTTTCAAGTAGCCAGCCTGATAACATAAAAGCCGGGCCGCCCTCACGTTGGTGATCATGTTTGTGATCATCTGGCGAATGAGCTGATGATCCTTGAGGTAAACGCCGAATTGCTTGCGCTCTTGGGTATATTGAACACTGGCCTCCAAACAGGCCTGGCCAATTCCTACCGAGCCGGTGGCTACGCTATATCGGCCTATATCGAGGGCAGATAAGGCAACTGTCATGAAACCAAAGCCTTCCCCGCCGATCAGGTTTGCGGCAGGAATCTCACATTGATCGAAAGTGAGTTCGGCCAACATGGAGGCTTTGGTTCCCAACAGGCCATGAATAGGCTTGATCGTCAGGCCCGGAACGCTGCTTTCTACCAAAAAGGCGGTGGGTCTGCCGCCGCATTGGGCAAAAACAACAAACAAATCGGCCACTTGCCCAAACGTAATCCACTTTTTTCTCCCATTTAGAATATAACTTTGGCCCTGGGCAGTGGCGGACGTTTCTATGCCCTTGGCATCGCTGCCTATGTTAGGTTCACTCAACGCAAAGGCGCCAATCGTCTCGCCTGCAGCCAACCTGGACAGCCAAGCCTCTTTTTGCGTTCGAGTCCCCCAGCGCTGAATGGCGTAAATGAGCATGCTGTGAACCGTCAACAGGCTGCGGACGGAAGAACAGCCACGGCCCAACTCTTCGTTCAAAATCGCAAATGTGATCATGTCGGCGCCGAGGCCACCCATTGTCTGGGAAGCAATTGCCCCCAGGTATCGTTGTTGTGCCAGCTTGTCAATCACGGCACGCGGAACACATTCCTGGCGCTCAAATTCATCCGCATAAGGAAAAATTTCCTCGTTCACAAAAGCCCTGAAGGCAGCTTGGCTTTCTTGTTGTTGCTCAGTCAACTCTAACCGCATGTTTCCTCCTTGAGACAGGGAGATGTTTATCCGTCCGAATCATCGCGATCCGGAAACGCCGCAGGCAGCAAAAGATCCTGACCGCGCAATAGAGAGCGGCTTCAACCGGGGCCCACCCGCGGCAAGGGTTGGCGTGACTAGTTCGCTTGCATGGCCACTGCTTGCTTGCATTCAATGAAACTCGCCAAGGCATTAATTGTGCGAAAATTGTCCAGCTTCAAATCTTCATTTTCAACAGCCAACTGAAATTCTTTTTCGACGAAAAGGACGAGTTGCATAGCAAACAAAGAATTGACAAAACCGAGTGCAAAGATATCTTCATCGGGTTGCAGATCGTAATTTTTGAAATACTTGGACAAGAATTGCTTTATGGTTGTCTTGATCTCCGTGCTCATAACATGACCTCTTTTTTGAGTTTTTTGCTTCGCTGGATAGAGTCCGAGACCTTACAGGTCTGACTCGTAGGTGTAAAAACCTCGCCCATTTTTGCGTCCGTACAAGCCGGCCTCCACCATTTTCTTAAGCAGTGGGCAGGGGCGATACTTGCTATCGTTAAAACCTTCGTACAAGACCTCGACCGAATACAGGATGGTGTCCAGTCCAATGAGGTCGGCCGTTTCCAATGGCCCCATCTTGTGGCCAAAGCAACTCCGAAAGATCTCGTCAATTTCCGCCGGCAAAGCGACCTGGTCTTGGACCAGGTACACCGCCTCGTTGACCATCAGCATCAGCACCCGGTTCGAGACGAACCCAGGCGCATCGTTGACAACGATGCACTGCTTGCCCATTCCTGCCAAAAAGGTCTTGGCCGTCTCGAGCGTCCCCTCCGACGTGTGGTAACCGCGGATGACCTCTACCATGGATTTCATGGGGACAGGGTTCATAAAGTGCATGCCCACTACACGGTCCGGGCGCTTGGTCCACGACCCAATGCGGGTAATGGAAATGGCAGATGTATTGGCCGCAAATACGCACCGCTCCGGGCAAACAGAATCCAGTTTAGCATAAACCGGTTGCTTCACCGCCGGCTTTTCGATTATATTCTCCACGATAAAGTCCGCCTCCGCGAGCGGATCGTAGCAAGTGGTTAACAAGATCCGGGCCATCACATCGCGGGTGGATTCTCGTTTATTGGCCTGGCCCAACATTTGCCCCATGCGAATGTTGTTGTAAATCTGCATCTTGGCTTTGTCCAGAACCTCATCCGAGATGTCAATGAGGGTAACCTGGTGTCCTGTCTCTGCCAGGTTCTGGGCTACGCCGACGCCCATGACGCCTGCTCCGATGACGCCTACATGCTCTATGCTCATTTTTGCTTCCTCCAATTGATTTTCGCCTTGCGAGATTAGGTGTAGTTAGCGCTTCAAGTGCGCCGAAACTGCCTCATCCGGCAGTTTGTCAAGCTCTTCGATAATCGCCATCTCAACAGCCAGAGCCAACTCAGCCACCGTGGGGGACATCAGTAACAAAGCAATGGGTAGGTGAACTTGGAACTTTTGCCGCAGCCGAGAAATGATCCGAGTAGCCAGCAGGGAATGTCCCCCCAGTTCCAAAAAATTATCATACAGGCCAATCGGCTCAAGGCCCAAAAATGTCTGCCAGATTTCCGCAATGATTTTTTCCGCATCTGTGGTGGGCAGCACGTAGGCAGTAGATAACTCGGGTCGCGGGTAAGATGTTAGCACCTTGTCTGGTTGGGCCTGCGCCTGGCGCACGGAAAGCATACGCACCCATTGGTTAATCCGAGCCTCCAAGTCGCCGACCGAATTGACAACTTGTGTGAGTGGGTTGTTGATTACAATTCGCTCCAGGGCCTCAGTCGCTTCGTCAGGCAACATTTTATATGCAGCTACCGTAGCTCCAAAAACGTCTTGCGAATCTTTCCGGATGCGCCATGTATCCCAATTCACCACAGTCCACCATTGGGGATGATGTCGGTTGTGTTGATGAGTGAAAACATCCATGAATTGGTTGGCCGCCGCATAGGCCGCCAATCCTAGGCCGCCCAGCACAGATGAAACCGAAGAAAAGATGACAAAAAAGTCCAATGTTCTCTCGGCCAAGAGATTTTCCAGGATATACAGGCCGTGAACCTTGCTGCGGAAATGGGCTTGGCATTGGTCTTCGGTAATTTCCTGGATCGGGGCAAAAAACGCATCGCCTGAGACGCCCGCCAGATATAGAATACCGTGCAATTCCCCAAAACGCTGGCCGATTTGAGATAGCAACGTTTGCATCTGCGCCGTGTTGGAAACGTCGGCTTGAGCGATCCACACTTGCGCCCCGGCTGCCTCCCATTCTCGGAACTGGTAAATCCTCTGGCTAATCGGATCCGCCTCCGAGTGGGATGCCAGCCATGCCTCCCACTCGGCCCGATCGGGAAAAGCCCTGCGAGCCGTTAGGATTAATTTCGCTTGCGCAGCATGGGCTAGGTGGCGCCCGATGACCATACCGACTTCCCCCAACCCTCCAACGATCAAGTAGACACCTTCCCGACGCCAGGCCGGTTGATCGTCCGGCCTATCCAAATAAGCGAGTTCAAAAGTCTGAACCCAGCGCGTGTTGCCACGATAAGCAATCCCCAGGTCGTGTGTGCTTGCCACGAATTCGGCAACAATTTGCTCAGCAAGCCAGGCTGACTGCCAGTCGTCCTCTTGAGAATACTCGATATCCAGAGCGTGACAAATGATGTTTAGGTTTTCTTGCGGAATAACGCGGCAGATCCCCAAGAGGGTGGCTTTTTCTGGAACGAGATCTTCCGTGCCCGTCACCGGTTGGACGTCGCTGGTAATGGCCCAAAGATTGAGCGCATCGGGATAGGTCTTGATAGCTTTGATCAGATAGAGAAAACTGTAAAATCCCGTGACCTGCATCTGGTCAAACGCTAGGTTGGGTGAATCTCCCTGCGCTGGCCGGCCGACACTCCACAAATGCACAATTTGGGTTGGCGCGTCGGGCAGCGCCTGCATCAAGGCACAATAGTCTTGAGGCCCGCCTGGATTAATATAGTACGTGTTCCCTTCTTTTGAAAAGTGCGGGCCAGGATAAACGCGCACCACCTTACATCCTGCAGCTTCCAATCTATCCGCCACGGATGCTCCAAGCCCTAACTGATCCATGAAAAAGAGCCAGGTACCGCCTCTCTTTACCAGCGTGTCCAGCGTTGGCCGCCGCCAGATACGGGTTTGTTTCCAGACTGGCAAGTAGAACCACTCGCCAATGTCCGTTTTTTTGCCCGTACATTGCGGTTGAGACGGACAAGGGGACAAAGATGTTTTGGCTTCGACCCAGTAACGACATCGTTCGAAGGGATAGGTCGGCAAAGAAACACGGTAACGAAATTCGTGAGTATAAAACTCCGTCCAGTTGACGGATACACTGGCCAGCCAAGCTTTGCCCAGAGTAGCCAGCAGGAAAGCACTATCGGATTGTTCCTCATGCCGGTAACGCAGCGTAGGTAAAATCATGTCCACCTGAGACCTGTCACAGCTTGGGTGTTGACAGGCAAAGGTCCCCAGGCTTTGCCCTGGACCCACTTCAATCAACAGTTGGTCATGATTTTGGAGAAGCACATCAAGCCCAGCGGCAAATTGCACAGTCTGGCACATATGTTTTACCCAATAAGCAGGATCAGTAGCCTGTTCATCGGTGATCCATGTGCCAGTTAGGTTCGAGATGTATGGGATTTTGGGTCGGTTGAGCGCCACAGTTTGTAGCAAGGCTTTCAGGTCTACAGCTAGTGACTCCATCATCGCAGAGTGAAAAATAGGTGTGGCGGACAATGCACGACAGGCAATGCCTTGTGCCGTCAAATGCTGACAGAGATCGGCTATGGCTTCCATCGCTCCAGTCAAGACGCAGGTGGTGGGCGTGAGAATGCCCGCTAATGAGATCCGGTCGTTCAGATATGCCTTTATCTCTTCCTCTGGTAACACCACGGTGAGCTGGCTGCCTACTTTGAGTGTTTCAATCATCCGAACTCGTCGGGCGACCAGTTTGAGCGCATCTTCTAATGACATCACCCCAGCCAGGCAAGCCGCCGTGTACTCGCCCAGGCTATACCCAGTCAAAGCCTTGGGTTGAATTCCCCATTCCATGAGCAATTGAGCCAGGGCATACTCTACCACAAACACAGCGGGTTGGGCAAGAGCGGTTTGCTGTAGTGCATTGCGCGTGTTGCTCTCTTCCTCACGTGTCAGCATACAACGCAAATCCAATCGCTCTTGGCGATCCTGCATTGGCGTTACTGGCTTATAGTTTTTAGGATAAAGGACATCACGCAGGTCGCACTGCAAATGTGGCATCAGCAACGCGCAACACTCATCTACCCACTTGCGGAACGTCGGCTCCGTCTGATAAAGGTCAAATCCCATACCCACATAGTGGTCGCCTACATCCGGGAACATGAACGCCACCGGCCGCTCGCGGGACGTTTGATCCATCGTGAATACCCGCTGAGGATCCGCCAGTGCCAGCGCCGTCGCGCCACCCTCGGCGTCACAGCACACCACCATCCGCCGGTGATTGAACGCTGCTCGCCCTACCTGGAGGGTATAGGCTACATCGGCCAGGTTGACCTCTGGCGTCTGTCGCAAATAGTCCACCAGGTTCGATGTGGCAATCTCTAAAGCGCTGTCGGTCTTGGCCGACAGCAGCAAGAGCTGATGAGGACGCGAGGGGGTGGAGGGCGGCAAGCGCGGCGCTTCCTCCAGCACCATGTGCACATTGGTGCCCCCCAGTCCGAACGAGCTCGTCCCCGCTCGGCGTGGCCAGGGGCCGTTAGATTTCCACGCCTGGAGTTGGGTGTTTACGTAAAAAGGGCTGCTGTCCAAGTCAATTTCTGGATTGGCTTTTTGAAAGTTTAGGCTCGGGGGCAGCAAATTGTGGTGTAACGCCATGGAAGTGGCAATCACGTTTGTGACACCGGAGGCTCGATCCAGGTGACCCACGTTCGGCCTGATCGAGCCAATCGCGCAGAAATTGGTTTTGTCTGTGTGCATCGAAAACGCCTGGCGCATTGCCTCCAACTCGATGGAATCGCCCAGTGGCGTGCCGATTCCCTGTGTTTCGACGTAGCTGATCGTCTCAGCTTCCACCCCGGCCGCGCTCAGGGCTTCCAAAATGACATTTGCCTGTCCGTTGACGCCAGGTGCCGCATAGCCCACTCGCAGCATTCCGTCATTGTTCGTCGCAGAGCCGCGAATCACCGCATAGATGTGATCGCCATCCCTGAGCGCTTCCTTCAGCCGCTTGAGGACGACAATGCCCACACCGCTTCCCATAATACTCCCGTTCGCGTTGGCATCCAGCGAACGACATTCACCATCGGGAGAGAGGATTCCTCCTTCTTGATAGAGATAACCCACGCCATGTGGAAATGCAATAGCACTTCCACCTGCCAAAGCAAGATCACATTCGTAAGCTAACAAGCTCTGGCAAGCCAGGTGAACAGCCAACATCGATGTCGAGCAGAACGATTGCACGGACACACTGGGACCTCTGAGATCTAGTTTATAGGCCATGATGGGAGCCAACGAGTCACTGTCGTTATAGATGCTCACTTGCAAATCGCCTATCATACGAATAAAGTCTGGATTGGAAACGAGATTGTCCAATTTATAATTAGGGCAAGCTTTGCCTACAAAGGTGCCAATCACATCGCAACTCTGCGGAGTATAACCGGCATCTTCCAGGGCCGCCCAGGCGCACTGGAGCAACAAGCGAGCCTGTGGGTCCAAGGTCTCCGCCTCGCGGGGCGAAAAGCCAAAGAAGGAAGCATCGAACAGGTCAATATCGTCCAGCATGGACGCCCTTTTGACATAGTGGGGATCATTCAACTGTTCTTGGCTGACACCGGCCGCCAACAATTCTTCATCGCTGAGTGTGCGAATGGACTTGACACCCTGCGCCAGGTTGCGCCAGAACTCGGTGACGTTTCTTGCCCCAGGAAATTGGCCGGCCATGCCAATGATGGCCAATGCATTGTTCGGAATCGTCTCCCGTGGATCACTCCCCATGCTCTCTACCTCTCCCTTTCTCTGCCCCGTTGTTCAGCTTTCTGTCGGCGCCTTTCTCCACGCTCTAATCGCTTTGCGAAGGAAATCTGCTTAACACTCTGATCCTGGCTCAAGAATTTAGCCAACTCACCCACCGAGGGAGCTTCGTATATAACATGGGCCGGAATCTTGGCAATGTCAAGCTCTTTCTTCAAACGGGCAATCACTCCCAACCCCACGAGCGAGTTGCCGCCCAGATCAAAGAAATTGTCCAGCACGCCAATGTCGGCAATGCCTAGCATTTCACCCCACAGATCGGCGATCTTGTGCTCTAGCTCATTTCGCGGAGCGACATAAGACACCCCCAATGCTGGGCGTGGATATCGAGATCGAGATTTCTGTTGTTCCTGTCCAAGTTCCAAGACGCTTTCGACTGTAAAGTTCTGGCTTCCGGCAATGACCTCATTGAAATCAGGCGGTGAAACAATCACGTGTGGCAAGCGGCTGGCCAGGATGTGCGCAAGTGCCTGACTGCCTTCAGGGAAAGAAATGCCATACTTGAGACGGTTTGCCTTGAATGCTTCGCGTACTTGTGAGCCAAATCCCTCCAGCCCCTCATCCCAAGCATTCCACTGCCACTCATTCCATCCAATCGAAACAGTTGACCGTTTCTCTTCCAGGCGCGAAACAGCGTAAGCGTCCAGGAACGCATTCGCAGCGGCGTAGCCAAACTGGCCTGGGCCGCCCCCTACAATGGAGCTAATAGAGGAAAAGAGGACCAGAAAGTCGAGTGGAATGTCTTGCAGGGCGCGATCCAATGCGATTGTCCCCATCACCTTAGGAGCCAAGACCTCGGCGATCATTTCGGGGGTCTTGAGTTGGATCAGTCCGATGCCAGGCACGCCGGCAGTGTGCAACACTCCGTGAATCGCGCCAAAGCGGGTGGTGGCTTGTTGTATGGCTGCCTGGGTCTGCGCCAGGTTCGATACATCGGCAGTCACGATGAACACCTCGGCTCCCAACTCTTCCAGCCGCTGGACGCGACTGATCTTGTATCCCAGTCCCTTTTCATTTCCTTGTTCGGCCAGAATACGTGCCCACTCCTCGCGCGGGGGCAAAGGAGTGCGCCCTAGGAGCACTAATTTGGCTTGCACCGTCTCTGCCAGGCGCTCTGCCATCGCCAGGCCGATCCCTCCCAAACCACCAGTGATCAGGTAGACACCATTCGGCCGCAATAACGCAGCGACATCTGCGGGTGGCATGTGCTGTCGTTCAAACGCCTGTACCCAGCGGTGATGACCACGCAGAGCGACGACGGCCTGTGTAAAGTCGTTTGAGGTGATTTCACCCAGCAAATTGTTAAGGAACGCATCCGCTTGTCGAGCGTGATGGACGGACAGGCAAACATCAACAAACCGACAAGATGCTCGCGGATATTCCTGGGGAATCACTCTACAGGATCCAAGCAGGGTGGCCCTTGCGGGGCACAACTTTTCTGCACCAGTAACCAGGCACACCTGGGAGGCGACGACAGACAGGTGATAGGATGTCATCTCCATTTCGCCCAGAGCCTGTGCCAGGCACATCAGACTGTAAAAACCCACATCCAGTATCCGTTCTGGCGATGTATCGTCACCCGCAGGGGAGCCATCGGACGTCACATTCCATAGATGGACAATTTTGCTCGGTGCCAGCCCGCGTTGTTTCAGATGAGACAAGATCTCTTCATAATCATCGCGCTGACGTGGACGTATCACGTAACGATTTTCGGCCAGTTGTCTGAAGGCAGGGCCGGCCTGCACGATCGTAACCGCTTGGTCGTGTTCCGTCAGCCACATTGCGACTTGCTTGCCCAGGCCCCCTTCATCTGCAAACAACAGCCAGCTTTTTTCTGGCCCTCCCGAAAGCAGAGAGCTTTCTGGAAGATGAGGAAAGACTGGCCCAGTTTGTTTCCATACGGGAAGATAAAACCAGTCCTGAAACGGCTGACGTCCTGTTTCGGCATCTCTGGATGACCTAGCGTTCTGCTTGTCTTTGTGTCCGGAGGAAAAAGATCGCCCAGGCTGGATCCAGAAACTCTGCCCCTCAAAAGGATAGGTTGGCAGAGGGATGCGGTGGCGCGTTTCGTTGGCGTAAAAGCCGGTCCAGTCCGGTTCAACTCCCAACAGCCACAGCTTACCCAACGTACCCAGCAAGTAAGCCAGGTCGGATTGCCGCTCGTGGACAGCCCGCATCGTGGATAAGATGAGAGGGAGTTGAGCGCGGTCACAGTCTGGATGCTGCTTGGCAAACGAGCCCAACGCTTGGCCCGGCCCCACTTCCAGCAAGACCTGGTCCTTCTCTTGCAACAAAACCGTTAGAGCGTCCCAGAACCGCACCGGCTGACACATGTGTTGAGCCCAGTAAGCAGGGTCGGTGGCCTGTTCGGGACGGATCCAGGTGCCCGTCACATTAGACAGGTAGGGGATGCGGGGCAGCTGCAAGCGCACCGTTTGGGCTAGGCGGGTCAGCGGCTTGGACAGCGGCGTCATCATCCTCGAATGGAAGGCGTGGGTCGTCTCCAGGGGACGATAGATGATCTCTTGAGCATCCAGTTGGGCGGTCACACGCTCGATAGCTTCCGACGGCCCAGCCAAGACACAGGTGTTGAAGCCGATGTGGGCAGCTAAGCACACCTCATCCGATAACAAAGGCTGAACCTCCTCCAGAGATAGAGAGACAGCCAGCATCTTGCCCGCAGGCAAGGTTTGGATCATCTGTGCCCGTTCCGCCACCAGTTTGAGCGCGTCATCCAGCGAGAGCACACCGGCCACACAAGCGGCGGTGTATTCACCCAGGCTATAGCCCACCAGAGCCTGTGGACGTACCCCCCAACTCATCAGCAGACGGGCCAAGGCGTACTCGATGACAAATACCACAGGTTGAGCCATAGCGGTCTCTTGCAGCTTTTGGGCTGCTGCGGAACGGGGCTGTTGTGGCCGGGTCAGCCAAGTTCGCAGGCCATCTTCCTCCTTGCCGTCGGGAGCAGGCACGTTCTCTTCAGGTAAATAGAGAAGCTCGCGCAACGAGCACCCTAGGTAAGGAAGCAACAGACGGCTACATTGCTCGACGATTTCTCGGAACAGAAGCTCGGTCTCATACAGTTCTCGGCCCATCTGTAGATAATGGTCACCTACGCCAGGGAACATCAAAGCTGCCGACCGATTGATATCGGGCTGATAATGACTCACTAGGCGGCGGGGGTCCTGCGATTCCAGCACCTCTAGAGCCTCGGCCACAGTGCGACAGGCGACCATGCGCCGACGCTCGAAGGGGTGTCGCCCCACTTGCAACGTGTAGGCCACATCGGCCAGATTAACTTCCGGGTGCTGTCGAAAGTAATGGGCCAGGTTGGCTGTGGCTGTCTCTAAGGCATTTTCCGTCCGCGCCGAAAGGAATAGTAATTGCCAGGGGCGTGAAGCGCCCGACGGGACTGGCTCTGGCGCCTCTTCGACAATGACATGAGCATTAGTGCCTCCCATACCCTGGGAGTTGACGCCTGCTACGCGTGGCTTGCCATTTGTGACCCAGGGAGATAACCGGGTATTGACAAAGAATGGGCTGTTCTCAAAGTCAATTTCCGGGTTGGGTGTCTCAAAGTGCAAGCTGGGAGGGATCTGTCCATGCTTGAGAGCTAGAGCGGTTTTCATGAGGCCCGATACACCAGCAGCTCGGTCGAGATGCCCAAAATTCGTTTTGACCGAGCCAATGGCGCAAAAGCCAACTTGGTCGGTTGTTCTGCGGAAGGCTTTCGTCAAGGCAGCCACCTCGATAGGGTCCCCCAAGTTTGTTGCGGTGCCATGCGCTTCCACATAGCTGACTTGGTCAGCCGTTATCCCGGCGACTTCGATGGCCCTGGCAACGACTTGGAACTGACCATCCACACTGGGGGCAGTGTAGCCAACCTTCATGGAACCATCGTTATTGATTGCAGACCCTTTGATGACAGCATAAATGTAATCTCCATCCTCTAGGGCATCTTCCAGGCGTTTCAAGACGACGATGCCGACGCCATCGCCAAAGGTTGTTCCTTGGGCCTTGGCATCGAATGTGCAACAATGCCCTGTCGGAGATTCTATGCCGTCTTCAACGTACAGGTACCCCACCCGGATAGGCACACGAATAGATACTCCGCCGGCCAGAGCCATGTCGCATTCCCCGTTGAGCAAGCTCTGGGCGGCCAAGTGTGTGGCAACTAGAGAAGTGGAGCAGAAGGTCTGCACACTTACGCTGGGGCCTTTCAGATTGAGCTTGTAAGAGACCCCTGTTGTCAAGGAATCTTTATCGGTGCTAATAGAGAGTTGGTATCCTATTTCATAATCTCGCAAAGAATTCCAAAACTCGGGATAAACGACGAGGCTAAGCAGGTATGAGCTGACGTTGGCTCCGCCAAAAACACCGATCAAGCCTGGATATGATTTGGGGGCATATCCGGCTGCCTCGAGCGCTTCCCAGGCGCATTTCAGAAAGAGTCGGTGCTGGGGATCCATCAGTTCGGCCTCACGAGGGTTGTATCCGAAAAAGGCAGCGTCAAACAAGGCCGGGTTGTCCTTTAGGATGGGACGGGCTTTGACATAGTGGGGATCGTTGATTGTTTCCAGCGACACACCTGCCTCAACAAGTTCTTGATCAGTGAAGAAGGTGAGAGACTCGACGCCGTTGCAGAGATTCTCCCAGAACTCGCCCACCGTGTTGGCGCCTGGAAAGCGGCAGGCCATCCCGATAATGGCAATGCCCTTTTGCCCAAGATTTTGATAGGCTCGTTTGCGCCGCTCGGCCAAAAGCCCGGCCTGATTCTTGTCCTCTTCCTCCTGATGGGGTGACAGATACTTGGCCAGGGCGCTGATGGTTGGCGCCTCAAAAAGGGCGACTGCAGATAGTTGTACGCCCAGTTCTTTTTTCAGTCTGGCAATGATCTGGAGGCCTACCAGCGAGTTGCCGCCCAGGTCGAAAAAGTTGTCGTGGATGCCAATCTCATCAATGCCCAACAGCTTTTGCCAGACGGCAGCGATTCTTCGTTCATAGTCAGTGGCAATCGGCACGTAGCTAGTGGGGAGTTGTGGACGGGCATGGCCAGAAACGACGCTTTGCGGCAAGGCTGCCTCACGCAACGATTCCAGCAGAATCCATTGCCGAATTCGCGCCACCAGGTCGCCGGTTGATTCAATCAGTTGCGTCTCCCCCGAATGCATCAGCGCGCGCTCAAAAGCTTGCTCCCCTTCGCCCACCGTCATCGCATACGCTGCCACCGTGCTGGCCCGAAATTCATCGCTCTGTTGCGCCGGCC
>JBGSMF010000163.1:0-15207 GCA_041740315.1 Thermoflexales bacterium
GGGCAGGCTGGCGGCGCGCATAGCCTGGTTGTTCCCCTCATCGCTCTCGGCAACCTCATCCAGAGGGTCCACCCAAACGTACAGCGTATGCACAACCGGAGTAGCTGGCACTGTCCAGCTAACAGAGAGGGTTGCCGTCAGCCCGCCCGGCAGCGAGCCAGCCAGCGCAGGCGCGCCGATGAGTATTCCCCCGGCGGCGGGGTCGCCATCGTAAAAGGCCACTTTCACCGGGCTGGCCGCCAAATCACCCTGGTTGGCGATGGTGGCAGAGATGCGGGCAGAACTTGACGGCGGCGGATTGTTGGGCGCAAGGGTGATGTTGGTCGAGTTGATGACCAGGTCGGGCGCGGGGGTGTGCGTCAATTGCGCCAGGCTGCTTGCGCCAAAGGCCGGCATGGTGATGGTCACTGTATCGGTGAGCGAAATGTCACCCGGCGTGTAGGCTGAATAGGGCGAGGGCGGCGTCAACTGTTCGGCAGGGAACTCGACCGGGACTGTTTCAGTGATGAGCTCGCGCTCCATCAACACCATGAAAACCTGGCCGTTCAAGTCATCCCACACGGCGTCGTAAGCCCATTCCATATTCCGATTCTGGGTAAGGGGGCTGGACTGACTCCAAGAGTCAGCTTGGGAATCGTAGACAGCGCGATGGAGGTCGCTTAACTCGTCTGACGAGACGCCGCGCCAGAGGGCCACCAGATTATCGGCCTCGTCGCTGAGCAACAGCAGTCCCTCAACGCCTGGCTCCTCTAATACCAGAGTTGGAGCGTTCCACGTGCTGCCGTTATACGCGGCATGGTAAAGCTGGCCCCAGCGGTCATCGGGGTTGTCTGGATCGGGAATCTCGTGCACCCAGAGCAGGTGGGCCATCCCGGCGCTATCGTAAGCCAGGCGAGGAGAGTGATCGGTCAGGTTGTCGTTGGTGAGCGGCTGCGGCAACGACCAGGCCGTGCTGGTCACATTCCAGGTAGCGTAGAGGATTTCTGTATCGGTGATGGTGGTGGGGTCGCGGTCCAGATCCTGGCTCCAGGCCAGCACAGCCCGCTGGCCATCGTAGATGAACTGGGGCTGCTCGGCAGTGGCAATGTCGGTGAGCGCCCGTGTGGAGGTGATAACCCAACCTGCCCCTTCTCGCACGGCATAGTAAACATCCTCACCTAGTGGAATGGCGTCATCGGGGAAGGTGGGGAAATCATTATCGGGGTCTTGCAGCCAGAGCAGCATGGTCTGGCTGAGGTGGCTCCTGGCGGAGGGCAGCAAATCCATCACGCTGTTGCTGGTAAGCGGCTGCGGGGCGCTCCAGTTGCCGCTGAGGGCGTCATAGGTGGCGTAGGCAATTTCCATCTGGTTGTAAAGCTGCGTGGGAGAAAGCGGCAGGGTGCCGGTGACCACATCTTGCAAGCGGGTCCAGGCGGCAAATGCGCCATCGGGCGTGGCGGCCATGGCCGGCTGCCAGTCCATAATCAGATCGTTGGTCAGGCTGATAGGGGCGCTCCAGGCCGCGCCATCCCACAGCGAAGAATAGAGTTCCAGAGCCTGGTGCTGCGGCTTGCCGGGGTCGTCGTGTACCCACAGGGCCAACACCCGGCCATTGCCCAGGTAAGTGGCGGCAGGATCGGCATAGGGATAGGTGTTAGTGAGGATGGCGCCCTGGCCCAGGTTGCCGGCAAAGGTGGCATAGCCGGGCTGCGCGTAATTTCTGCTCATCGGCTGCCAGGCTGTTAGAGTGGGCCGGCCGACCAGTCGCCACTGGGCTTGCTCGCCCTGCGCGCCAACCAGAACCCAGCGCCAGGTCCACTGTTGAATCTTTTCGTACCACAAGACACCAGCGCTCACGCGAGCGTAGGCGACAACAGAAGCGTGGCGGCAGTAGGGCGGCCCAAAGAACTGGAACTCGCCCCGCGCGTTGCCGCCAAAGGCCGCCTCGGCCCAGGCCAGCCCTTTTTCTCCGGCCACCACGGCCGCTTCTAGCCCTGGCTCGATGCGGAGGATGATATCTCGCTTGAATTCTGCCTCGCCTGTAGCGCGATTTTCTTGCGCCCCCAAGTAACCCTCTAGCCGCAGGCTGCCCGTCAGTTGCAGGTAGATAGGCCCGGCCAGGTACCAACGGGGAGAAGAGAGGCTGCCATAGCCATAGATGAGGGCCATCAGGTCTACCAGGCGCAGCCTGTCTTGCCGGTCTACTTGCACTGTTCCCTGCACTCCGCCGCCAAAGCCGGCTTCTGCGCTGCCGCGGCCCCTAAAGGGGCGATTCTTGGCCTCGGCCATCAGCCCGGCCACTCCCCCAATGCCCCCTCGGCCATTGCTGTGCTGCTCAATTCTTAACTCCCAGGTTGGGATGGTGGGACCAAAGCGGCCTTCAACCGGGCCAGCGCTGCCGCCGGCGCTTACTGCGCCCCTAACTATTTCTGAGGGAAACTTGAATGTGGTGCGGTAGGTCACCTGGTCGTTGTTTGGCCCCGGAATGCTGATTCGTTCGATTTCAAAAATGCCCTGGACGCCAGGAAGGAAAACCAGCCAGGCCGGCACGGCCGTCTGCCGTATTTGATAGGTGGCGCTATCTGAAAAGAAATCGGCCGCGCTGCGCGCCCGGATATTGAGCAGATTCATGCCCTCGTAAAGATCATAGCCCATATCGTACTGGTGAGATACAATGGCTTGGTTGTTGGCCAGTTCTGCCGTCTGCACGGCGGCAAGTTCAAAGATCACTTCCTGGGCCAGGTCTGTTTCGCCTGCGCCGGTCATGTCGCCGTTCCAATCTACCGTAACCTCAAACTCGTTCCAAAGATGGACCCCGGCCATGAACCAACCTAGGTAATAATCGTACTCGATATTTTCGATGCGCGGGCGAACATCTAGCGTGGCCATTTCATCGCTGCCGTTGTTGGCCTCATCCAGTTCGGCAATAGCGTTGTTAGGGTCGGCCACCACGGCCAGTTGGACTTGGGCCTTGCCCTTGCCCTTGCGGAGAAGCGCTGTGATGTCCCAATTCAGATGCAATTGGGCGCTGGCGTCGGGCGCTAGCTGGGGAATGGTCTGCGTTGTGTTCAGGCCGCCGTTGTCGCTAAAGCGCACCACAATGTTGACAGCCGTGCCCCAGCCAATGTTGCGGACGGTGAGGTCGAGGGGAAAGATGAATTGGTTGTTGCTGTAGGTCAGGTCGGCGCTGTCAAGCGACCATTCGCCGATTTCCAGATCGGGAAAGCCAACCAGGGGAAGATGGTCTATATTGTTGGCGTTCAGGGTGTGGGGCTCGTCGCCTAGATAGTCTCCATCGGCGTCGGGGCCGGCATAGTCGCTCCAATAGTTACCTCCCAGGTATGGCCCGCCGACAATATTGTTTCCGGCGGTCTTGGCTTGATTCAGCGTGTTGGGCAGGCTGGCAAAGACGGCGTTTTGCTGGGTAGCCGGCCCCAGCTTGAAGAGATTGTTGACAATTGTGTTGCCCGATCCGGCCACGGCAAGATTGGTCTGGTTGTTGACAATGATGTTATCTCGCGCCTGGTTGGATTGAGCGCCAGCGCCGTTGAGGGCCAGGCCAGTGCCCAGGTTGCCGGTGATGACATTGCTTTGGATAATGTTGTTGGCTGTATTGTTGATTAGCAGCCCATCGCTGCCAAAGTGGGTGATGGTAAATCCCTTGACGCTGCTGTCGCCGACGTTTAGCGCAAGGCCCCTGGCGCTGCCGCCGGCGCTGCTGCCATCTAGCTCTATTTTGCCGCTGCCCGGCTGGGTAGTGGCATCGAGGTCTACCGGGTGCGCGATTTGCGGCAGCGGCCCTTGCAGGTGGATGATGGGTATGCCGGCGGCGTCAATATCAAAGGCGATGGCGTCTTTGGCCGATGTAAAGTTGGCCTCTTGAAGGGCCGCCCGCAGGGTACATTCCGGCTCGCCGGGGTTTACTTGCTGGCCGGTGTTGCACTCGCCGTCGCCTTGCACCAGGTCTGGCCGCTCGGCGCTAGAGTTGACGACCAAGTCGGGCTTGCAGGGCGAAAACTCGGAGGCGCTGCCGTTGGGGTCTGTGGCCGTGGCGGTGAAATTGCGCGCCTGGGCGTCGCCCACAAAGCTAAAAGCTGCGTCACCCTGGCCGTCGGTGGTTAGGGTCAGCGCGCCCTCTGGGTTGCGGCCTTCGCCATAGCCCGAATCGTCGCAGGTGAGGTTGGAAAAGAATTCCAGGGTGTACTGGGTGTTGGGCGCGCTGTGCAACATTCCGGCTACGGTGGTGTTTGCGGCTGTCTTGCGGGTAGATTGAATGAGGGGATAGTTTTGCAGCCCGTTGGGGCCGCCGTCGCCATCGCCGGGGTCGTTTGCCGTCGGACCGTCGTTGCCCAGGTCTATGCCCAGGCCGCCGTTATCGTAGATGTAATTTTCGCGCCAGCGATTGCCGCTGCCAGAAAGCGCCGCAATGCCCGCGCCGTGGTTATAGGCAATGACATTGTTTTCAACCAGGTTGTTGCTGCCGCCTTCCAGCAAGATGCCCGCTCCATCAAAATCAGAAATATAGAGGAAATTTCGGACGGCGCTGTTGCCGGCGGTGATGTGCAAGCCGTTGGCGCTGGCGCCAGCATTGGCGCCCACCAGCCCAATATCCAGTGGGCAGACGCCATCGAGATTGTCGCCGTCAATGATTACGGGATAGCTGATGGCAGGCAGTGGGCTTTGCGGCGCGATCACCGGGATGGGCAAATCGAGGCAGGGAATGTTGAAAACAATGGCGTCTGCGCCGGGGGTGGCGTTGGCGGCAGTGATGGCCTCGCGGAGGGTGCACTCGGCGGCATTGCACGTGCCGTCGCCGGGGTCGTTGCGCGAGTTGACCGTAAAGGTGGCGGCAATATGCGCCTGGGCGTGGCTTGGGCCAGCCAGCCATGTTCCAGGCTGCCAGGTGACGGCGGTGAGGATGAGGACAAACACGGTTACCAGGTTCATGCTGCGAATACGATAGTTGGCTTGCATCGGCATACTCCTTTCATTCAGTGCAGGTAACTACTCAGCCATACCCTTCGACCTGTCTGCCGACAGAGCAGGCTGCGCAGCGCGCACCCTGAGCGGAGCGCAGCAAAGTCGAAGGGGCGCGCTGCTCCGCTCAGGATGCTGAGTAGTTACCAGTGCAGTCATTGCTCAGCCTACCCTCCCGCAGGTTGCAATTTGGCTACCCTGGGCAGGCTGACAAGGCTAGGCTAAGTGCTTGAAAGCGTTAAACCTGCGGGAGGGTGAGCAGTTAGCGCAAAATAATGGGCAGGTAAACGACATGGGTGTAATGCACCTCTCCAAACGGGCGCAAAATGTAAAGGCCGCCAGCGCCATCGGCCACATACAGATAGCCGCCGGCCAGGGTCACGCCGGATGATGCCACCTCTGGGTCTGGCAAGCGGTACAATCCCACTTCAAACGGCGCGCCCGGATCGGAAACATTTACTACACGCACCGTTCCGTTCTCCAAGACATAGACCTGCTCGCCGGCGGCAATGCCCTCGGCGTACCCTGGCGACAGGTAGGTGCCCACTTCCAGCGGGACGGCCGGGTCGGCCACGTCAATCACCCGCAGGCCGACTCCATCATCTGCAACGTAAGCATAGCCAGCGGCGGCGGCCACACCGCGCGGATTGGTCGTTTCTTGGAAACCGAGCAGGCTCATTTGGGCCGGGTTGGTGACATCATAAATGTGCAAGCCACGTTTTCCCGCAGCATACTCGATAGTATAGAGGTGATTGCCGTCTGTGGCAAGATTGTAGGTACAGCGCGTGGTATAGCCCACCCGGCTCGGCTGCGATGGGTAGCTGATATCCAGCGCGTGCATGCCATAGTTGCCAAAAGCCACGTAAGCGTAATTGCCCGCAATCACCATGTCTTCCGGTTTGTTGAAAATACCATAGGCGTCGTAAAATCCGGCCAGGCTGGGGGCGGTGGGGTTAGAGATGTCTAGGATGTACAGCTCTGTTCCGGCCTGATCGCCCTGTATGTAGAGCAGGTTCCCCACTGCAGCCAGGGGTATACCCGCGTGCTCGGTGTACACCCCGGTCTGGTAAATGTTGGCCGGGTCGCTAATATCTACAATGCGCAGTTCTTGGGACGAATTGTCTAGCCGGACATACAGGCCGGCATAATTTCCGGCCACAGCCACACCAATAACCTGCGTATCGGCCGGCTGGTAAACGCCCAGTTCCTGCGGGCGGCGGGGGTCGGACAAATCTACTACCCGCAAACCCTTTTCAGAGGCTGCCAGGTAGGCTGTGGCTCCCCTCAGAGCGGGGCGGCCTCCCCCATACATGCCTGGCCGATAGTCGCCCACTTCTATTGGGCGCTGTGGGTTTGAGATATCCACCACCCGCAGGCCGGTATCCTCTAGCAGATAGGCATAGCGCCCATTCACAAAAACATTTCCAAGAGAGCCGCCATTTGAGGCGTAATCGCCTAGCTCGGTGGGGCTGATGGGATGCGTGACATCCATAATGCGCAGGCCATTGGGGCCGGCGGCCACATAGGCGCGCGCGTTACCCAGACTTACATCGTAGGCCGGCCAGGCGTCGTAAAAGCCTGTCTCGGTGATACTGAGGGGATGGGTCACGTCCAGGATGCGCAGGCCCTGTGTGTTTCCAGCGGCAACCAGGTAGGCGTGGGTGCGGCCGGGCAAAGTGTCTACACTCACGGTCACGTCATTAAAAAAGCTCGTGTTTGGCATGTAGTATAGGGACATCTCGGTGGGAGTGATGGGATTGGAAACATCCACCAGGTAGAATCCAGACCACCCGGCGGCCAGGTAGGCGGTGTTGCTGTGCACGGCAATGGCTCGAAGGTCGTACATTCCCGAGACCTCTTGATACGCCAGGCTGCCAAGCGGCTGTGGGTTGCCTGGGTCAGACAGGTCTGCTATCACCAGGCCGTTGCCAGCATCGGCCACATAGCCGAACTGCCCGGCCACGGCCACACCCAGCGCGCGGCCGGCTGTATCCAGCCTGCCAAGCGCAGTTGGCGCGGCCGGGTTGGATACCTCCACTACCTTTAGCCCGCCGTCAGCATCAGCCACGTAGGCGTGGCTGCCGGCCACTGTAACGTGGCGAGCATCGCCGGGCGGCAGGTTGTAAGCGCCGCTGCGCGCCGGCAGAGCGAGGCCGGAAACATCCAGCACGCGCAGCCCATTCCAGCCGGCGGCAATATAGGCATGGTTGCCTGCTACGGCTAACTCGCCGAACCACCGGCTGCGCGCGCGTTCTGTGGGCTGGGCCGGGTTGGAAACATCCACCGCCTGAATCCCGTCAGTCGCCACGTAAAGCGTGTCTGCGGCAATGCCTGCCACATTACCGTCTGTTTCATAGCTGCCAACCAGGGAGGGGTGGGCCGGGTCGGAAACATTCAGAATGGCCACCCGCCCTGGCTCGTCAAGATAGGCGTAATGCCCTTCTACCACCACGCCCCTTGTTTGAGAATTGGGATTGGCCGGTGTATAAGCGCCTATCTCTACCGGGGTAGTGGGGGTTTGTATATCCAATACTCTTAGCCCCCCTGGGTAATCCATTGCCAGGTAGGCGTAATGGCCGGCTACAGCCATGTCATAGGCCCGCAGCGTTCCAGTGGCTACCATGGTGGGGCTGGTGGGCGTAGACACATCAATGACCCGAAATGTATCGTAATGCCCCACCGTGTAGGCATAGTTGCCAGATACGGCAAGGACGTCGGGAGAGTTCCAAATATCGCCGCCAATAGCGCCAAGCTCTAACGGAGCATCTGGGTTAGAGACGTCAATAACCCGCAGGAATCTATCCGAGTTCTCATCTTCGATGAGATAGACACGGCTGCCGTCTGCGCCAATATCTACAATGTATCTGCTCGCCGGCGGCTGGTAAACGCCCCGCTCCAAAGGAGCGGCCGGGTTGGAGACATCCACAATCCGCAGCGCCCTATTCTCGTAACTGCGCTGAGTGGTCATGTATACGTACTGCTCGCTGGCGACCACCTTTTTGGCCTCTGCAGGCGGGTAATAATAACCGCTTTCCGCCATTGTTTGAGAAACATCCACCACCCGCAAGCCTGCGCGGCCTTCGGCCACGTAGGCCAGCCCGCCGGCCACAGCTACATCACAGGCCTCGTCATTGACACTGTAAGCGCCAAGGTGCATAGGAGCAGCCGGGCCGGCCATGTCCACCGCTGTCAACCCGCCCCCGCCCAGCAAATAGAGCACGCTCCCGGCCACGGCGCTGTGATCGTAACCGTAAAAAGAATAGGAGCGGACGTACAGCGGCGCAGCAGGATCAGATATGTCGAATACGAACAGTCCTCCTGGAGAGCCAAAAGAGTCAGCGATCACATAGGCATACTGGCCGATGATGGTCACCTCGTTGGGTGAACCACCTATCCCGACCATTGAGGTGACCTTGAAAGGCTGTTTGGGATTTGACACGTCTACAACTTGCGCGCCGCCATAAGCGCTGGCGGGAACATAGACATAGTTGCCCATAACAGCCAGCCCGCCTACCGGTCCCGCACCTGCGCTGTAGCGCCCGCGCAGAGTGGGCGCGGCCGGGTTAGAGACATCTATTATCAAAAAGCCGGAATAGATGCTCACGTAGGCATAATTGCCGGCTACTGTTACCCTGCGCGCAGATTCGTGCAGGCCCAGGGCAACAGCGCCCACTTGGGCCGGCGCGGCCGGGTTAGAAACGTCTATCACTCGCAGCCCCTCTTCTCTGCCCACCACAAAGGCATAATTCCCCGCAACGTACACGTCTTGCACAATTTCAGATCCCGGCGCGCTTTGGCCCATCAGCGCGGGCGCGGTGGGATTGGAAATGTCCAAAACAACCAGGCGCGGCCCCTGGCCGATATAAACCCGATTGCCTTGCGCAAAAACGGCCCTGACCGCGCCGCCGATGTGACCCACCAGTTCTACGTTGTATCCGCTGGCGGCAGATAGCGCGAGGGTTGGGCTGGGGGACACCGACTCGGCGGGTTGGATCACTGATGTATTCCACAGCAAGACCAAAACGGGGAGCAGTAAAAATATCAAGTGCTTTGTCTTCATCGCATACCTCCTCAGCGCATGACCAAAGGCAGGTAGATTGGCCACACGTAAGTATAGTTTATGGTTTCGTCAGACCATTCGCAGGCGCTCAGGCCGCTGCCGGGGGGGTGGGCGCAGGCCCGGTTTACGATGCGCGGCGCCCAATCTGCCGTGCCCGTGACCTCTACTCGCGCCTGAAAAGTGACGGTGAGCGGAAGATTGAGCGTCAGGGTGATAGTGCCGCTGATGGCGTTGCTGGCTGCGTCATAGCCCACGCCGGGCGGCGCACTCACCGAGCCGCTGATAAAGGTAGTATAGCTTGGCACTGGGTCATAGAGCAGCACGGTTTTGTCTTGCGGCGCAACCAGGCGCACAGTATACGTGAGCGCGCTGCCGTAATCTACTGCTCGGTTGCCGCCGGGGGTGACCTCTTTTGCAATGCTCTTGCCCGCAAAGTCTTGTCCAGTGGCGGCCGGTGGGACGGCGGCGCTGCGGCTGGCCGGCGACCAAAAATAGCCGGGCGCGGTAGGAGCAAAGGTGTGCTTGCCGCCCGGAACGGTGAGGGTGTATTGGCCGGAGGCATTGGTGGTGGCGCTGTACAAGCTACCAGCAGCGATGTGTATTCCGCTCAGGGGCAGGCCGTTGCCATCGGTCACCTGGCCGGTGATGAGGGCAGGCGCGGCTGCCTTGGCCAACCAGATGTGGTTGGGGGTGGCATCAAACGCGCCGGGTGTGGTTGGCAGCGTTTGGTAAGAGGCATAGGCCAGAACATAGGCCGCTCCTTGCGCATCTACCGCAATGCCGTCACCTACGTTGTTTTCAAAACTGTCGAGGGTAAAGCGATAGTCCACCGTGCTGCCGGTGGGATCGAGCCGGGTGATGACATCTTTTCCAAGGTCGCCAGTGACATAGGCATTTCCAGCCCCATCCACCGCAATGCCATAGCCTTGCTCGTCGCCGGCGCCGCCCAGGTAGGTGGCATAGTGCAGCGTGCTGGCGCTCAGTTTGGCCACAAAGGCGTCAACGTTGCCGCCGTTAAAAGAGTTGTCAAAAGCGCCCGCCGTCACTGGAAAATCAGTCGAGTTGGTTGCCCCCACTATATAGGCATTCCTTGCTCCGTCCAGGGCGATACTCCATCCTATCTCATCATTCGAGCCGCCCAGATAAGTGCTGTAAAACAGATTAGAGCCAGATGACCTGACGCAGGCGACAAAGGCGTCTGTGTCGCCATCTAGGGTGGCATCAATCGCCAACCTCCAAGGAAAATCCGACGATTCTGTCCAACCGGTGAGGTAGGCATAGCCCCCGGCATCCACGGCCAGCCTCGTCCCAATCTCTAAATCGCTTCCGCCGACAAAAAGAGCATACTCTAGCGCAGAGCCGGCAGAGTTTAATTTCGCCACAAAAACATCGCTTTCGCCGCCCTGAAAAGTGTCAAAATTGGAATCGGCAGCTACGGAGGGAAAATCGGGCGAGGCTGTCCAGCCGGTGAGATAGGCGTTGCCGGCGCTGTCCGCTTCTATGTCGCCCCCTTTTTCCTGGTCTACTCCCCCCAGATAGGTGGCGTACAGCAGAGCGGCGCCGGTGGCGTTCAACTTGGCCGCAAAAGAGTCGTAATAACCACCGTTGTAGGTTGTATCGTATGCGCCGCTTGTAACTGGAAAGGCGCGTGAATCTGTCCAGCCTGTCACATAGACCTTGCCGCCTGCGTCCGCAGCTACGCCGTAGCCATAGTCGTTGCCCCAATCATCGCCCACTCCGCCCAAAAAAGTGGCAAATTCCAGGGCCGACCCACTGTTGTTCAACTTGGCTACAAAGGCGTCGTAATCGCCGCCGTAATAAAATTCGCCGGGCACGCCGGGGGTGGTGGGGAAATCGGGCGACTGGGTGCTGCCAACTAGATAGACATTGCCGGCGCTGTCCACGGCCATATCACGGCCACGCTCATAAAAGCTTCCGCCCAGGTAGGTGGCATAAGCCAGGATGAATGAGGCATCAGCCTGCCCAGTCTGACGTTCTAGTTTAGCCGGGTCGGCAGGCGGCGCAGCAACAAAAGGAGAGCTAATGTCAAAGACCTGTTCGCCGACGTGCCTCACGCTGGTCTGCGGCTGAGCGGCAGATTCGATTGATAGCAGAGGCAAGGTGAACTGGCCGGCTGCCGTGAGCAGGCGCAAGTGATTGTTTTCGATAGCTAGCTCCTCTGCCCCTTCCACGCGCAATTGCACATTAGATAGGTTAGCGCCATCGTGGGCCTCTAGTTGCCAGGGGTGTGATTGCCCGGGAGCAGCTCCTACCACCAAATCTACGCCGGGGTAGAGGTTTGTGTAGCGAACGCTGCCCCAAACAGGCACATCGGCGCGCCAGCTTGCCGGATCATTGCCGGTGAAATAAGACAGGCGCGTTTCCAAACGGTGGGACGGCTCGATGCCAGGGTGGGGATTCGCGCCGATGAAACTCAGTTTCAGGTTGACCGCCCGGCGCGGTTCGGCCTCAAGTTGCGCATCAGGCTGTATAGATGGCATGAAGGAGGAATCTTCAACAAGGGTGAGCCACAGCGCATCTTGCGCCAGCCAGAGCGCGCCAGTTCCACCCCAACCCTGAAAGCGAGCGCCTGGAGCAAACTGGCCAACGTTCTCGATGAAAAACAGCGAGGGCTGATAAGACAGGCTGCCCGCCAATTGTTGTGCCGCAGGGCTGGGCTGTGGCAAAAGGCCCAGTACACAGATGATGACCAGCACGATGGCGCTGTAGCGGGCGCTGTAACGTCCAAGGTCTATATTCACGTTTAACCTCCAACATAACTGTTCTTGTCTGGAAAGCGGCATGGCGCAAAGCGTGCCGCTTTTACAGGGTTTCCAGACAGAAACTAACTAGCACTCTGTCGCCAATGAGATTATGGCAACCCACGAACACGTGGCCGAGTGGCCGTTATTTCAGAACAAGCGGCAAATAAATGCGCCGCGCGTTCAACCATGCAGACAGGCTATAGGTTGCGCCATAAACATCCGTGACAACGGCCGTGTTCTTGATAACCGCCGCCGCGTTGACAGTGACCTGGAACGTAACCGTGACAGCGCCGCCAGAGGGAACATTGCCCGTCCACCCAATCCCGCCGCTGTCTGCGACTAGCCCAGAACTGGCCTGCGCGCTGCCTGCGACGTAGGTGGTGGAAAGCGGAATGGCGTCGAATAGAGTGGTGCTCAAAGCATCGGCCAAGCCGCTGTTGCGCAGCAGGATAGCAAAGGTAATCACGTCACCCAGGCCAGCCTGCGATGGAATGGCTGTTTTGTGGGAAGGGGCAAGATCAACGTTCACATATTCATCAGCGCCCAAATCGTAACCCGCGCCGATGGGGCGAGGGTTGCCATCAATGTCGCTGCTCACGCCAATGCCCGGCCCCCGGTCAATCGCCTGAGAGCCTGATCCCAGGTGATAACCATCCAGGGCGGCGCTCGCCCAATCTGGGTCGCCAACAAAATCGTGCGAGGTGAGAGGCGCGCTACATTGCCCGTCCGCATCGCGCACGGCAACGCTCTGGGTGGGCCACCAGAGGGTATAATCGGCTGTTGTTGTGGGGCAAACGTAATCGTAGCGGCGCGCGTTGCTCAGGCCGGTGGCGTGCCCGGCGAGGAGATTGTGGCTCATCGCAATGACCGCTGCGCCCTCGTTGCGAACGGCTGAAACTTGGTTATCGGCAATAGTGTTGTGCCAAAGAACCGCGTGAGTATCTGGCGCTGCGGCGTAGACAGAGCCCTGAACAGCCACCGCCGCGCCGCCGCGAAACCATTCGGTCTGCAGCTCGCCCGGCGCGCATTCTTCACAAAAGACATTGCCGGCGAAAATGTTGTTGGTCATGGTCACCGCAGCGTTGGTTGCCACATACACCCCGCCGCCAAGCGCCAGGCTGGTATAGTTGATGCCGGCGTTGCGGGCAGCGCGGTTGTAAAAGAAACGATTGCGCTCCACCCGCACGCCTTGCCCCATCAAAGAGAGGCCGCCGCCGCGCCCGCCATAGTAATATCCGCCTTGCGGCGCGGCGCTGCAAGCCCAATTGCCCTGGAAAAGATTGTCGGCGATCAGCGCCGGGCCGACGATAGCCGCCCCGCCGCCGAGTCCGCCGTTGGCGCCCGTCGGCCCGGCCGAGGCCACATTGTTTAGCGCCTGGTTATGGCTGAACACAACCCAGCCATCCCCTGCCGATATATTCGCCCCACCGCCGGCCGCGCTGCTGCTCCAATCGCCCACATTGCCCTGAAAGAGATTATGGGTCACTGTGTAGGCGTGGCCGGCGGCGATCCCGCTGCCATAAAAACCGCCTCCACCGTAAGACCCCCCGGTGTTGCCCAGAAAGCTATTGCGCGTCAGGACGAGATCGCCCCAGGTGGCCTCTAGCCCGCCGCCGGATGATGCGGCGGTATTGCGCTCAAAAGTGTTATAGTCTGCGTAAGCAGAACATTCGTAGACAAAAGCCCCGCCTCCACTCCTCTGTGAGCTATTGTCTTGAAAGAGGTTGCGGGTCATGGAGAGCGTGGTTTCGCGCGCGTACACCCCGCCGGCAAAACCGTCTGCAGTGTTGCCGACAAAGGTACTGCCCTCTAGAACCGCCACACTGCCGCCATAGATGTGGAGCGCGCCGCCATTGTTGCTGTCGTAGGGATCATTGTCCCAGGCGGCATTGTTCACAAAGTCAGAATTGCGGATAGCGACGGGGCCATAGTAGCTGCACACCGCTCCGCCGTTCTCGCCGGAACGGTTGCCAAGCAACTCTACGTTTTGCAGGGTGACGGCCGCCGCATAGACGCCGCCGCCGTCATAGTCGGCGCTGTTGCTCACGATGCGGCTGTTCTCCACAACGAGGTCGCCGCCGCAACTATAGATGCCGCCTCCCTTACTGAAACTGGGCGAGGCCAAACTGCGCGCGGCGCTGCTGGCGACGGTGCTGTTGCGGATAGTGAGGGTGAGGGCCTCGCTCCAGATGCCGCCGCCCGTGTCGCCCGCGCCGTTCAGGATACGCAGGCCATCCAGGGTAACGGTCACTCCCGCGGTGATATAAATGACCCGCCCCAGGCCCCCGGCATCCAGCGTGGCAGGATAGCTCGCCGGGTTGGGGGTGACCCAGTTGGTGGGGGTATAACCACCTTGCAGGCTCAGGCTCTTGGCGATATAAACCACCTGGGTAACGCCCGCCCTGGCCTGCACGCCGGTGTAAGCGCCGGCAGCGATTTTGATCACATCGCCCCCGGAGGCGGCGTCCACGGCGGCCTGCACATTGGTATAAAGGCAGTCAGCGCAAACGCGCAATTCGGCCGCAGGAGACAGGTGGGGCGCATCGCCAGGCCCAGCTTGGCTTGCGCCGACCAGCGGGGGAGCATCGCTCCATGCCCCTAGCAAGGTCAAGATCGCCGCTAGAGCCAACAGGCTCAAGACCCACACAAAAACCAGGCTCAATCTCCTCGCCTTCATTGTACTCCTCCCAGTGCATTGTACTATGCATAAGGCTGTTTCGGGCATCAAACTGATCGGCTGAATAGGGCCAAAGGTGGGCGAAATTGCCAGTCCACCATCAACACTTGACGGGGAGACTGGTGTGAATAATTTTACTCTAAAAAGGCCCATTTGGGCAAGTGGTTCTATTTTCGCTTCATCGAACCCAACCTGGAATTGGGACTGACCGATGTTCTGTGGAATCGGATTAGCGAGCAATTCCGCGCCTTTGTGGGCATGACGGCGTTTGAGGATCTCTGCCGCGAGTGGACCTTGGCGCAGGCCCGCGCCGGGCGATTGCCCTTTGCGCCAGAGTTGGTGGGCAGCCATTGGTCGCCAGAAGCGCAAGTGGATGTAGTGGCCATCAATTGGCGGGATAGGGCGATTTTGCTAGGCGAGCGCAAGTGGGGCACAGATGCGGTGGGACGCAACGTGATCCGTGAACTGGTTGGCAAGATGCTCAAGGTCGCGCCTGATGAGAACTGGCAAGTTCACTATATTTTCTTTGCCCGCGCCGGTTTTACCGACGCCGCGCGCGCCGAGGCCGAAACAGCGCAAGCAGCCCTGGTTGACCTGGAAACACTGGACGTAACTACTCAGCCGGCACCCTTCGACCTGTCTGCCGACAGAGCAGGCTACGCGCCGCGCATCCTGAGCGAAGTGAAACGCAGTCGAAGGAGCGCGGCGCTCATCCTGAGCAAGGTCGAAGGACGCTCAGGATGCTGAGT
>JBGSMF010000164.1:0-10756 GCA_041740315.1 Thermoflexales bacterium
TTGTTAAGGATAAAATCCGAAACTGGAAAAAAGGATTCCGCGATATGGTCATGGAAACGTGTTGTGGGTTGCACAACTTTAGATTGAACTTCAGACCATGGCACTATGACCCCATCGGCATTTAAACGGCTATAATGTCTATTTTTTCGATTCCTCTAACTCTAGATGGCATCTGCTTCTCCTTGTACAATTATCAGTGCCTACTCGACACCAACGGCAGATAGAGGCGCCTGACGAGCTCATCGGCGCCAATGTCATAACAACATCGCGGGCACGTTTGTTTGATTAAGAAAATTATACTACTCTATCCCCCTCTTGCAAGCAGACATTTCATTTTATCCGCTATTTATAAAGATTTACTTGACAAGTATCATCTAGAATGCTACTATATGATTAGGGTGTGACCAAAATCAGTCGGCTGGAACCCTCAACTTGCTAAGGCATACTCACACCGAACAAGTTCGGCAACCCGGTAATGGACAAACTCAACCAGGTTTGGTCGCGCCCAATTCAATCGTGCGCGTCAATGGCGCCGACAGGCCGACCATGTTCCTTAACGAAACCCAGCTCTTGGCCAAATTGATCGCCAGCGACGTGGCGGCCGGCGGCGACAAGAGCATTACAGTGTTTACGCCCACACCAGGCGGCGGCGCAAGCAACATTTTGACGTTGGCAGTGCTTGCGCCGGGCGCGCTGCCCATTCCAGCGGTGAGCCAGATCAATGTGCAGGGCGCGCTGGCAGGCAGCGGACCGATCACGGTGGAAGTGCAAGGCAGCGATTTCGCGCCGAACGCCATAGTTCAGTTCAATGGCTTGCCGCGCTCCACCACCTGTGTGAACAGCCAGACCTTGTTAGCGCAACTGATTGCCAGTGACCTGGCCCAGCCGGGGCTGGGAGCAATCACTGTGCAAAATACAGGCGCGCTGCAAGACAGCGGCGCGTTTGAAAACGCACTGCAGACAACCACCAACAGTTGATTTTGTCTAGAATCTATCCACCGCTCGTCATCAAGTAATGCAAGTGGCGCAAGCACCCCTGCCTCGCCAAAGGATGCTTGCGCCATTATTTTTTGTGTTTGACACTCAACCGAATCTTGTTATACTTGCAAATGAAACGCCGTGCTGCACAAATCAAACCCGCTCGACGGCTATACCTGCTGTTCCCAAAGCAATTTGCAAGGAAAAATCTTATGAATCTAGATCAACTGTGCATCAACACCATACGCTGTCTATCCATTGACGCAATCCAAAAAGCCAATAGCGGCCACCCCGGCTTGCCGCTGGGCGCTGCGCCTATGGCCTATGTCTTGTGGACGCGCTTTCTAAAGCATAACCCAGCCAACCCGGCCTGGTTCAACCGTGATCGTTTTGTGCTCTCGGCCGGCCACGGCTCGATGCTATTGTACAGCCTGCTGCATCTCACCGGCTATGCTGTCTCGCTCGACCACATCAAGCAATTTCGCCAATGGGGCAGCCTTACACCAGGCCACCCGGAGCGCGGGCACACCCCCGGCGTGGAAACAACCACCGGTCCATTGGGCCAGGGCTTTGGCAACGGCGTAGGCATGGCCATGGCCGAAGCCTACCTGGCCGCGCGCTACAATCGGCCCGGCCACGAGCTCATCAATCACTTTACCTATGGCATCGTCGGCGATGGCGACCTGATGGAAGGCGTGTCCGCCGAAGCCGCGTCGCTGGCCGGCCATCTGAAACTGGGCAAGCTCATCTATCTCTACGACGACAATCATATTTCACTGGCTGGCGCTACCGGCCTCATCTTTACCGAAGATGTGGCTCGCCGCTTTGAGGCGTATGGCTGGCACACCCAAACCGTTAAAGATGGAAACGATCTGGCTGCTATCGAGGAATCAATCCGCGCGGCGCAAAACGAACAGGGGCGTCCCTCGCTCATCCTCGTCCGCACCCACATCGGCTATGGCTCGCCGCACAAGCAAGATACGTTTGAGGCGCACGGCTCGCCACTGGGCGAAGAAGAGCTAAAGCTGACCAAGCAAAACCTGGGTTGGCCGGCAGAGCCGCCATTTTACATCCCGCCAGAGGCGCTAGAACACTTGCGCTGGGCCATTGCCGCCGGCCAACAAGCCGAAGCAAGCTGGAACGCCAGCTTGGCCGCTTTTGCGCAAGCTCACCCTGATCTGGCCGATGAGCTGGGGCAGCTCGAACGGGGCGAATTGCCCCCAGGTTGGGATGCTGCCATCCCCAGCTTTCCCGCTGATGCCAAGGGATTGGCAACACGCGCCGCCTCTGGTAAAGTGATGAACGCCATTGCAGCCAAGCTGCCCGGGCTGGTAGGCGGCTCGGCCGACCTAAATCCATCTACACTTACCGCGCTGGCAGGGCTGGGCGATTTTCAGAGCTTGCCTCAACCTGCCGATGATACTCAAGGCGCGGTAGGAAAAGAATGGAGTTATGCCGGTCGCAACGTGCACTTTGGCGTGCGAGAGCACGCCATGGGCGCAGTGATGAACGGCCTGGCGGCGCACGGGGGAATCATTCCCTTTGGCGCTACCTTTTTGGTTTTTGCAGATTATGTCCGCCCATCGCTGCGGATGGCTGCGCTGATGAGCTTGCCGGTGATTTATGTCTTTACGCACGACAGCATCGGTGTGGGTGAAGATGGCCCCACCCACCAGCCCATCGAGCAAATCGCCAGCCTGCGCGCCATTCCGAACCTGGTCGTCATTCGCCCGTGTGATGCCAACGAGACCGCCGAGGCCTGGCGGGTTGCAATAGAGCTGCGCCACCGGCCGGTGGCGTTGGTGCTGTCTCGGCAAAACCTGCCCACGCTCGACCGCGCCCGTCTTGCCCCGGCGCACAACCTGCGGCGCGGCGCATATATCCTGGCCGATGCGCCCAACGGCCAGCCTGATGTGCTCCTGATTGCCACCGGCTCTGAAGTCAGCCTGGCGCTGGCAGCGCAACAAAAACTGGCCGAGCAAAAGGTGAATGCGCGCGTCGTTTCAATGCCAAGCTGGGAACTGTTTGAGGCTCAACCTCAAGACTATCGTCGCGAGGTCTTGCCGCCATCGGCGCGCGCGCGGCTGGCTATTGAAGCAGCTTGTCCGCTGGGGTGGCATCGCTACACAGGCGACGCAGGCGATGTGATGGGCATTGAACAGTTCGGGGCATCGGCCCCTGGGCCGGTGGTGATGCGAGAATATGGCTTTACAGTCGAGAATGTGTGCAAGCGAGCGATGGCGTTGATAGGCCGCCAACCTTGACCTTTAGTGAGAACCGATTATACTAGGGGCGATGGGCCCGTAGCTCAATGGCAGAGCAGCGCTCTCATAAAGCGTTGGTTGATGGTTCGAAACCATCCGGGCCCACACAGAGCCTCCTGGGCATAGCCTGGGAGGTCTTTATTTGGGGGGAGGGCGGCGTTTCTTGCGCGCATCCTTGAATACCTGCATCCACTCTTCCACTTCACTCGAACTCAAATGAACGTCGGCCGTCACTTCTCGGGGGGCGGGTTGCACGGCCAGTTCAGCAGCAAACTTGTCTGCGCTTTGCACACACGCGCCGCACGCTGCGGCGGCGCTGCGCACTTCACTGTCGGACGAGACAACCAGCAAGCCGCGCGCATTCTTTTCGGCGCGGATGCGCTCGATCAGCACGCGATCGGCATTGGTATGCGATCCGGCAAACACAACCTTGACCGGCCCGGTCGAAAGCTCGCGCGACCAGCCCCCCGGCAGGCCATGGTCAAAAACAACCGTCACCTTTTTGCGGGTGCGCGCATTATAGGCCCGCAGGCGCAGCACCAACTTGGATTCGTCATCCGGGTCGCCCAGGCTCATCCCCGGCATGTGCGCAATCAAGTTGTGGCCGTCAATCAAAACAGGCATATTAGTCTTCTAGTCATTTGGTCTACCAGTCGCTTGGTTGGACAGTTTGATTGGACCACACTACCCAGGCAATTTCTCCAAATTGGCAAAACTGGCCAGCAGTCTTTTGATCCCAGCTTTTTTAAAGGCCACCGTCACTTCTTCGTCATCGCCCTGCGCTTTGCTTTCAACCACCACCCCTTCGCCAAACTTGATATGCTTTACCCGCTGGCCTGGGGGAAACTTGGGCTTGCGCGGCTTTTCTTTGCGCGGCGGCGTGGCTGGTTCGGACTTCCACTGGCTGGCACGCGTCTTGGCTCTGCTCTGCACCGTCGAGCCATCCGAGCGCGAGAAATTGCCCACCAGCAACTCGGAAGGAATTTCGCGCAAAAAGCGGCTGGGTTCGCACACGTTGCTTTCGCCCCAGGTGGTGCGCCGGAACGCATACGATAGATAAAGTCGCTCTTTGGCGCGCGTCACGCCCACGTAACACAGCCGCCGCTCTTCTTCCAATTCGTCGCGGTCTTCCAGCGAGCGGCTGTGCGGCAAGACGCCCTCTTCCATGCCAACGATAAACACCACCGGGAACTCGAGCCCCTTGGCGCTGTGCAGCGTCATCAATGTGGGCGCATCGGCTGTGTCAGACAGCGTGTCTACGTCGGAAACCAGCGACACGTCGGCCAAAAAATCGGCCAGCGGCGTTTCGCCTACAGCGCGGGTGTACTCGGCCGCCACGCCGCGCAGCTCTTGCACATTCTCCCAGCGCTCCTGCCCCTCTTCTGTACCGTCATTGATATAACGGCCATAGTTTGTGTCTTTGATGACCAGGTCGAGCAATTTGCCCACGCTCAGCTCGGCTTTGCGGGCAACCCAGCCATCGAGCATCGTAATAAACTCGGTCAGCGCCTTGGTGGCGCGCGGCGTAAAGGGGCTGCCTTGGCCGTTGGCCTGCCTCAGTGCGCTCAACACTCGATATACCGATTTGCCCTCTTGCCGAGCTTGTTCGGCCAGGTCGAGCAGGGTCTTGTCGCCAATGCCGCGCGGCGGCACGTTGATGATTCGCCCCAGCGAGACCGAATCGTTTGGGTTGTGAATCAGGTGAAGGTAGGCCAGCATATCCTTGACCTCTCGGCGAGCGTAAAAGCGGGTGGCCCCCACCAGCCGATACGGCATGCCGGCGCGCACAAAAGCGTCTTCCAACGCGCGCGACTGGGCATTGGTGCGATACATGACGGCAATGCCCCCCGCCCGCGCCTGCCGCCGGCCAAGCAGGTCGTGAATGGTATCTATCACGTATTGCGCTTCATCGTCTTCATTGTAGGCTTCGTAAACCGCAATGGGCATGCCCTTGTCTAACCGAGTGAACAGCTTTTTGGGCGTGCGCTGCCGATTGTGGTCAATGACATTGCGCGCCGCGTCAAGAATGGTCTGCGTCGAGCGATAGTTTTGCTCCAGCAGAATCTTGGTTGCGCCGGGGAAATCCTGAGTAAAACGCTGCACATTGCGAAAGTCTGCCCCCCGCCATTTGTAAATTGATTGATCTTCGTCCCCCACGCAAAACACGTTGGCGCGCTTGCCGGCCAACAGCTTGACCAGCGTATATTGCGCCGTGTTGGTATCTTGAAATTCGTCTACCAAGACGTGCGTGTATCGCTCGTGATAGCGCTGCAGCAAAGTGGGGTTTTCGTCTAGCAGGCGCACCGCCAGCCCCAGCAAATCGTCAAAGTCTACGGCATTGCTGTCAACCAGCAATTCCTGGTAGCGAGCATAGACGCGGCGGGTGATTTCGTCGGCATAGATCGAGGCATGGTAAGCCTCTGGGCCAATCAGCTCGTTCTTGGCCGCGCTGATGCGGGCCAGTTGAGCCGCCGGCTTGTATTTTTTGTCATCCAGGTTCAAATCGGCAATGGCCCGCTTCACCAGCGATTCCTGATCAGAAGTGTCATAAATCACAAAATCGCGCTCCAGGCCGATGTGGGGACCATCGCGGCGCAGCCAACGCGCGCAAGTGGCGTGGAATGTCCCCAGCGTCAAATCGACCATGCGCGGGCCGCCCAGCAGCAGTTCCAAGCGGGCCTTCATCTCTCGGGCCGCCTTGTTGGTAAAGGTGACGGCCACAATATTATAGGGCGCAATGCCCTGCGCGCCGATGAGATACGCCACCCGCTGGGTGAGCACGCGCGTCTTGCCAGAGCCAGGCCCCGCCAAGACAAGCACAGGCCCATCGGGCGCTTCCACCGCCTGGCGCTGCTGAGGATTGAGTCCTTCAAGTAAATCCATGAGCTCTCCAACACAAAAACATCAAAAGGGTGTGAGGGATATTGTAACACAAAAGCCAGAGATAGCGCCACTTGTTGTTTCAATCAAATTGAGATACACTAGTGCCTGTCTCAAAACCTGCCTATGGGTTTTGAGACAGAAACTACACTAGATTACAATCGGCAATCAATGGATTTGCAAGAGGATACAATGACCACAGATTCCCCCACCATGCTTCATCGCGCGCAGGCCTTGCAAGACAAGCTAAGCTGCTGGCGCAGGACGATTCATCAGCAGCCCGAACTGGGATTTTGCGAAGTGCGCACAGCAGCGATGGTTGCCGAAACGCTACAAGGGCTGGGTCTGGCTGTGCGCACCGGCGTGGGCAAAACCGGCGTGGTTGGGCAACTGGGCAACAGCCTGCCCATCGTCGCTTTGCGCGCCGATATGGATGCGCTGCCGCTGCAAGAGATGAACGATGTGCCCTATAAATCTCTGGTGCCCGGCGTGATGCACGCCTGCGGGCACGATGGGCACACCGCCATCTTGCTGGGTGCGGCAAGCCTGCTGGCCGAAACGCACGCCCAGACCCCCCTACCCGGCCAGGTGCGCCTTTTATTCCAGCCCGCCGAAGAAATCAGCGACGAAGAAAACAAAAGCGGCGCAGCCCGCATGATCGAGGATGGCGCAATGGAAGGCGTGCAAGCCATCTTGGCCTTGCATGTCAATTCTAGCATACTGGCCGGCCAGGTGGGAGTGGGGGCCGGGTTGATTTCGTCGTCGGTAGATACTTTTTACGCCACCATCCTGGGCACAGGCGGGCACGGCGCATCGCCGCACCGTTGCATTGACCCCATCCACCTCGCCAGCCAGGTGTTGGGCGCGCTGTACACCATCACCGACCGGCGGATTGACCCCCTCAAACCAGGCGTGATCTCTGTGGGATCTATTCATGGCGGCTCAACAGATAATGTCATCCCGGCCCAGGTGGAACTGTGCGGCACCATCCGCAGCCAAGATGAGGACATACGCGCCAAACTGATAAAAGAACTGGAGCGCGCATTGGCCATTGCACGCGCGTTGGGCGGCGATTACCGCTTGAAAATTGATGCTGGCTATCCGGCGGCCTACGACACACCCGAACTGGCCGAGATGGTGCACCAAGTCGCCAGCGAGCTGATTGGCCCGGAGAACACTCAACCACCCCGCTCTGGGCTGGGCGCCGAGGACTTTAGTCTTTTGGTGCGCCAGGCTCCAAAGGGCGGCAGCATGTTCAGCCTGGGTGTGGCGCGTGAGGGCGCCCCGCAGCATCCCGGTCACTCACCCCTATTTGATATTGACGAGCGCGCGCTGCCGATTGGAGCCGCCATCCTGGCCGAAAGCGCCCTGCGCTACTTGCAGAGCCATAACCACTAGCAGCCTATCGGAGGCCGGCATCCCTATGCCAGCCGCGCCGACGCATAGCGCAAAGCGTGCGCCGGTCACTCTGACAGTCTACTAGTGCAAAACTGAAAGTCTGAAATGCCGCTAGCCCCGTGACATAACGGGAAAAGTAGCGGCAATGGCATTGCGGGCTTGACCCGCCGAGTAAAAGGAGGATATGATGGCAGAGAGTGTGTACAAAGTGATAGAGCTTGTTGGCGCCAGCCCTGAATCGTGGGAAAAGGCCGCCGCCGCCGCGGTAGAGATGGCCTCCAAGAGCCTTCGAGACCTGCGCGTCGCCGAGATTGTCGAGCTGGATATGCAGATTGACAAGGGAAAGGTGCAAGCCTACCGCGCCAAAGTCAAGGTCTCTTTCAAGTACGAAAAAGGCGACTAGGCCATCCTGCCAGCACAACTAAAGCACAACGGTTAATTGCCCCAAAATAGGTAACTACTCAGCATCCTGAGCGGAGCAGCGCGCCCCTTCGATTTTGCTGCGCTCCGCTCAGGGCGCGCGCTGCGCAGTCGAAGGGTATGGCTGAGTAGTTACCAAAATAGAATATTTCTGGTCAACCTTCCTGAACGACTGTCTACAAAAATACGGCAAACGGTAGGATAGTTTTATAGTATTACCCTGAAAAAACTAGCACGACCGCAAAGATTTTTTTGTCCACAAAGGACACGAAGGGGCACGAAGGTTTCTATTCTTACCTTCGTGTTACTCTACCTGGCGGCGTGTCTACCTGGCGGCAGACAGGCCGCCAGGTAGACAGACAGGTTGGTGTCACCTGCCCTCGCGCAAGCAGAGGGTTCGTGGAAAAATTTGGTTGCGGCAGGAAGCCGCGCTATGCATTAACGAGCCAAAGAGCATGTCGCCAGCAATTAACCTGAATGGAACAAAAACATGAGCATTAATCTCCTGATCAACATAATCGGCTGGATAGGCGTTGCAGAACTCCTCTTGGCCTATGGGCTGGTTTCCATCAAAAAACTCGACGGCGACTCGGTCCCTTACCAACTGCTCAATCTGACCGGCAGTGCGTTTTTAATCGTCAATTCGCTCTATTACGGCGCAATGCCTTCCGCAGGTGTCAACGTTGCCTGGGTGGGCATCGGTATATATGCGCTGATCAGGAAAAGAACACGCTCAAGCAATACCCCCGCGGAAAGGAGTTTGATATGAGTGCTGAAATAGCCAAGCCTACTTTTCAACCAAACCCGCTGCGAATTTTGGCCGGGTTGGCCCTAACGCTTCCGGCCTGTATATGTTGCACGGCGACCCTGGCTCTGCCCACGCTGCAAACCTGGCTCCTCAGTATGCAAAACGCCTCACCCTTGCGCAAGGCCGAGAATGTGGGCATGGCAAACTATACCCGCTTGTTCGAGTCGCTCCAATTTAGCGAGTCAATCACCTTTAGCCTGCTGCTGGCCGCCGAACGAGTGGCCATTGTCATACTTGTCCCATTGCTGCTGGCGTTGGCCATCAACGAGTTTAGACAAGCCGGGCGCATCTCCGCTCGCCTGCTTTTCAGCCTGCCTCTGGCCTTGTTTGCGCCTCTCATCGCAGCAATGAGCTGGAAAATAGTCCTCAACCCCGCCAGCGGGCTTGTAAGCCAACCCGGCAGGTGGCTGGCCAACCCTACCCAGGCGCGGCTGGGGCTATTGGGCATTGACGCGCTCGCCACTTTTGGGTTGGCCTGTGGCATTGGGCTAATTGTTTACCTGATTGCCCTGCGCGGGACGGGTGATTCTGTCCCAACGTGGCAGGCCACCCGGCGACCGCTGCTCATCACCTGGGCAGTGACGCTCTTGGCCTCAATTGCGCTATCATTCCAATGGTTTGATCCGAGTTTTGTGCTGACAGGCGGCGGCCCCCAAAATAGCACATTCACCCTGGCCTTTCTTCAATACACTCTAGCTTTTCGTCACATTCAATTCGGCATGGGGGCGGCTATTGCAACATTGATCCTTATCATCCTAATGCTGCTGGGATTGGCGGCAGGTTTGCTCGTCATTCTCTCCAGGCTGCATGTAGAAACGGTTTCACCTGGCAAGCCAGTTGGCCTGATGGGCCAATCGCGCAGGCCACTGGCCCTGATCTTGCTACTAGTGGTGGGTTTGGGCAGCGCATTATGCGTGCTGCTTGGCCTGTTTCCAGCACTGTGGACCGGCTGGGTGGCTATTTGCAACAGCGCCGGGTTTGAGAAGGTGAATCAAGCTATCTCTATAGTGCGAGTTATGATCAATACCACTTTGCCAGTCGTTATGAGTGTCTTGTTCACCCAGTTGCCCATTGCCTACCTTGCGGCCCTAGGTATTGGCGCGTCACGTCCACTGGGGCGATACAGCGGGTGGTTATTGTTGCCCTTTAGCCCCTGGCTCTTTGTCACCACCAGTCCGCTCAGCATCGTAGCCTATCAGCGCCTGGCCGAAGCCAAATTGTTTGGCACACTGCCGGCCGCAATCTCACCGATCATGATCAGTATCCCCATGCTCTTTACCCTGGCGCTTTTTTTCAGCGGCCAAGAGCCAAAATGGCGGGCGGCCCAGGCCGCCGGGCAATCGGCTATGGGGGCCTTTATGCGCACAATGATTTTGCCTTCGCTGCCACTGGCAGCCTTGTTGGCTTGCTTTGCAATAGCCATCGGTTACCAAGAGTCAGTCTGGCCGCTCGTAGCTGCAATTAAACCCGAAAGCGCCGCGTTGCCCAATGCCCTAACCCAAATTGCCGGCGCCTTTAGCAGCGATTCTGCCATCTTGGCAGCGGCGTTGACTATATTGGGGTTACCTGCCTTCCTTCTGAATGTGTTGGTCCTCGGGGTGTTTCAAATCTTTTACCTGGATCGACTGGCTGTGGGAAAGGCAAATTAGGAGCAAGCTGTGGAAATCATAAAATCATAATTGGTGGGGTTCGTTCACATCCTCGTCAGAGACGCGCCGCCACTGCCTATTTTTGCCCCTCGGCGTTATGCCATTGTAGACACCATTGTTGTAAGGCAAGACTGCCGTGGCCTTGGCATTGGCAAAAAGCTAATGGACGAGGCGCGCGAATGGGCCAGGCTCAAAGGCGCAACCGCGGTCGAGCTGAACGTCTATGCATTCAACTCGAGCGCCATCACTTTTTATCACAGCCTGGGATATGATATGCTCTGCCATCGAATGAGCAAAGCGCTATAACCCGTTCCCCTTGCAAGTCACAGGCTTACAAAACAGGGGTGCGGCCAAATGTT
>JBGSMF010000165.1:0-10210 GCA_041740315.1 Thermoflexales bacterium
ACTCAGCATCCTGAGCGTCCTTCGACCTTGCTCAGGATGAGCGCCGCGCTCCTTCGACTGCGTTTCACTTCGCTCAGGATGCGCGGCGCGTAGCCTGCTCTGTCGGCAGACAGGTCGAAGGGTGCCGGCTGAGTAGTTACGCTAATTCTTGGTGATTAAGGATCGGCGCCGATCATGTCTAGCGCGTGTGCGGGCCTTTGTGCTCTGGCTTGGTAACTGTTATCCGGCCAGCGCGCGGGAGACATTGGCTGAAAAGCCCAAGCTGTTTTTGTTGAGAGAGTGTAGTATAATCAAGAAACTGGCTATTCCACCGCAAGCGGCCCGTTTTCACAGGAGCGTCGTATGACCACAACTCGCTCTCACGGCGGACCCATTCTCACCGAAAGCGCCAGCATTACAGCTGACCAACTGGCGCAATTCCAAGAACTTTTTCCCTCCTCTTTGCCGAGGGCAAGGTGGATTGGGACAAACTGCGCGCGGCGTTGGGCGACCTAGCCGACGACTGTCCCGAGCATTACACCTTCACTGGCATAGCGCCAAAATTGAGACCCGTTAGGGCAAGCCTATCGGTGACCTGAACGACGACGAGCGCCGCAAGATTGAAGAAGAATATGGCGAGGGCATCTTGCCACTGACCCCACGACAAAAGGGTGCGCCCAAGGCGCAAGTGCGTGCACATCCGTGTTGCCGGCAGCCTCCTTGCCCGACAACGCCAAGGAGAAATCACTTTACGGCCTAGTGCCGCGCGACTCCAAAATCGAGGCACAGTCGTCTGGAACCTGGAAGCCCACGATGATGTGAGGCTCTACCTCAAGTTGCCGTACTGGTTCACTGTGCCTACGCTCGTGGGCGAGTATCGTCCCGATTGGGCGATTGTGATGGATGGCTTGGAGCAAGATGGCGAGCCGGTGCTCTACTTTGGCCGAGGCCCAAGAATCCATCCGCCAGGATGATCTGCGTCCGACGAATGGCGCAAGATTCAATGTGGGGCTGCGCACTTTGGGTCAAAGCAGTTCAAGAAAAAAGGCTCGTTGGAGAGCCGGGTTGATTACAAGTTGGTCACTTTGCCGCAGAGTTGCCCTGGCCGGTGATTAGGGACGTGTACTTGCACAGGCAGACCCGCTACTCTAAGCCAGTTACCCATCCGCACAATTGATTCCTCCGACCACGATTGTTTGTAAAAACTCAAGACTCAACCCTACCATTGCACAATATAGACGTGAGAAAATACTCAAGTCATGTTATAATTGCGTCCTTGGTGGTCATTTTGGGAATATAGTGGGCTAAATGACAAAAGGCAAGTTGCAAGCCATAGTCTATCAACTGCGCCCTGGGCTAGTCAAGCTAGAAGGGCCACAGCGAATACAAGCTTATGTAGAGGTAACCTCGGTTCTTTTCATGACGCCATTTGTTGGCGGGGCGCTCATTTGGCTCATTACCGCCACGAACCTACCGGAAATCCGCCATCATTTCATCTCGTTCCTGTTTCTTTTCTTGCTAATCTTTATGATCCAGCGCCGTCCCTTCAATGTCAATTTGAAATTAGGGGGCGACCGTTCTATTCCCCTCGTAGGTTCACTGTCGAATTTGGCGTTGTGGGTGGCTATGCTTGTCTTTGGCATGAATGCATTATGGCTGATCGTATTTGTGCATACCGGTAATAGTTTTTGGGAAGGATGGCAGCGAAATCGAGCCAACCAAGATCAATTTTGGGGCCCCTTCTCCTTATTTATGCAAGAAGTAGGCGGCGGGGTTTTGGCTGGCCTAGTCGCGTTGACTCTTTACACGGCGTTGGGCGGCATCTTTCCTTTGTCGGGGCGAACAGTTGCAGATTGGCTGCCCGCCCTCTGTGCCATGTTTGTACAAGCCTCCGCGCCGGGCATCATCTTGCTGCCCATCGTGATGCAATTCAACCGATTGCTAGGAGTGGGCAACACCTTGGGTAGCATTTTTGGATTTTTGGGCAGTGTTACCCTGTTGACTCTGCTGATAGTGCCCTTTGCTATTTTAGCATCGCTTTTATATGCCCAGGCCGGCAATGGGCTCTTGCTCTTCTTCATGATTGGTGTATTGCTGGTCAATTTATTAGCTTATTATCTCAGCTGTGCCAATGAAAACAGTCAGCAGCGCACTCGCGAGTTGGCGCGCTTGGAAGCCTTGGGCGAAGCAATCATTCAAGCCCCGGCCGATGCGTCTACGTTGCACGAGTTATTGGCAACCCATGTGAGCAAAATGTTCCCCCGAGATATGGTGGAAATCCGCATAGGCGCGCCACATGGCAGCGATACCGAGGCAGCCCTTGCGCTTGGTTTTACGTGGCCCACATTTCGGTTGTCGTGTCCGGCTAACCAATTTCCGGCAGATGATTCAGTGTGGGACAAGTTATTCCAGATTGACAATTCTTACTTTATTCAACACAATGTTATCTTGTCTGGCGCGAAAGCAGCTTATGGTGATGCGGTCGTTGTCAAAGTTATGGTGGCTACACCTCAAGTAGCCGACCCTGAACAAAAACAAGCAGACTCTATTTGTGTGGGAGGAATTTGCATGTTGCGACATCGGATGGCGGGTAAAGCCGTTGACTCCCTGGCAGCGATGCAATCCTTGGCCTCTCAAATTGGGTCTGCCGTCTATCGTGCCCAAGTATACGCCAAATTATTAGCGGAATACCTAGAACGTGAGCGACGGCTCAAGGCAACAGTAGATAGACTCCGCATCGAAATTGATGCTCAGCGCAAGCAAACGCAAATTGATGCTGTGACCGAAACAGACTATTTCAAGTACTTGGAAGTCAATGCAGAACAATTGCGTGACGACCTCAAAGGAATCAATGATACATAACTCAGGCAATGTTGTTTTTCAGGTAACCGGTGGGTATCCAATGACAAATCATCAGATGCGTACAGCATAATTTATTTAGGAGAGAACAAATGGCCAAAGTTATTTCGACACATTCGTTTCGTGGTGGAACCGGAAAATCTAATATCACTGCCAATATCGCTACTATGCTGGCCCAACAGGGTAAACGCGTGGGAGTATTGGATAGCGACATCCAATCGCCTGGCATCCATATTATTTTCGGGTTATCAGACACAACCATCAAACATACCTTGAACGATTATTTGTGGGGCAACTGCAAAATCGAAGAGGCAGCACACAAAGTATACGAAGCCGCTGATTCAGGCGGGGTAATTTACTTGGTTCCTTCTAGTATTAAAGCCAGCGATATCGCTCGCATCTTGCGTGAAAAGTACGCTGCTAATGATATGCATAGAGCTTTCCGTGATCTCGTAACAGCTTTTTCGCTCGACTATTTATTGATTGACACTCACCCTGGTCTGAATGAAGAAACATTGCTGTCGGTTGCCGTCTCAAACGTTTTGATTATTGTTCTGAGGCCCGATCAGCAAGATTTTCAAGGTACAAGTGTCACAGTTGACCTGGCTCGCCGTCTCCGAGTTCCCCGGCTGCTTTTGGTCATCAACAAGGTTCCCCCTGAATATGATCTAGCTGTGGTGAAAGATAAAGTTGAGCAAACTTATAATTGCCAGGTCGCGACTTTACTGCCTCTTTCGGTGGATATTGCCGAAAATGCCAGCTCAAAAGTTTTTTGTTTGGCCGAGCCTACCCATCCTTTTAGCCAAAGTATCGGTCAGGTAGTGAAACAATTGCTGGAGTGATCGTGAACGCAATTTCAGAAAGTCAGTCTAGGTACTAGCACCATCATCGTATGACCACATTAGATAACTATTTATCCACATTGCTGTCCGATGGGGAGGTTGTACTGATCGTGCCGCCTTTCGCTATCGTAAACAGGCCATCTTTAGGAGTGCACATACTCCAAGCCTGTGCTCATCAAGTGGGGATTCGAGTAAATGTACTATATGCAAATCTGATCTTTGCGGCCGAGATTGGCCTAAAAGATTACATGACACTTTGTAATGCGCCATTTCATATGCTATGGGGCGAACGGCTATTCGCAGCTACTGCCTACGGTATTCCTCCACTGAGATACGATGCGAATCAAGCGCTAAAGGATTATGTTTTACCTGATGCTCATTTTAAAGATGAAGAGCGATTGGAAAGCAAATTCAATCGAATAAACATCAAGGCGCGCACACTCAGTTGCCTGGCGGGCCGGGTAGAACACTGGGTTAATCAAGTAGCAGCGGCGGTGGCTGCTCAAAATATTCGAGTTGTTGGGTGCACCACGATGTGTGAGCAAACTGCTGCCAGTGCAGCTCTGCTTAACCACATCAAGCACCTGTGCCCAGATATCACAACTATTATCGGTGGCTCTAACTGTGAGGGCGAAATGGCCGAAGGCATTGCCTCCCTCAGTGGCAATATCGATTACGTTTTTTCAGGTGAAAGTGAGAAAACCTTTGTCGAGTTCTTACAATCTCTCTATGCTTGCAGGCGGCCATTGAACCGCATTATATGTGGCGCACCACTTTGCGATCTTGACGCACTGCCGCCGCCTGATTTTCACCAATATTATGAGCAAATCAACAATTACTTGCCGGCAGTTGCAGCAAAACCTTATCGCCTTCAATTGGCTTATGAAACTAGTCGAGGATGTTGGTGGGGAGAGAAACATCAATGCGCTTTCTGCGGTTTTAACGGCATAGGAATTGGTTTTCGCGAGAAATCGCCTGAAAAGGTCATTTCAGAATTGGAATGCTTGCTTGCCACCTATCCTGCGCGTTCAGTTCAAATGACTGACAACATTATGCCTCACACTTTTTTCAAAACGTTAGCCCCTCAGTTAGCCAGATTGGCCCAAAAAACTCCCGCGCTGAAAATATTCTACGAACAAAAGGCAAACCTCTCTTTAGAGCAAATACTCGTTTTAATAAAAGCCGGCATTTCTCACATCCAGCCAGGCATTGAGGCGCTTTCCACATCCTTATTAAAGCGCATGAACAAGGGCGTTACAGCTGCCCAAAACATTGCGCTGCTGCGATACACTCGCTCGGCGGGCATGTCTGTAGAGTGGAATCTATTGTGGGGCTTTCCGGGAGACACGCTCGCTGAATACTTGGAAACACTAGCGCTTTTGCCAATGTTGCATCACCTGGCTCCTCCTCTAGTGTTTTCTCGTTTGAGACTGGACCGTTTCAGCCCATGTTTTGATACTCCCGAAACATATGGCATCAAAAATATCCAACCATGGCCAAGTTACAAAATGATTCTGCCACCAGATGTAGCGGCAGCCAAAGTAGCCTATCTTTTCAAAGGCGATTATGAATGTGATGCTGATCGGCACCCCAAGATAATCTATGCGATTGCCAAAGAAGTGGTTGCCTGGCAGCGAGACTGGGAAACCAAAATCTCTCTGTTCTTTGGCACCTTCAAGCTCAAAGATGTTCCTCTGCTTCAAGTCACCAGCCAACCAGATGGGCGTTACCTGTTGCGTGATACGCGTCACTTGCCTGGAACGCAAGAGGAATATATGCTGACTCACGAACAATCGTCCGTGGCCTTGATCCCCAGACCTTACCAACCGACCCCTGAGATAGAATGGGCACTCGACCACAAAGTGGGAGTAGTGCTGGATACTCGACACTATGTGCCACTTGCTACAGCCAACCCTGAATTATTATTGGAATTGATGGCAGATGTGCGCAAGAGACGCGAATATGCGGGTCTGTCAAAGGGGCTTTTGACAATTGAAAAGCCTGCGCTTTAAAAGCCCGCGATGGCTTGGATATTAAGGATCAATAATGCCAATTACTCCAAGATTGCTTTCAAGCCCTACGTTATTGATCCCTCAAGGTAAAGTTTTGCTTGTTGTGCCACCCTTTGCGGCTGTGAACCGAGTTCCTTTAGGCGTTCATGTACTTCAAGCTTGTGCGGTGGAAGCAGGCTTTCAGGTAAGCATACTGCACGCCAATTTGGCCTTTGCAGCCAATATTGGGCTAAAAAATTACATGGCTGTCTGCACTGCGCCATTCCAGATGCTTGCTGGGGAGCGGCTTTTTGCGGCTGCAGCTTATGGGATTCCCCCTCTGGGATATGATGCCGATAAAGCAATGGAAGATTACACAGTAGGTACTGTTAACCAAGATGGCAATACACAGCATCCAACCCAATTCAACAAGATAAAACTCAGGACATCCGAACTCGAAATCTTGGAAGCCAAAGCAAGGGGGTGGATTGAAGAAATAGCTACGGTGATAGCTGCTCAGAGGTTCAAGGTGGTGGGCTGTACAACGATGTTCGACCAAACAGCTGCCAGCATCGCTTTACTCAATAGAATCAAATGCATTAGCCCCAACACTGTGACTATCTTGGGTGGAGCAAATTGTGAAGGTGAAATGGCTGAAGGGATTGCCGCTCTCAGTCCTAAGGTAGATTACATTTTCTCGGGTGAAAGCGAATATAGGTTTGTTCAGTTTTTACAGCAACTGTTCGCCGGGAAACGACCTGCCCAGCGTATCTTTTACAGTAATCCAGTTCACGACCTTGACTCGTTGCCCATGCCGGATTTCCATCAGTATTACGAGCAGCTCGAACATTATCTGCCGGCCGTCGCTGCAAGACCGAGTCACATCAAACTCTCCTACGAAACCAGCCGAGGATGTTGGTGGGGACAGAAACATCGTTGCACCTTTTGTGGCCTGAACGGCGCGGAAATAGATTTTCGAGAAAAATCTCCTGCCAAAATCATGGCCGAGCTTGAGCAATTGTTAACCTTGTATCCTACGCAGTCGATAATCATGGCAGATAATGTTATGCCCAACACTTTTTTCAAAACACTCATGCCCAAGCTAGCCATGTTAGCAGCTGAAAGGCCGGCTTTAAAGATATATTATGAGCAAAAAGCAAACCTTTCATTGGCCCAGATATTGGCTTTGATGAAGGCGGGAATTACCCACATACAACCTGGCATTGAATCCTTGTCTACTTCATTGCTAAAGCGTATGAACAAGGGAACAACGGCGGCGCAAAATATCGCGTTGTTGCGATATGCGAGATCGGCAGGCATGTCTCTGGATTGGAACCTGCTCAGCGGTTTCCCAGGCGATCAACTTTATGAGTACCAGGAGATATTAGCCTTACTCCCATTGTTACATCATCTCGAACCGCCCACGGCGTTCTTCCATCTAAGTATAGATCGCTTTAGTCCATATTTCGACCATCCTAAAAAGTACAACCTGGGTAATATAAGACCGTGGCCGAGTTACGCGGCAGTATTACCCCCAGAAGCGGACGTAACTAAAATAGCCTACCATTTTAATGCTGACTATGCATGCGGAGCACATGAGCATGTTGATTTTTTGCTCGAAATAGAAGAAAAGGTTCGGATGTGGCAAGCAGACTGGGACACTGCCGCAACCTTTTTTTTCGGCAAATTCAAGGTGAAGGAACGTCCAGTGCTGGAGGTTGTCCGCCAGGCGTCGGAAGAGTTTGTGCTGCGCGACACGCGGAAACTGCCCGACACACAGGCAGAATATCCACTCAGCCGGGCGCAGGCCTCAGCCGCTCTCGCCGGGAGGCGTTATGAGCCTACCCCGGAGATGGAGTGGGCTATAGCGCACAAGGTGGGTGTGTTGCTTGACCAGCATCACTATGTTCCCCTGGCCACTGCCGAACCTGAACTCGTGCTAGAATTTGAAGCCGAGGCAAGAATCGGTTGATTGTACAATTATCATCACCTAGTTTCAGAGCAAACAATGTCCGACATAAAAAAGGTATTCTCTAATTTTTCTTCTCTGATACCTGATGGAGATGCGCTTCTGATTGTGCCGCCATTTTCAGTTGTGCATTATCCATCTCTAGCTGTTCATATACTTCAAGCATGCGCCCAAGAAAAGAGTTTCCGCGCAAGTGTGTTTTACGCAAGTTTAAACTTTGCCGCTGCCATCGGCGCGAAAACCTACCGGGCACTTTCCGACCAGATGTTCATGTACGAGTTGACCCGAGAGAGGGTTTTTGCAAGCGTTGCTTATAAGGGCATGCCCCTACTCGGTCATAATGGAAGTCAAATACTGAAAACCTGCACCCTTCCAGAAAACGACACTCAGCACTCTGCACATAGCCATGATTATCACTTTCTCCATCTGACAGCATCTGAATACGAACAAGTTGCAATCCAGGCCCAAGAGTGGACCAGAGAAACGGCCGCAGCCATAGCCGCTCGCAATTTCAAAATAGTAGGCTGCACGACAATGTTTGAACAGACAGCCGCCAGCATCGCTTTGCTCAACCATATCAAACAACTGCGCCCAGATATTGTGACCATCCTGGGCGGGGCTAACTGCGAAGGCGAAATGGCAGAGGGAATAGCTTCTCTCAGTAATGAGATAGACTATATCTTTTCAGGCGAAAGCGAAAGCACCTTTGTTGACTTTATGCAGCAATTGGCTGCTGGAGAATATCCCACTGAACGCATTCTTTATGGCACTCCTTTTGCCAATCTTGACTTGCTGCCTACGCCAAACTTTCAAGAATTCTATGAGCAGCTCAACTGTTACCTGCCGGATATAGCGGCCAAGCCGGATTCCATCGAGCTTGCGTACGAAACCAGCCGTGGGTGTTGGTGGGGCCAAAAGCACAAGTGTACCTTTTGCGGCCTGAACGATGCGGTCATCAATTTTCGCCAAAAATCTGTTGACAAGGTAATGACAGAGCTTAGACAACTCCTAGCTCGGCATCCCTCATGCTTGGTATTTATGACCGACAATATCATGCCCTACGCTTTCTTTGATACGCTAGTGCCGCAGTTGGCCGACTTGGCAACCGAATCACCGACCCTAAGAATATTCTACGAGCAAAAAGCGAACCTTTCACTGCGGCAAGTGTTAGCCCTAAAAAAGGCTGGTATTACGTTTATTCAGCCAGGGATTGAATCATTATCAACCTCACTGTTGCAGCGGATGGGTAAGGGAATAACAGCAAGCCAAAATATCGCGTTATTGCGCTACGCTCGTTCGGTTGATATTTATCTCCTCTGGAATCTTTTGTGGGCTTTCCCGGGCGACCAAATTTCCGAGTACGAGGAGATGCTGACCTTACTGCCATTGTTGCATCACCTACAGCCTCCCCGGATATTTTCTGGCTTGAGTATTGACCGTTTTTCCGCTTATTTTGAACATCCTGAAACGTATGGCCTCTCTAACATCCGACCCTGGCCTGCTTACACGATGGTGCTGCCTCTGGAAAAAGATGCAGCTCAGCTCGCCTTTCAGTTCACGGCGGATTATGAATGTGACTCTTTTAAATACCCTGATATCATAGACGAAATCAAAAAGAAAGTGGCCGCTTGGCAATCGGATTGGGAAACCAAAACAATAGCCCTATTTTTCGGCAAATTCAAGGTGAAAGAGCGCCCAGTGCTAGAGGTTGTCCGCTTGGCGCCGGAAGAGTTTGTGCTGCGCGATACACGAAAACTGCCCGGTACACAGACGGAATATCGGCTCAGCCGAGCACAGGTTTCAGCTACCCTAGTTGGTCAGCGCTACGAACTTACACCAGAAATCGAGTGGGCTGTGGCGCACAAAGTAGGAGTTGTGCTTGACCGGCATCGGTATGTTCCCCTGGCCACTGCCGAGCCTGAACTCATTTTAGAGTTTGAGAAAGATTGACCAGCCAAGAAAGAACAATTGCTGATTGGGCATGGTGTAAGGAAAAGCAAAGTGTCGCACCGATTACACGGAGATCTGAGGAGTGGATAATGCTTGAAATTAAAAAAATGCTATCCAATTTCAATACGCTAGTGCCAGATGGAGATGTGCTCCTTGTTGTACCACCATTTGCCGAGGTGTATCAGCCCCCTTTGGGAGTTCATATTCTTCAAGCTTGCGCGAAAGAGGCGAATCTTCGCGTCAGCGTATTCTATGCGCACTTTACTTTTGCGGCTATAATAGGTAGCGTAAAGTCTTATCGAGCCATTTCTGCTCAACTTTCCCATTTGCTATGTGGAGAACGGGTGTTTGCCTCTACAGCTTATGGAGTTCCACCCCTCGGATATGATGCCGATACAATATTGGCTCAACATACCCTGTCCACCAGTTCAAACGAAGGGGACGGACAATCTCCTCCTACAATCCGTCCAGTGCAATTGACGGCGGCCGAGTACAAACACATAGAGGCACAGGCGCAGGGATGGGTAGAAGAAATGGCAATAGCCATTGCCAGCCGCAATTTCAAAATCGTGGGGTGCACAACAATGTTTGAGCAGACCGCCGCCAGCGTGGCTCTTCTG
>JBGSMF010000166.1:0-5508 GCA_041740315.1 Thermoflexales bacterium
ACTCAGCATCCTGAGCGTCCTTCGACCTTGCTCAGGATGAGCGCCGCGCTCCTTCGACTGCGTTTCACTTCGCTCAGGATGCGCGGCGCGTAGCCTGCTCTGTCGGCAGACAGGTCGAAGGGTGCCGGCTGAGTAGTTACATAAACTCTATTATAGTTTACGATAGGCAAAAACTAAAGTTGCGCGGCAACCGGCGATTGACTAGAGCCGGTTTTCACATATAATCTAGCGTATGCAAACTCCTGGGCAAACCCTGACTCTTTTCCACCGCAAGCGACGGGAGATGCGCCCAACCTGCGGCAAAGCCGTAGGCGTCTGTGGCAAAGCCACAGGCGTAATCAAGAGATTGGAGCAACGATGACACAACCTGAACACCAAATCTTGGCCTCTCCGCCCAATCACCCAGCCCAGCGACGGCGCACCCTGGTTGGGTGGCCCACTGTTGGCTCGGCCTCCATCATCCTCGGCCTCACTATGGCGCTGAGCATAATATGGTGGTGGTTGGCGCAAGGCGATACGCTGCACAAAACCGATCTGGTTGGTTACGCCATCTGCCATCGCATTTTAGAGCGATCGTTTGTCATCGGCGGGCGGCAGTTGCCGCTGTGCGCTCGCTGCACCGGCATTTACCTGGGTGTATTCAGCACTTTTTTGACCATGACGCTGCTCAAGCGATGGCGCCATGCCGAGCTGCCCCGCCCGCTGGTGTTGGCGGCGCTGCTGGCCTTTGTGGGCACGATGGGCCTAGATGGCATCAACTCATACCTCACTTTTTTCCCGGGCATGCCGCACCTGTACGAGCCGCACAACGGGCTGCGCCTGGCTACCGGCATGCTGCACGGCATCGCGTTGTCTTCGCTGATTTACCCCGTCTTTAACCAAACGCTGTGGGCCGAAGCGGTATGGGCGCCCGCCTTGCGCAACTTACGGGAGCTGGGACTCGTAGTATTAATAGGCATCGCCGGCGTCGGCCTGACGCTGCTGCAAATACCGCTCTTGCTCTATCCACTGGCTCTCATCGGCAGCGGGGGCGTGCTGGTTATGTTGACACTGATCAACACTGTCATTGTAATCACCGCACTGCGGCGCGAAAACAGCGTCCACACCTGGTGGCAGGCAATGGGGCCGCTGGCGGTGGGCGCGGTCTTGGCGCTCATCCAGGTGAGCGCGCTAGATATATTTCGCGCCTATATCACCCTGGCATTTGACCTGCCATTTTGAGTTGACATTTTTTTTGCACTTTATGCTATAATCTCGTTATGTTCTCAACCCGCACATTTCCCCTATCCATATAAAAAGGAGACAACAATGGATTTCGGCAAAGCATTTTCTTTTGTGATGGACGACCAAGATTGGATGAAAAAGGTCGGCATTGGCGGACTCATTACCCTCGTTCCCATCCTTCAACTTGCCGCCACAGGCTACTCGCTCGAGGTCACCCGGCGCGTTATCAACAGCGACCCCCACCCTCTGCCCGAGTGGGACGACCTTGGCGGCAAGCTAGTCAAGGGCCTGCTGGTAGCCGTAATCGGGGTGGGATATATGGTTCCCGTCCTACTTTTTGTGTGCTGCATGTACGCAGCACAAATAGCGATAGCGGGTGGAATGAGCGGTTCTTCTTCTTCCACCGACGCGGCGGGCACGGCCGTGGTGGCAGTGAGCGGGTGTTTTAGCTGTCTAATACTACTCTATTCGCTCTTTGCCGCGTTGGTGCTGCCAGCCGCCATTGGCCGTTACGCTGCCACGGGGCAACTGGGCGCGGCTTTTCGCTTTGGCGAGATCATCCAACTGGTTCAAAAGAACCTGGGCTTGTACCTGATGGTGCTGCTCGTCGAGATCGCCGCCGGTTTTGTAGCCGGTCTGGGAATAGCCGCCTGCGCCATCGGCGTGTACTTTACAGCATTCTATGCTTCGCTGGTCGTTGGTCACGCCACCGGCCAGGCCTACAGCGAAGCTTCCACTAAAATAGGATTAGTATAATTTTCTCAGGAGAAAACTAATGACATTCCAAAACGGACTCAAGGCAGGCGGCATTGGCGCGGCAGCAGCAGTTGTGCTGACGCTGTTTGGACTGGTGCCCATTGTGGGCTGCTGCGCATCGTTGCTGATTTTGGTTTTGTGGGTAGGGGTGGGCGTGTTGGCCGGTTATTTCGGCAGCAAGACTGACCCCATGCAAACTGCCGGCCAGGCGGCCCAGGCTGGCGCAGTGGCCGGGGCCATCACCGCGTTAGCCGGCGGGTTTATCCAGACGATTGTCAGCGCCATTCAGGTAGCCATGGGGGCCACAGCGCAAGCCATGTCTCAGATGCCGGCTGAGTCATTAAGGCAAATGCAAGAGCTTGGCATTGACCCAGCCATGTTCAGCGGCGTCGGCGGAATTGCTATTACCGTAGGCTGCTGTTGCATTCTGTTCCCCTTGGTGGCGGCCGGACTTGGAGCATTGGGCGGGGCGCTGTCGCCATCTTTCTTCAAGCCCAAAGTATAAACTGCAAGGGTAAGAGGCGATGGCCGAATTTTTAAACGTGTTTACGGCCTTTGGGTTGTCAAGCTCGGCTGGGCTAAATGCCTATGTGCCACTGTTGGTCGTCGCGCTCTTGGCTCGCTTTACCGACCTGATCGAACTAAAGTCACCGTGGACCGCGCTGGAAAGCTGGTGGACCATTGGCGTGTTGGTGGTGTTGCTGCTGATAGAGATATTTGTAGACAAGGTGCCGGCCGTAGATAGCGTCAACGACATCATTCAGACCTTTGTCAGGCCGGCCGCGGGGGCTATCCTGTTTGCGGCCAGCTCCAACGTCATCAGCGATATTCACCCGGTGCTGGCCATCATCTGCGGCATCCTGGTAGCCGGGGCAGTCCATGCCGTCAAGGCCACCGCCCGCCCGGCCATCACCGCCACCACCGCCGGCGTGGGCAATGTTGTCGTCAGCGTCCTGGAAGATGTCGTGTCGCTCGTCACATCATTGCTGGCCGTCTTGGTGCCGGCGCTGCTTGCAATCACAATGCTGATAGCCACTGTGACCATTGCATGGTGGCTGTGGAATCGCCAGCGCCAACGCGCCGCGCGCGCCTAGAGAATCTTCATACGTGTTTCCAGGCTAGAGTGTTCCTTTAGCCACGCAAGCATCAATAAATTCATACGAAAGGATAAATAAAATGGAACAACAATATGCTCCACCGCCCGCGCCACCTGCGCAAAAAAGCAACACGGGTTTGATCATCGGCATCGTCGTCGGGGTGTTGTTGCTATGCTGCTGCTGCATTGTCATCGCTGTGTTTGTGGTGCCGTCTTTAATGGGCCCAGACATTGAAAATATCTTTGAAGACATTGAGCGCGAATTAAGCCAGGTAGCGCCCGCAGTGTTGCCTTATCTGGTCTAAGCCGATTTTTCGCGCCCCACCGCGAAACTCTGGCAAAACAAAAGCCGGGCTTTTTAAACCCGGCTTTTTGATTCCGATACTGGCCCAAACCCTAATCGCTGGGTTCTTCAGGTATAGGCGGCAGCGGGGTGAGGGCATAGCCAAAAAAAGCCTCAAAAACCTGGCGGGCGATGGGAGCGGCCACGCCGCTGCCCTGGCCCGAGTTTTCAATCAGCACCACCACCACCAATTCGGGCGCGTCTGATGGCGCATAGGCGGCAAACCAGGCATCGGGTTTTTCGGTGGCGGTCTCGGCTGTGCCGGTCTTGCCCGAAACGGCTACCGGTATGCCAAGAAAAATGTGCCGGGCCGTGCCGCGCGCGCCGGCCACCACGCCGCGCAAGCCCTGCTGAATGGCGGCCAGATTCTCGGCGCTGACTGGCAGCTTGCCTACCACCTCAGGTTGGATAATTTCTTCTGGCCCCATATCTGCGTTGCCGATTTTGGCCACCAATTGCGGTGTATAAAGCGTGCCGCCATTGGCGATGGCGCTGTACATCACCGCCATTTGCAGCGGCGTCACATTCACATCGCCCTGACCAATGCTCATATTTACCGCGTCGCCGGCATACCAAGGCTGGTTTAGGGTGGCATTTTTCCACTGCATATCGGGCACGACCCCGGCGTTTTCTTCCAGCCCGATGCCGGTAGGCTTGCCCAGGCCAAACTTGCGCGCAAAATCGGGCAGCATGTTTTCATCCTTTTGGTTGACGGCATAGCCCACCTGGTAAAAAGTCACATTGCACGAAGCTGATAGCGCCGTCACCAAGTCTATGGCGCCGTGGCCTTCTTTGAGCCAACAAAATTTCCTAAAGCCCGACCCCAAGCCATCCCAAAAGCCGGGATCATTAAAGACAGATTGCGGCGTAAACAAGCCCGCCTCTAGCCCGGCGGCCATCACAATCGGCTTGAAGGTGGAGCCGGGGTGATATAGCCCCGCCATCGCCCGGTTCACATACGACTTTTCGGTCGGCGTGACCGGCTGCGAAGGCTGCACCGTAGAAGGGCTGACGACCTCGTTGGGGTCAAAGTCGGGGTGGCTGGCAATGGCCAGAATTTGCCCGGTGTTGGGGTCCATGGCCACAATTGCGCCCTTGCGCCCGCCCAAAATTTCTTCCACCTGCTCTTGAAAACTGCGATCAAGCGTGGTATAGATGGGCCTGGAAAGCACGGCCGGTTTTTGCGCCAGCGTCTTGACCACCTGTCCTTGTGAGTTGATAATATCCAACTGCCCGCCGTGTGAACCAGCCAGATAAGGCTCACCCCATTGCTCCAATCCCACCAGGCCCACCCACTCGTCGCCGCGATAGCCTTTGGCGAGATAGGCTGCCTGCCAGCCAGACGGGATGATGCCCACATAGCCAATGGTGTGGGCCGCAAGACTGCCAGGGCGGTAGACGCGCACATTCTTTTCGCGCAAGCTGACGCCCGGCAGGGTGCTGAGCGTGGGATAGTGAAGCGTGCTCACTTCACCGGGGATTTCTGCCACAGGGATGAACCACGTAACCGGAGAGCCGGCATAACGCGCCTTGAGTTCTTCGGGCGGCACGCCTACGATTTGGCTGAGCGCCGGCAGCGTCACATCCTCGCTGATCACCTCGCCCGGCACAATGCCCACAATCACTCGCTTGCCGTCCACAGCCAGCCCCAGGCCATCGCGATCATAGATGTTGGCGCGACGGGGAATGCTCCACGTCATCTGCATTGCATTGTCTGACGCTAGGCCAGGCCAGATCAGGTCGGGCGTCCAATCAATATTCCATTGGCCGCCGGAAAAGGTGAGTGTCATGGTGCTATCGGCCTGCAAAGTGCCCAGCAGCGCCGTATCCCATTCGATGTGATAGGCAGCGGTGGCGGCGCGGTCGCGCATGAGGGTAGAGCGCAACTCGGCGCGCACCACGGTGGTGGCAGCGGCGCTCTGCGCCTGGCGATATTGCTCGGCAAAGCTAGTATCTGAAACTACCAGCCGCGAGTTTTGCGCAAGCAGCCGGTACATGGTGTCGTAATCGGCCAGTTCCCAGGCCGAAAAAAATTGGGCGGCGGTGTCTTCGGGCCGGGGCAGCGGCGTGGGCGAAGGCGACGGCGTGG
>JBGSMF010000167.1:0-2179 GCA_041740315.1 Thermoflexales bacterium
GGAGATCGCCCGGCAGCTTGTTGTCTCGCCGGGCACCGTCAAAGCCCACACCGCCAGCATCTACCGCAAGCTGAATGTCGCCAACCGCACCGAGGCGGCCGCGCGCGCCAGGCAGCTCGGCATACTCCCCTGAGATTCCCAACCGGCTTCCAGCTAAACCCTGCAAATAAACCCCTGGATATCCCGTTTGGCAGATGCGGGCTGCCTCGCTGCGCGCTACACTATGATCAGATGCTGACAAGGAGGCAATTATGCCGGAATATTACGAGATCAAGATTAAGGGTATCACTCCACTTAAACGTGGTGTGAGGTAGATCTTTACAAAAATAGGGGTTCAAAGGCAAACTCATGGTGCTTGAAGCCAGGAGAGAAGCCTATGAACCCCAAGGACATATTTTGCCCCAATATTGACTGCCCGGCAAGAGGGCAAGTTGGCAAAGGAAACATCGGTATCCACAGCCAGGAAGAAAAGCGGTACATCTGTGGTGAGTGTAAACAGACATTTACAACAACGAAAGGCACGATCTTCTATCGATTGCGGACTGATCCGAAGATCGTGTTGCAAGTGATCACGCTGTTAGCATATGGCTGCCCAATCCAAGCGATTGTCCAGGCATTCGGATTGGATGAGCGAACGGTGCAAGACTGGTGGCAGCGAGCGGGCAGACATTGTCAGGCCATGCATGAGCAAAAAGTAGCGCAAGCGAAATTGGATTTGCAGCAAGTACAAGCAGATGAGATCAAAGTCAAGACCTTTCTGGGAACCGTCTGGATGGCGCTAGCGATTATGGTATCTACCCGTCTGTGGTTGGGTGGAGCTGTCAGCCCGCAGCGCAACTTGGAGTTGATCCAGGTTGTGGCGAACAAGATCAGGAATATGGCGCTCTGCCGCCCTTTGCTGCTGGCAGTGGATGGCTTGGCGAGCTACGTGACAGCCTTTCGCAAAGCATTTCGAACCGCGTTGCCACGCCGTAAAGGAGAAATAGGACGCCCACAACTGATTTCCTGGCCCAATATCGCCATTGTGCAAGTCGTCAAGCAACGAGCGGCTGGACAATTGAACATCTCTCGGCGCATTGTGCAAGGCAGCGAAACGATGGTCAAGTCCCTCATTCAAAAAACGCAGGGCGCAGGCGGGATCAATACCGCTTTCATCGAGCGCTTCAATGCCACCTTTCGCCAGCGTCTCAGTTGCCTTGTCCGGCGAACGCGCACCCTGGCTCGCAAAGTCCAAACCTTGGAAACTGGCATGTATGTGGTTGGCTGCCTGTACAATTTCTGTCATCCGCACCATAGCCTGCGCCTCAAGTTGTCTGTTGGTCGTTTCGGGTATCGTTGGGTTCAGCGGACGCCAGCCATTGCGGCTGGTTTGGCCGATCATATCTGGACCCCGGCAGAATTGTTCACCTTTCGTATTCCTCCAACTCGTTGGCAACCGCCTAATCAGCGCGGTCGCCGCTCGTTGGCTACCCAAAAACTCGTCGAAAAGTGGTGCTCATGACCACGTTTAAGTGCTGCTATACCTGCAAAATTAACTATGAGAAATATGCCTAATGCCAACGGAATTGGAGTAAGCAGATCAGTGAATGCCATTGTCGCTCCAAATTTTATTCTTGAATTCCAAGAGTTTTGAATACTGTGGCTTTTACTTGTGAGGGTAAAAGCCCTCGCTTCAATAAAGCTTCAGAAACTCCAAGCTCTTCAAGATGGTAAGTTGAGATCGGATCTTCGATAACGGATAGGAGAATCACCGGCACTTCTACTTTTAACGTAGCAAATAACCATTTAACTAACCCTAGGCCAATAAATTCCTCCTGATCCCAAGTACGGATAAGATCGGGTAACGGTTTATCATCATCCGCAGATGGTAAGATTAGATCTAAAAGAATTAAGTCGTAATTCTTCCATTCCCTTGCTTTCTGATACCCTATGAGAGCGGACTTTGCGATATCTATATTGAATCCGGCTTTTTCCAATGGGAGCACTAAACCTTTGATAATATAATAATCATCTTCAATCCAAAGAATTCTCATTTTCATAGAAAATCACTCCTTTTATTTTGGTTCCAGTCAATAAGGTAACCTCTTATTGTTAATACTTTACTTTCTGCTAACTTGAGTACGCTTATACCGCTGGGATGAACTTCCGGCAAAGCTGAACCTTACCAATTAAGCCAACT
>JBGSMF010000168.1:0-22216 GCA_041740315.1 Thermoflexales bacterium
CTCAGCAGCCTGAGCGTCCTTCGGCCTTGCTCAGGCTACGCGCCGCGCTCCTTCGACTGCGTTTCACTCCGCTCAGGCTGCGCGGCGCGTAGCCTGCTCTGTCGGCAGACAGGTCGAAGGGTGCAGGCTGAGTAGTTACCAAAAATTGCCCTTGACAAGCAAAAAAAAAAGTGGTATATTAAGTGTGGTTAGCACTCTTGTTGCCAGAGTGCTAACCGGTTCTATTTTGCGAAAAGACCCAAAAATAAAAATTCATCAGGAGGTTTTAGAAATGGCTAAAATTAAAATGAATCTCAGACCCCTGGCCGACCGCGTGGTGGTTGAACCCTCGGAAAAAGAGGAAAAGACTGCCAGCGGCATTATTTTGCCCGAAACGGCCAAGGAAAAGCCCCAAGAAGGTCAAGTGATCGCCGTTGGCCCTGGCCGGCGCGACGATGATGGCAAGTTGATCCCAATGGATGTTAAAAAGGGCGACGCGGTGCTATTTGCCAAATACGCCGGCACCGAGGTCAAGATTGAGGACAAAAAGTACCTGATCCTCAAAGAGTCAGACATCCTTGCGATTGTTGAAAAGTAAATTATCAGGATTAGGTAGATAGGTAGGAGAATAAAAAGATGGCAAAGCAACTTGTTTTCTCAGAAGAAGCTCGTCGCAAGCTCAAAGCTGGCATTGATATTTTGGCTTCGGCTGTCGCTACGACGCTAGGCCCCAAGGGGCGCAATGTGGCGTTGGATAAAAAATTTGGCGCGCCCACCATCACGCACGATGGCGTAACCGTGGCCAAGGAAATTGAACTCAAGGACCCGTACGAGAATATGGGGGCGCAATTGCTCAAGGAAGCCGCCACCAAGACCAACGATGTGGCCGGCGACGGCACCACCACCGCCACCGTTTTGGCCCAGACCATTGTTAACGAAGGCCTAAAGATGGTGGCCGCCGGCGTTAACCCCATGCTGCTCAAGCACGGCATTTTGGCCGCCACCGACGCTATTGTGGAAGCGATCAAGAAGCAGTCGGTGCCGGTTAAGGATAAGGACGATATTGCGCACGTGGCGGCCATCTCGGCGGCCGACTCGGAAATCGGCGAATTGATTGCCGAGGTGATGGACAAGGTGGGCAAGGACGGCGTCATCACCGTTGAGGAAAGCAAGGGCCTGGCTTATGAAACAGAGTATGTAGAGGGGATGCAGTTCGACCGCGGCTATGTCAGCCCCTACTTTATCACAAACTCTGAAACGATGGAAGCCATTCTGGAAGAGCCGTATATTTTGATTCACGATAAAAAGATTTCGGCGGCGTCCGATATTGTTCCGCTGTTGGAAAAACTGCTCCAAAAGGGCAAGCGCGAACTGGTAGTGATTGCCGAGGATTTGGACGGCGAGGCGCTGGCGACGCTGGTGCTTAACAAGCTGCGCGGCATGTTCAACCTGTTGGCCGTCAAGGCGCCCGGCTTTGGCGATCGGCGCAAGGCCATGTTGCAAGATATTGCGGTTCTCACCGGCGGCACGGTCATTACCGAAGAGTTGGGCCGCAAGCTCGAATCGGTGACAATCGAAGATTTGGGCAAGGCCGGCAAGGTGATTGCCGATAAAGACAACACCACCGTCATTGAGGGCAAGGGCAAAGACAAAGACATCAAGGGCCGCATCGAGCAGATCAAGGCCGAGATGGACAAGACCACCAGCGATTACGACAAGGAAAAGCTGCAAGAGCGGCTGGCCAAGTTGGCTGGCGGCGTAGCCATCATCCGCGTGGGCGCTGGCACCGAGGTGGAATTGAAGGAAAAGAAGCACCGTGTAGAAGATGCCCTGTCGGCTACCCGCGCCGCGGTTGAGGAAGGCATTGTGCCCGGCGGCGGTGTGGCGCTGGTAAATGCCATTCCGGCCTTGGACAAGGTCAAGATGGATTACAGCGACGAGCAGTTTGGCGTGGATATTGTCCGGCGCGCGCTGGAAGCGCCGATGCGCGGCATTGTCGAGAATTCCGGGGCGGACGGCGCTGTGGTGCTCGACACGGTTCGCCGCAAGCAAAAAGAAGAAAAGATCAAGACCATTGGTTACGATGTGTTATCTCAAGATTACATTGACATGGTCAAGGCTGGCATTATTGATCCGGCCAAGGTGACCCGCAGCGCGGTGGAGAATGCGGCCAGTATTGCCGCGATGATTTTGACCACCGAGGCGCTTATCACTGACATTCCTGAGAAGAAAGAGATGCCGCCCATGCCTCCGGGTGGCGGGATGGATTACTAGACCCAAGTCAGAGGCCCCTCAATCCGAGGGGCCTTTTTTTTGTTTGTTTGACGTTCGGGGTATTTGTTTATACAATTGGCTTGTAGGTTTTAGGCAGGAACGAATATCGCTATGCAATAGACCTTATCGGAAACAGCAGGACTGGCATCCCCATGCCGGTCCGCCAACGTACACCCTGGACTGCCCGTCCAGCCTGCTGCCGCGTGCCGCGTCAGCGGCCGCAGGCAGGGCAGGCTGGCACCTGCGCTGCGCTTGGCCCCTTTGGGAGTGCAGCCTGCCTGGCGCAGACAGGGTGTGGGGATGCGTTGGCTGCGTTATTTCCAATAAGGTGTAATGGAGAGGCGACAAGTGAAAGAAAACGGTATTCCTGAATCGGCGCTGGTCATTGTGGCGCATCCCGATGACGCTGAATTTGTTATGGCCGGAACGGTGGCGGCTTGGACAAGGGCGGGCTGCCGCGTGGTTTATGTGGTTTGCACAGATGGCAACGCCGGCTCGCACGAGCCTGGTATGACGCGCGAAAAGCTGGCCGAGCTTCGCCGTAAAGAGCAGCGCGCCGCTTGCGCTACCTTGGGCGTGAGCGATGTGATCTTTTTGGGCTATGATGATGGGCAATTACAGCCGACGCTTGAATTGCGGCGCGACCTGGTGCGCGTCATTCGCCAGCACAAACCCAGCGTGGTTCTGTCCATTGATCCGACGGTAATGTTTTTTGGCGATGACTATATCAACCACCCCGATCATCGAGCCGGCGGCCAGGCGGCCCTGGATGCAGTGGCCCCGGCATGCTCGATGCCCCTGCTGTGGCCCGAGGTGGGCCAGCCGCACCGCGTTCGCCAGGTGTATCTTCATACAAATGACAAATATAATACTTGGGTGGATATTACAGAGACCATTGAGCAAAAAATTGCCGCCCTCAGGCAGCACGCCAGCCAGATGGGCGATTGGGACCCAGGCAAAGAAATGAAAGAGTGGGGCGCCGAGGCCGGGAAGGAAAAAGCCCTGGCGTATGCCGAGAGGTTCCGCGTCATCACGCTAGAGCGCAGTGAGGAAGGGAACGAGGACGGAGAAGGCCAAAATTGACCGGCCTGGCTAGATGTCTATATGGGTCAAAACTTGTGCAAATGAGTCAAGTTTTACCATTGAGGCTGTTTGCCGGGCGCAGTTTCGGGCCTTGCTCGAAACTGCTTCGGGTCGCGCAGCGACCCGCCTAGCTTAGCTTTTCACGTTTAATTGGTCATTATAGGCAAACAACGCTGGCGCACCACCTGTGTGCACAAATAATACTCGCTGATTTTTGTTAAACGTCCCTTGGCGAATCAGGTCAATCAACCCGCCAAAGGCTCGCCCTGTGTAAACGGGATCTAGCAATAGGCCCTCAAGTTGCGCTGCCAGGTGGATTGCCTCGCGTTCCAGCTTGCCCATAATGCCGTACCCACCGCCCAAATAGTTGGCGTTTATGGCAAGCTCGTTTGGCTCAAAGTGAAACCCAAGCCCCAGGTGCAGGGCTGTTTCGGTTGCCAGCTTGGCCACGGCTGTTTTTAGATCCTCCACCTTTTCGTCCACGCTAATACCCAACACTTGCCCCGCATAGTTTAGCGCCCTGGCGCCCACCACCAGCCCGGCTTGCGTGCCGCCCGAACTGGAAGCAAACACCACATAGTCAAATTGCCCCTGTGCGGCGATTTCTTCCATTGCCCTTACGTACCCGCAAGCGCCCACCGGGTTTGAGCCGCCATACGGTATTGGATAAGGCTTGCGCCCCTGCGCGCGCAATTCTTTTTCCACGGCGGCCATCAACGGCATCACTTGCGATTTGTCTGCTGCCCAGCGGATTTCTGCGCCGAGCAACTCATCGAGCAGCCAGTTGCCTTGCGGCGCATCGCCGGTGACAGGCTGGCGCAGCACTAGAATGCACCTCAGCCCAATTCGCGCAGCCGCGGCGGCTGTCTGGCGAGCGTGATTCGATTGCGCAGCGCCGGGTGTGATGAGGGTATCTGCCCCTTGCGCCAAAGCATCGGCTACCAGGTATTCCAACTTGCGCGTCTTGTTGCCGCCGGTAGCCAAACCGGTCTGATCGTCGCGCTTGACAAAGAGTTGAGGTCCGCCCAAGTGCGCGCTCAGGCGCGGCAGCGGTTCTATGAGAGTGGGCAGATGAGCCAGGTGGATGCGGTTTAGCTTGTTTGTAATCATTTTTCCAGTATAGCACCAAAAAATTGATTGGGCAATTTCAAGTTATGGTTATTCCCCAGTTCTGCCGAGAATATTTGTTCCGCGAACATTCCGCGAACATTCCGCGGATTTACAGCCCTACGTTTTTACTATAATGAGAGCGCAAATCGAGAACAAAATACAAGGGTGGGAGGTGGTCTATAGCGACAGAATTAATGTTAGTGTACCAACAACTTTTGATCAATAATCATAATTCAGAAAAATAAGGAGAAAATAAAATGTCTGTCATTCAAATTGATTATCAAACGATGCGCGACACTGCCGGTGTTTTTAAAGCCCAGGCTGAGGCGGTTAATCAAATCATTACTACCTTGAACAGCAAAGCCAATGATCTATCTGGGTTCTGGCAAGGGACGGCTGAAGAAGCCTTTTTGACTGAATTGGACTCTTGCAACAAATTGCTGCTTCGCGTGCCCAACATGCTGGACGAAATCAGCACAGCATTGAACAATACTGCTGCGCGAATTGAGGAAGCCGAGCGGGAAGCCGCTGCCAATATGGCAAGCACGATCGTTTCCGATGGCGGCGGGGGTAGCGGCGGCATTCCGGGTGTGCGCTAAAGCTGCAAGGACATTTGGGCCAAGGGGGCGCGCCGGGGTAGCGCTCCCTGCCCCAAGTTGAAAATGGGGCCGATCTGATGGGGTTGTGTGGGCAAATGATGTACTGTGAGGATTGGGGTGAATGTTATGCGAGTGCAGCCGGACGAGCTGCGCGAAGCGGCCAGGCATTTGCGCTATTGGGGCAGCGATTTGGACCACGTCCGCTGGTGCATGCAGACGGCTTGGGCGCGCCTGGATAGCGGCCTGGAGGGTTGGGGCTGCGAGCTTGTTTGCAGTGGCTATGAATGGGTGTGCAAGACATTAGCCGCTATCGCTGAATCGCTATACCGCTACGCCTGGGCGCTCGAAGCGACGGCCGCCTGGATAGAGGAAGCAGACCGGCAGGCCGCGGCCGAATTTATGGTCATAGAGGGCGCGGAAATTGACGCTGCTTGCTTGTAAGAATAACATGGAGGTGAGTATGGCTGAAATGCAAATGAATTACCAAGAGATGCGCGCCACGGCTGAAGGCGCGCGCAACCTGGCAGAGCAGGTGCGGACGGCGATCAAGACTTTGCAGGATGGGGTGGCGCGGCTTTTGCCCACCTGGCAGGGAGCTTCGCAGGCAGCCTTTGAGGCGGCCTATGCGCCTTGCTGCAAGATTTTGGAGCGCGCTCCCAAAGTGTTGGATGAAATTGCCCTGGCGCTGGCTTTAGCGGCTGAGAAGATAGAATTGGCCGAGCAGCAGGCGGCTGCGGCGATTCCCACGACCGTTACATCTGACAATGTTGGAGCAGGCGGCGGCCCTGCAAGCCCAGGAGTGCAGCGTGTCTAGCTCTACTGGCGTAATGCACATTGCGCCCCAAGAAATGCGCGGCACGGCCGCCGACTTGGGCCGCCTGAGCGGCGACGCTGAGCAGGCGCGGCAACAATTGCGCCACAGTTGGAAGCGGCTGGACGGCGGCTGGGAATGGTACGCCGCGGAGGATATTAACGGCCACTATGGCCGAGCGATGGACGCGATGGATCGGATGTCGGCGGTGTTGCGCGAGATGGACGAGGCGCTGGTCAAGACCGCCGACCTGATCGAGGCGGCTGACCTGGCGGCTGCGGCGTTTTTTGAGTTGAACGCGGCAGAGGGGCAAGCTGGCAAGCTGCCCGGGCTCGCAAGACCGGTGCCGCCCCCCCCACCGCCGCCGCCCAATCCTGATTTTGATGCGACAGGCGCGCTGGCGGGAGTCAGCTATGCGCCTGTGGATGGAGAGTTGTTTGTGGGGGGGGCGAATGGAGAACCTGCCATTCACCCGAGCGATGTGACACAAGGGTATCTAGGCGATTGTTACTTTCTGTCCTCGTTGGCGGCGCTCGCCACCACGCCGCGAGGCCGCGATTGGCTCGCCAATCACATTGTAAAGGATGGGGACACTTATGCAGTCACCTTTTATGAGCGAAAAGCTTTAGGTGAGTTTGAGCCGGTTCGAGTCCGCGTGTCGTCCGAATTTCCCATGGTGCCTGGATCTCCAAACAATGATGACATGCCGGTGTTTGCCAAGTTTGGCGATAGAGGCGTAGATGGGCGGCTGGAAGTGTGGGTTATGGCTTATGAGAAGGCCTATGCCCAATACTTTGGGGGCTACAAGAAGATAGAAGGAGGATGGGGCGGAGCGGCCATGGAGGCGATTACGGGGGTGTCCAGCGAAGCGTATGTTTACACGGGGGCAGACTTGCCCTTTAGCATAGATGGCCAAGAGATGGTTGTTCCGGGGATGCCCAACAAGATGATTCCTGCCGATATTAATCTTGGCGGCCCTACCTTTGATCAGTTGGCAGATCATGTTGACAGAGGGGATGCTGTCACGGTGGGCAGCCTGCCGTTGCCAGAGGTGGACACGCGGAGGGACAAGATTGAGGTTGACATTCCGGTCGTTGGCCATCAGGAAATTCCCATGCCTGACCCGGCGACCTGGATCAGCCCGGTTTACAATAACCAGGATGTGCATACGCAGCACGAGTATTATGTTATTGGCGTGGATCGAGCAACTCGTGAGGTCGTTTTGCGAAACCCTCATAGCTATCAAGAAATTCCTATACGTGTGACGTATGACCAGTTTCAAATTGCTTTTCCTTTTGTTTCAATCAACCCAATTCCTAGTGTTCCATAACTTGGAGGTAAAAGTGTCTGTCTTTAGGCCGTTGTTGCTGTTTTTGCTTGCGGCGGTTTTATTGGGGAGCTTGGGTGGTTGCGCGCCCTTTTACGTGGGTGTTTCAAGCGCCATCACACCAGCGCCTGGAGAGGAAAACATGAAAAAAGTATGTGGCAAATCAAGGCTTCAGAGCAGTTTTGGCGATCTGACGATAAGCCCAAATAGATTCAGCATGGAACATTATACCGATGATCAGGGAAACGCTCAGAAAAGGCCATCGCTTAATGTGACATTGAAGCTCGACGATTTTTCTCGGCCCTATCAACATGTGCAAACTCATGTGGGGCAGGAGATAGCCTATGGCAAGTACCGGCTCAAGGTGATTGAGATTAACCGAGTAGATCTTTATAATACCGAGATTTGCTTTTTGGCTGACGTTGGGGAAGAACCTGGGGTGGAATGGCCTGCCACGATACGTGGGGGCGACGAGGTGGTGTACGTGATCCCATCGGACGTGCAATTGATTTACCCAGACAACAACTTGTTGATAGGGGCCGGGCATTTCTCTGTGTGGGACTATGAAGAGCAGGGAAAAACCATATTGAGAGAGACTTGTGTATTGTGGCTGGCTACCCGTGACGATTCGCTGCCCCGTCAACACGTTCGGGTTTATACTGGAAGCGAAGTGGAGTATGGCAAATATCGGATCAAGGCTCTCTTTGTTCCAAGGTATGACCAACAGCCAGAGATTACACCCACCGCGCAGATAGCGATAGACATTGTGGAAAACCCTTATTGAGTAGCACAAGTTGGGAGGCCAGTAGATGAGCAATGAGACCAAGGCTTTGAGATTGCCGCCGGGTGAAATGCGCGGCACAGCAGCCGAGTTGGGCCGCTTGAGCGGCGATGCTGAGCAGGCGCAAGGCCGCCTTCAAGAGAGCTGGCGGCGAATGGATGGCGGCTGGGAATGGTACGCCGCGGAGGATATTAACGGCTATTATGGCCGGGCGATGGACCGCTTGGACCGCATGGCGGGGGTGTTGGACGAGATGGGGCAAGCCCTGTGCAAGACGGCAGATTTGATCGAGGCGGCAGATTTGGCAGCAGCAGGACTGTTTGCCGAGTTGGATAGCGATTGGGCGAGCTTGCCGGCAGCGCCAGGCAGTTACCCTTCTGCGCTTGTGGGGACTCCGCCTGATCCACCGTTTGGTGGCCTAGAGGTTGATGCCGCCCAGTATGGCCCGGTGGAAGGGCCGCTGTTTGTGCGCGGGCCAGAAGATTCAAACGATGTTGCTCCTAGCGATATAACTCAGGGCAGGGTGGGGGATTGTTATTTCATGTCTCCCCTGGCTGCCATCGCCCTTAACAACCCTGAAGCAATTCGGCGCATGATCAGAGACAATGGCGATGGCACCTATTCAGTCACATTCTACAAGCAAAGAAATCCGCTGGCTGTTTGGGAACCCGAGTTTACGCCGGTGGAAGTGCGGGTGACAAACGATTTGCCTCTAATGAATGGGTCGCCGGTTTTTGCTCGCCCCCAAGATATGGACGGCCAAAAGCCAGAAGTGTGGGCGATGATGGTAGAAAAGGCCTATGCCCAATACAAAGGGGGGTACGAAAAGATCCATTATGGTTATAGCGATAGAGCGATGCAAGAGCTTACGGGCTTGCCCAGCCAGAGCTTTTCACCCGGGGCTGTAACTGTGGAAGGGTTGGCCAATCGGCTTGAACAAGGCCACGCGGTTACGGCTACCAGCTTGATAGATTACAAAATTGGCAATCCAGACCACCCATTGTGGGATATCCCAGACGCGACCAATACTCATCCGTTGTACCAAAACGGGGCGCTGGTCGCGAGCCATGAATATTATATCGTTGGCGTGGACAAGGCCGCAGGAACTGTAACACTTCGAAATCCCCACGGATGGCATTGGGGAGAAACCACGTTGCCGCTGGCCGATTTTCAATCGGCTTTTAGCCAGGTTACAGTCAACCCAATTGAAGCGCCATAAATTGAGGAGGTAATGCGATGGGGTTATCTAAACAATTGCTGCTGTCTTTTTTGGTGGTGACTCTGATTTCGTGCGGGCCAAATACTGCAACTAGGAAAATATCGGAGGAAGAAAGCATGGAAAACGTTAGCACGATTTATGCAAATTGCGTGTGGGGAGTTGACGGTAATCTTGATATAGCTGCCGGCAACTTTATGTACGTTGATGCAAGTGGCGACAAGCAGCGCGAACTTGTAGCAGCATTGTGGTTTGTGCTCCACGATGGGCCCGAACCCAAGGACAAGCAATCATTTCAAGTTCACACTGGACAAGAGGTAATTTTTGGCCAATACAAAGTCAAGGTCGTAGAGATAGGGGTTGACGACAAAATGGGGCCTTTTGTGCGGCTGGCTCTGAACTCAAATTAGGCAAGGTTCTGTATCAGGCGGGTTTCAGACGCAGAGATGAGGAGGAAATCATGGGAGAGGTATATACAATTCATTCAAACACTGTATTGGGCTATGTTGATGACGTGCGGATTGGGGCCGGCAATTTTGCGCGCGATGTGTACGTTGATGAAAAGGGCGTCCAGCAGCGCGGGCTGACCGCCGCGCTTTGGATGTGGACAGATAATGGCTCGGTAGCCAAGCAGAGCTCCACCGTCCACGTTGGACAACAGCTTGTTTTGGGCGAATACCAAATTCAGATCGTCGAGATCAACCTGGGCGACATGGGGCCTTTTGTGCGGCTGGCGCTCAGCGACCAACACTAGGCAGGCCGGCGATGAAGAATCACCTTTTAGCTTTTCTCACAATTTGTGCATTGATAGCCATTCCCATATTGATAGGAGGCGCAATCATGATCAGGCAGTCTGAAGCTAGTTCTCCCGCATTGGCCCAAGCGGCCCCTGGCTACCGCCAATATACTCACACCGGCAGCGGGCCTAACTGGGCGGTCGAGTTGCCGGCTGATTGGACACTGGAAGAGTTGCCTTTGGTAGAGTCAAAAGGCAAGTGGGTCGCCTTGCGCGGGCCGCTCAATGAAAGCGGCACTCAATATACGACCTTGAGCGTTCGCATGTATGAAAAAGATGACCGGCCCAAGTATGAATCGTTGGATGCCTTTGCCAGCTATGCAGTGCGGCAACTGAGTATTGGCAAGACAGAAATTTTGTCAGATAGCTACATCACGGTGGCCGGGTTAGAAGGGCGAGAAGTCAAGTTTTGGTCGTCAGAAAGCTATCCATACGCCGGCAAGTTGTTGCGCCTGATGGCCCTCAAACAGTGTTTTTTCCTGGTGAAAGCAAACTGCTTTTTTGAAGTGTGTTATCACTCGCAAGACGAGAATTTTGAGGCGTACTTGCAGGCTTATCAAAGGGCAAAGGATTCGTTCAACTTTGCGCCGTAGGATTTTACTCGGTTGACTGTTTACTGCCCTTCGGGCATGTAAAGGAACGCTTGGGAGAAAATTTATAAATGTTTCTTGACCAGAGCGATCCTTTAGCTACACGAACGTCAATAGATGCAGGCGGGATAGAAAAGGTCATGTTTGTGGATGCGGGCGGTGTAAATAACACGATGCGGCTTGAGCCCCAGATGATGCTCACTACCGCAGCCGAGTTGGGCCAATTGAGCGACCAAACTGACCAGGCGCAGCAGGTGGTGTACCAGAGTTGGGAGCGATTGGATGGCGATTGGGAATGGTATGCGGAAGGGGACATCAGAGACTATTTTCACACCACGCTGATTGGGCTGGCCCGAATGGCGGCCGTATTGGCCGAGATGAAAGATGCGCTGCTAAAGGCGACAGACTTGATTGAAGCGGCAGACTTGGAGGCAGCCGGCTTTTTTAGCGACATCGGCCAAGCCGGCAATCCGCAAGGCAATGCCTCTAAAGAGGATGGCGGCGCTCCTCCGCCAGGCTATGTGAACGCAGATAACGTGGGCAGCACGTCGCCAGAGAGGATACAAGATTTGCGCAATATTCTGGCTAACACAACTTCTGGCAGGCGCTTGGCCGAATGGTTGGACACAGCCAAAGTTGAGGTGGTTTTTGCGGATATCAAGGACCCCAATGTTGCCGGGAAATGCACGAACGCTGGCTTTCGCATCATTCTTGATGTGGACTATGCCGGTTTGCCCGATTTTGTCCTGGCATCTATACTGGTTCACGAGGCCACCCATTCGCTTCAGCCGCTGACCCGAGATGCGAATGTTGATCCATCGCTGCTGCCGATTATAAATTTTGCGACCAAAGCTCCAAGCAATATTTACTACCTGGCCTATCCTTATCCAGAAGAGTATCGGGCGTTTCGCGCGCAGGCCGAATTCTTGCGCGAGGTAGAGAGCCAGGTTTCGGGCAACCGGGAGGCGGACTTTTTTGTTGACCTCATATTCGACGAGGATGGCGGCTATCACGATGTAGAATATGTCTATCAAGTGCTGCACAAAATGGGCTACAACGGCCTTGTCAACCCACCCGAGCAAGCAAACTAGGCGGGTCGGCGCAGCCGACCCGAAGCAGTTTCAGGCTTTGCCCGAAACTGCGACAAAGAAGGATTATGATTATGACTATGACTATGCTTAACCAACTGCTCGGGGTTGGAAACAACCCCGAGGCCACAGGCAAGTATCAGAAATTATCCAACCTGAGCTGGGGGCCATATTTTACGATAGAGTTGCCCGCGAATTGGGGAGTAGATGAACTGTTGCTGGTTGACTCGAAGGGCAAATGGATTGCTCTGCGCAGTCCGGCTGGTGGCGACGAGCGGCACTGCATTGCCTTGGATATTTGCGTGTTCGAAAGGGATGGCAACCCCAAGTATCAATCGCTGGATGCCTTTGTTGATTCGGCGGTATGCAGCCCGAGTTTGGAAAAGGCGGAAATACTGTGGAAACGCACCGCAACGGTGGCGGGCCTGGAGGGCAGAGAAATCAAGCTGAGATCACCTAACCCTGGCCTGCGCGCGGCAGATATTGAGCAGTATTACTTTGTCGTAAGAGGGAACTATGCGTTTCAGGTGTGCTATCGCTCGCAAGAGGCGAGTTTTGACGCCTATTTCGAAGCCTACCAGAGGGCCAGAGCTTCTTTGAACTTTGAACAATAAAGCGGGGTGACCCTATGAGCAGCGTGAAGAGCACAATGCAGCTTGTTCCTCAAGACATGCGCGGCGCGGCGGCCGAGCTGGGGCGCTTGAGCGGCGACACGGATGAGGCGCGGCAGCAATTGCGCAGCAGTTGGAACCGGCTGGATGGCGGCTGGGAATGGTACGCCGCGGAGGATATTAACGGCTACTATGGCCGGGCGATGGATGTGATGGGCCGGATGGCGGCGGTGTTGCGCGAGATGGATGAGGCGCTGGTCAAGACGGCCGACTTGATCGAGGCGGCCGACCTGGCGGCGGCAGGGTTGTTTGAAAAGATCGGTGAAGGCAAAGACATTCCCGCGCCGGCCCAGCCAGGGGAACCTGTTGTGTCTCTCCCCTATTCAGTTCCCGAAGGCTTGCCTTTCGCAGCGCCAATGGAATATACCTCCACATCAAATCGAACCCCAGGCATTCCCAGCGACCTCTATGCCCCCACGGTTTTGCCCAGTAGTGCTTTTGTTGGGCCAATACGGCCTGTGGAACCTTCTTCAATCATGGGGAGAAAGGCAGCCGACTTGTGGGATTCTCCCAATGGCCTATTGAATGGCCTGATAGTCGGTGGGCGTTACAACATGGGGCAGGTGTATGCTCTAGGAGAACAGTGGCCCGTTTACGTGCCGCCGAAACAGACAGGCTATGTCCGCGATATGCCCAATATAGCTTTTCACTATAATGCTGATATGGCGTATCCCGCAAAGGAAGGCTGGCAAACCCAGGCTGTTGTTCAGGGTTTCGCTACGCTACCATCCTTGCTATTAGTAGATATAGGCGTTGGCCTTGCAGCCAGCAGTCAAAGTCCGCAAGGGTGGAAATATTCGCCCGGTGGTCTTCCAGTGACGCGAGATATATACAAATCTATAGTCATATCAGAGAGTGGCCTTGCCTATATTGGCGAGAAACCCGATAAAGTGTTTTTTGATGCCAGTGATCCTGCAACGCTAGAGTATCGCCCTGTTGTTGATGTGAGGGAAACAACCGGCAAGTACGATGCTTCGCGGCGCTTTGTGATTACAACCCCCGACAAGTATGCTGTGGAAGGGGCTATTCCTGGCCCGATTGCCATGCGAACAGTTGCTGTGGTCAATGGTCTTTCTGTGGTTACCGGCATTTTGGGGCAGGGCAATATTAACGACCGCGCCTATCAGGTAGTGTTGCAAAAGAATCAAGATGGCGAAAAGCGAGCAGTGGTTCAAACCTTTTATGTGTTTCAGAATAATGACTATCAAATCTCGCCAAGGTATCTATCGGTAGACGAAAATGGCCAGTTGCAAGAAGAGACTATGATCTATCCATACACCGGGCCGGTCATTAACGACACCTCTCAGTGTGGCAGGATCAGCACTTGCTATAACGATGCGAAATTCTTTAAAATCGAACAGGTTACGCCTATACCTGGAGTCAACTATGAAAAATTGCTAAGCCCAAGGCTGCAACCGCAGGAGGACAATGATCTGCGGCGCCGCCTTGAACTAGGAACCAAAGGAGAAAAACCATGAGAAATATATTGAGCGCACTAGAGAGCAATTGCAAAAGTGGCAAAGTTTCGCGATTCCTGCTATTGATGGGAATGTTGTTGCTGATTGTGTCTTGCGCGCCAAGCTCGGCGGGAAGCGGCGAACACCTTGGGCTGGTTTATTACTCGGAACGAGATGGAGTCAGCCAGCAAGGCGCATTTTATTTTTTTGATTTGCAGACTGGCGCAGAACGGCGATTGACCAGCAAGAACGAGTTGGTCATTATGACGGATGATTTACTGTGGTCACCGGCGGCGCAAAGATTTGTTTACCCTTCAGTCGAAGATGGGGTGAGCAGAATGTGCATTGTGGATATTACGTGGCAGCAGCGCCAGTGCCTGGAAGACAGCAGCCCAGCGCAAAAAACGGATTTGAGTTGGTCGCCGGACGGCGCGCAGATCACTTTTGTCAGGCCCTTACCGTTCCCGGAGGGAGGCTTGAGGTCTTTTGTGATAAACGCAGATGGCAGCGATGAGCGCCAGCTGCTTGGGCTGGACGAGCCATATTTTGACATTGATTGGTCGCCTGATGGCTCGCGAGTGGCATTGGTGTTAACAAGTGAGCAATTGTGGCCTCGTTATGATTTTGAGACTGACATGACTGTTTCCGCTCCTGTGCGTGACCTGGCTGTTTTTGATTTTGAGAGCGGTGAACAGATTTTGCGATTAACTGAAGATGATCACTGGATTCCGCGCTGGTCTCACGATGGCACGCGGCTGGCTTATATATCAAATCGTGGCGGGGAGAGCAGGTTGTATGTGATGGATATGGCAAGTGGTCGTTCGGTCAGGCTGACACTAGCTGCTGAGGTGTTATATTTTGACTGGTCGCCAGATGACACACAGATTGCTTTTATGGCGGGATCAAGTGGAATCTATGATATCTATGTTGTCCAAAGTGATGGAACCGGCATGGTAAATCTTACAGATAGCCCTGCCAGAGATATATGGGGAACTTGGTCGCCAGATGGGCAAAGCTTGGTGTTTTTCTCTGTATCCAAAGAGGATGGAACAGATGCAGAGATATATGTCATGGAGGTCAAGACAAGATCGGTCCGCCAGGTGACTCATAATCAATATTATGATATATTTCCTCGCTGGGTGGCCTGGAGCGAGTAGGTGAGTCGCCTCTATTGCGTGGTGTAGTGATAGATGGGAATGAGGGCTGCCTCGCTGGCGCACAAGATGCGTTCGGCTTGGCGACTTGCTCCACCAGGCGGTCGAATTCGCTGTTGGAAAAGTGGCTGGCGCTTTCCACCCCATGTGGGTGGTGGGTGAGGAGGCTACTCATGGGCAATAGGATATCTAACAGAGTTAAAAGCCACGTTGGGTGGATGGGGTTATCCGCTTTTCTGATGGCGGTTTTCTTGTCAGGCTGTCTTTCCTCCAGCGAACTGCCTCAGACGGAGCTTGTATTCCAGATCCACCCAGCCGATCCGGATGCGCCAGGCGCTTTGGGCTTTGTTAATGCGGATGGCACTGGCTACAAGATTATGCCGCGCGCGACCAGCTATGGTATGTTGCCTATATGGTCGCCTGATGGCGCAAGGGTTGTCTATCGGCAGTCAATTCCTTTGTGCAAGTTTCACTATTTTGGGCAGATTGCCTTGGTAGGTCAAAAGGTTTGTTCAAAAATAGGAGGATATGGCCGTGTGCGATGGATGCCCGATGGCTCGGCGGTGTACGCAACATTGACAGAACAATTAGCTGAGCATAGCTACCGCTCCACAATCACCAGCATTGATCCTTGGGAATGTAAAGTGATAGACGAACTTTATGTGGCGCTAGGCGAGGCGATGGACCCTGACTTGTCTTCTTCTGGATTGTTTGCCTTTTGGAGGGATTGGCATCAATACCAAATTATTGTTGTTGATCCCAATACGCAGGATGAACGGGTGGTGGGCAAAGGAGTAGCGCCCTCTTGGTCGCCGGACGGGGAACGGTTGGCGTACACTGGCATGGATGGGCTGTACGTTGTGCGTGCAGACGGGACGGAACCGCAGAGGGTGCTGGAATATTGCGTACGATGCCTAGAGACGCCGTCGGGGCAAGAGTGGAGCGATTGGCCGCCCTTGCCCGAGTGGTCGCCGGATGGCAAGTGGTTGGTGTATCACCGTGAAGAAAGCGGCAAGTATGCAATCTACAAGCTGAACCTAGAGACACGCGAGGAGATATTGGTGATAGAGAATGGATTGAACCCAGATTGGCGCGCCGAACCAGTGGGACAGACAGGAAAATAAAAGTGGAGGCATGTGGATGAGCGACGGGACCAAGGCTTTGAGGCTACCACCGGGTGAAATGCGCGGCACGGCGGCCGAGCTAGGCCGCTTGAGCGGCGACACAGACGAGGCGTGGCAACAATTGCGCCACAGTTGGAACCGGCTGGACGGCGGCTGGGAATGGTATGCCGCCGAGGATATTAACGGCTACTATGGCCGTGCGATGGATATGATGGATCGGATGGCGGCGGTGTTGCGCGAGATGGGCGAGGCACTGGTCAAGACCGCCGACTTGATTGAGGCGGCTGACCTGGCGGCGGTGGCGTTTTTTGAGCCAGATTTGGCAAAAGGCTCAGATAGTAGGATAGCAGGGTTATCGGCAATACTATCTCGCGCGGCAGGATTGAACTTGAGCAGCGATGGCCAAGTTTTATGGGAGTTTACGCTCTCCCAAGATGATTTGACACTTTACAAAGATTATATTGATTGGTTGGTGGGAAAACTGTCGCGGGTTGCGGCTATCTTGGCAATTCCAGGGGCGTTTGTAACCCTTGGTGGGATTATTCTTGATGTTGGCGGCATTCTTGTGAGCGCAATTCCTGGGGGACAGGTCCTTGGCCCTATTATTGCTGGAGTAGGTGTTGTTGTTACAATAGGCGGGCTAACGCTAGAGATTCCTTCTGCAACTCTTGGATATGTGGCGTCCGAGTTGTCCAATGCCAAAACATATCTGGAAATTGCCATAGACACCGCTGCGCGCCAGAGTGAGGGGCAAGAGGTCACGGTCACGGTGCGTCAGGACGAGGGTGGTATCATGATATACGCGGGCGAGGCTGAGGAAGGAGTGTTTTTGGGCGCTGAGGCTGCCTGGATATTTTATGAGATTTTTAAACACCCTGAAAAAGTTTCGCCCTATGATGCAGGCATTCCCCCCATTAATTGGGATGTTGACGAGAAATGGCCCTGGTATGATATGATAACAGGCAGATACAATACATTCCGGCGATGGCTGAATCCTTTTCCTTTTGTGGGAATACCGCTGCCTCCTCCTCCTCCATTGCTCCCTCCAATATCGCTAACGGTTGAAAAAGAGGATTACCCATTCCTTCCGTTTCCTGTTCCCGATTTGGAGCCGTTTCCTCTAGTGCCAATCACGATTGGTTGGCCGAGGTCAAAGTGATATGAAGAATGTAGATATAAAAAAAGCCTTTGTGTTCATAGCCAAGACGCTCCTTTTAGGACCTGTGCCTACTTTGTTAGGTTGGGCTGTCGGCTGGATTGGAATGACGGTGATTTTCCAACTATTTGGCTTCCCGCCAATGTCTTTTTACAAATTTGACTATACTGTGGGGAGATTTTTGATCGATCTGGCGGCAGTAGGGATCAGCGGTTTGGGCTTTGCAATTGCTTTGCTGATCGCAATGATTGGAATACACCGAATGGCGAGGTACAGAAATCTTGCCTTTGGCTGTGAGGGCATAATAGTTATAACGTTATACTATTTCTTTTCTGGCGTTTTTGGGTTTGTCGTCTATCGGTTTATTGTGTTTGAGCTTTTAAGGTTTTTTATTTTTCGTTAGCCTCCCGCTAGAGTGTTGATGAAGGAATTTCAGAGTTTTGTGTTAGGGTTTCTATGTATCCTCCGTGCCTCTGCGATTCAAAAAAGTCGGCTCGCGTGTCAACACTTGGGGAGACCACTTAATTTGCGCGTTATGCAATAGAGTTTATCGGAAATTAGCCACGAACACATGCGCCTGCGCGCCGTGCAGGTGTTACACGAATGTTCCCGAATATATTGGGAAATTGGCGTCAATTCGTGAAACCTGCGCCTGCGCGCAGTGCAGGTGTTCGTGGCAAAAAGATTATTCCCGATAATGTCTAATATTTGCTCTATTGCGTGGTGTAGTGATAGATGGGAATGAGGGCCGCCTCGCTGGCGCACAAGATGCGTTCGGCCTGGATGTAGAGCGCCTGCCGCGCGGCCGGGTCGCTGAGCTTGGCGGCTTGCTCCACCAGGCGGTCGAATTCGCTGTTGGAAAAATGGCCGTGGTTACCTTCGGATTGAGAGTGAAATACTCTATTCAAGAAATCGTCCGGGTCGTTAAAGTCGGCTGCCCAACCCAGACGATAGATGGCGGGCGCATCTGTTGCTATCAGGGCTTGGTAGGCATCCCAATCGTCCGTGATTTCCACTTGTACGTTTATTCTGAGATGTGCTTGCCACATTTTGGCGACTGTGTGGGCAACTGTGGCGTTGTTGCCGCTTGTCCCGCTGTTGGTAACTAGCTTGATGGCTGGAAATCCCTGCCCATCTGGATAACCCGCCTGGGCCAGCAATTTTTGCGCCGCGGCCGGGTCAAATGACATACCCACCACTCCATACAAATCGCGTCCCAGGGTTTCAGAGGGAGTAAATGACGTGGCCGGCCACATTGCAATTGTTGCATCTTGTTTGCGCAAAGCATCAACAATCGCCTGGCGGTCAATGGAGGCGGCAAAAGCCTGGCGCACCAGGCGGTTATCAAAGGGCTTGATGTTCACGTTGAATCCATAGTAAAAAGTAGCCGGAACCGCATTGGAATCCATCGGCAGCCAGGGGATAGAGCGCGCCATTTTTTCTACCGGCACAACAACGCGGCCGGGGAGTGGGGTGGCTGTGGGCGCAAGCGTGTTGGCAGGTCGGCGGGTGGGGGTGATTGGAGTGGGCGGTTTAGTTGACGCAGGGGCGGGGGTTTTGGATGGCATCAGAGTGCTGGTTTGGGCCGGTTGGGCAATGATTGTTGGCGTGGCTGTTGGCGCGCCGCGGTTGTTTAGGATGGCAATGACTATCAAAGTCACCAGTACCACGGCCGCAATGCCCGCGCCTGCCAGTAGGAACGGCAAGGGGTTTTTGCCCGGGCGGGTAGGGGGTGGAGCGGCAGGTGGGGGCTGTGGCACAATGGTGGGTGTGGTGCGCTTGGTGGCTGCGGGGGGCACGACCGCTTGCGCTGCGGGTTGTGGCTCGCGGCTTGGCGCTAGGGCTTGCTCTAATGCCTTGGCCAGATCGCCGCAAGTGGCGTAGCGTTCGTCTGGCGACTTGGACAAGGCGCGATTGAGCACGGTTTCGATGGCTGACGGAAGATCGGGGCAGCAGGCGGTGGCCGACGGCGGCGGGGCATTGACGTGCTTGTACAAAATCGCCGTGGTTGTATCGGCGTCGAATGGGACGCGCCCGGTCAGCAGCTCAAAGGCAATGATGCCCAGGGCGTATTGATCGGTGCGGGCGTCTACTGGTTGCCCCTGGATTTGCTCTGGCGACATGTAGTGCGGCGTGCCAATCGAAGAGCCGGTGGCGGTGAGCCTGGATTCCTGGGCGGCCTTGACAATGCCAAAATCCATCAGCACAGCCTGGTCACGCTCGTCAAACATAATGTTGGCCGGCTTGACATCGCGGTGAACCAGCCCCTTGGCGTGGATGTAATCTAGCGCGTCGGCCAGTTGGCGCAAGATGGGCAAAGCCTTGGCGGGCGGCAGGCGGCTCTGGCGGGCAGTTAGCTCTTTGAGCGAAGAGCCAGGCATATAGGCCATGACAAAATAGTAATTCGAGCCTTCTTGTCCTACATCGTGTATCTCGATGATGTTGGGGTGGCGCAGCCGGGCCGCGGCGCGCGCCTCGCGCAAGAATCGCTCTACAAAATCCTTTTCCCAAACCAGGTGCGGGGCCAGCAGCTTGATGGCAACCGTGCGGTCAAGGAAAGGGTCATAGGCCTTGTAAACCGCGCCCATGCCCCCGCGCCCAATTTCTTGGAGCAATTGATATTTTCCCAGAGTTTGAGGTGTTGCCATAAACCTCCTTCAGCCAAGCGCCGCCGTGAGGGAATCACTCGGAACTTTCTAGCGCCTCTTTGGCCTTGAGCAATTCTTGCCGGTGCTCTTTACTCACTTTGGGGTATTCCAGATTCAACGCGGCGAGCCTGTCCACGATGATGTCTGCAACCAGGGCGTGCGTGACCCACTTGTGGTCGGCGGGGATAATGTGCCACGGCGCCCAACTGGTGCTGGTGTGAATAAAAGTGTCTTCATAGGCCTGCATGTACTCGTCCCAGTGCGCGCGCTCTTGCACATCGCCCAGCGAAAACTTGCAGTTCTTTTCGGGCTGCTCAATGCGCTCCAAGAAGCGCTGCCGCTGCTCGTCTTTTGAGACGTGCAAAAAGAACTTGAGGACGACAATGCCGTTTCGCGTCAGGTAATGCTCGAAATTGTTAATATCCTCGTAGCGATCACGCCAGAGGCCTTTATCGGGGGTGGTCTGGGGCAGTTTTTGCGCCTGTAGGAATTCGGGATGCACGCGCACCACCAGTACCTCTTCATAATACGAGCGGTTAAAGATGCCAATGCGGCCCCGCTCGGGCAGCGCCTTGATGCAGCGCCACAAAAAATCGTGGTCCAGCTCTTCTGCCGAGGGGGTTTTGAAGCTAAAGACCTGGCAGCCCTGCGGATTGACGCCAGACATGACATGCTCGATGGCGCTGTCTTTGCCGGCGGCGTCCATGGCCTGAAAGATGATGAGCAGGGCGTAGCGATTGTCGGCGTAGAGGATGTCTTGATACTTGGCCAATTGCTGAATGCCTTTTTCCAGTTTTTTCTTGGCGTCTTTTTTGCCGCTAAATTCCCCTGTAAAGGCCGGGTCATAATTGGCCAGCCGGATTTTTTTCCCTGGCGGGGCAATAAAAGGTGTGTGGTCCATAACTCTATCCTCCTGTGGCAAATGTAGCTGATCCAAGTATACTACTTTTTGTGGATTAGGCGCAATGAAGCAATCTGTCAGGTTTCCGACTCTGGTAGCGAATTGCCCGTCACTTGCCAAGTGACGGGCAATTCGTAAACTGGAATTTCGAGGCTTGACGCTGCGGCTGAAAACAACGATACTGAGATGGATGAAGAGCAAAAATAAAATAACTTTGGCCGGGCCCTGGCTGGCTTTTGTGATGGTTGCTTGCGCCACCATCGCGCTGGGTACGCTCGATTATTCGTGGCAGGGCTGGCGCGCGGCTTCTTGTGTTCCAGAGCATTGTTTCTGCGAAGCAATTCGCCCGGGCGTTGTTGCTCAGCCGGTCAATGCCTATTCAAACCTGGCCTATGTGCTGGTGGGGCTGCTGGTTATCGGCGCGGCCTGGCGCGCGCATGGCGCAAAGGCCAATCTGATGCGCCAACACAAGGCTTACCCGATGCTGTGCGGCATTGCTGTTGTATCCATTGGCTTGGGGTCGCTGTTTTATCACGCCTCGCTGACCTTTGTGGGGCAGTGGTTCGACCTGGCGGGAATGTATCTGTTTGCCACTTTTATTATGTTGTACAATCTGTCTCGCCTGCGCCCAATGAGTGGCAAAGTGTTTGTCCTCGTTTATGTGGCGGCCAATCTTGTGCTGGGGATTGCGCAAATAACCCAGCCGGGGCTGCGCCGGCAGATGTTTGCGGGGTTGATTGCGCTGACGATTGCGTTGGAAGTGTTGGCGCTTGCCCTCAAAAAACCGGCTATCAAGATTGTCTACTTTGTAGCGGCGCTGGGCGCATTTGGCGCGGCTTACGGCATCTGGATTCTGGACGAAACCAGGCAACTGTGCGCGCCGATGAGCTGGCTGCAAGGGCATGCGGCGTGGCACGTGCTATCGGCCATTGCGGCGTGGCTGCTGTATTTGTATTATGGCTCGGAGGGCGAGAGCAAGTTGTCGAGCATTGATTTGGCCAGCCGCACTGCTCCCTGGGCGGGTTCATCTACATAGTTCACCGGCTCGAGTAAATAACCTTGCGAGCGAACCGCCGCTAAAAGCGTGCCGCCCACCAGTTGTGAGTGGATCAACACGCCGCCGGCTAACGCGCAGGCAACATGCTCTGGCATTTGCAGCGCGCGGATGACGGCCACGACGCCGCGCGCCAGATCGCTGCCTGCCTGGCGCGCAATATCCAGCGCCACGGGGTCGCCTTGAATTGCAGCTTCTTCAACCAGCTTGGCAAGCCAAGCCAGCTCGGCCCTCAAATTACGCTTGTTATGCTTATTATGTTTGTCTCCAGCCTCACTCTCTTGAGAGGAGAGGGAAGGGCTGTGATACACGCGGCCAATCAGATCGGTTGGGGCGGCCAGCGACCAGTGGCGCAAGATTTTCTCGGTGAGCATGGTCGCCGGCCCGCGCCCGTCGG
>JBGSMF010000169.1:0-8741 GCA_041740315.1 Thermoflexales bacterium
AGGTATGCGAATGCAAACAGCCGAACAAATCTTACAGGCAATACGCAAAATGGGAGAGAAACGTATCCCACTAACGAGAGTGTATCGGTGTCTATACAGTGAGGACTTGTTCTTGACTGCATACGACAAGATAGGCCGCAACAAAGGCGCATTGACGCCTGGAACGGAAGATGACACGGCGGACGGAATGAATCTGAAACGCATCCACAACATCATAGAACAACTGCGACAGGAAAGGTTTCGTTTTCGTCCAGTGCGCCGCTCCTACGTTCCAAAGAAAAGCGGAGGGTCACGGCCACTCGGTCTACCAAACTTTTCGGAGAAGTTAGTGCAAGAGGCACTGCGGATGATACTGGAAGCCTACTATGAGCCGCGCTTCAAAAACAGCTCACACGGCTTTCGACCAGAACGTGGATGCCACACAGCACTATCGGAAATCTACCATCAGTTTAGGGGAACGACGTGGTTCATCGAGGGCGACATTCGAGGCTGCTTCGACAATATCTCGCACCAGGTGCTAATGGACATTCTGTCCAGAGATATACACGACGGCAGGTTGCTGAACCTGATTCGGATGTGCCTGGAAGCAGGCTATATGGAGGACTGGAAATACAACCGCACTTACAGCGGCGTGCCACAGGGCGGCATAGTCAGCCCGCTCTTGTCCAACATATACCTGCACGAATTGGATGTATTCATCGAAGATGTACTCAATCCCCAATATACGCGGGGAAAGTGGCGCGCAGCCAACTTGGAATACAAGAGGTTGGGTGTTCAAATCAAGCGAGAACGTGAAGCAGGAAACGACCAGAAAGCTCAGGAGCTAGAGCAACAACGGCGTCAACTCCCATCGCAAGATACCCAAGACCCCAACTTCCGACGACTCAAATACTGTCGCTACGCGGATGACTTTATTCTAGGTTTCGCTGGCCCACGAGCAGAGGCCGAAGAAATCAAAGAAGCCATCGCCGCGTTTTTGAAAGAGGAGCTACAACTAGAAATGAGCATACCCAAGACCCTCATCACACACGCTCGCACCGAACACGCTAAATTTTTGGGATACGCCATCAGCGTTTATCACTGTGACGACAAACTGACAACATCGCTACGTGGTGGTAAGCCAGTCAGATGCCGAAGTATCAATGGACTAATACGACTGGGCATACCCTACGGCGCAATTGACGAATGGGCTAGACCTTATCAACGCAATGGCAAACCCATCCACGATGCGGCTGCACTGCACCATTCTGATGCGCAAATCATCTTGATGTACCAACAACGGTTTCGAGGTCTGGCGGAGTATTACAAGTATGCCGTAGACCGATGTCAATTGGGGAAGCTCAAACACGTGATGGAAACGACACTGACCAAGACATTGGCAAACAAGTACAAAATCAGTGTCGCCAGCGTCTACCGGAAATATCGAGGGACACGCACTGTAGATGGTTGCACCTACAAGACATTGCAAATCGAAGTACCTGCAAAGCAGGGAACTACAACCATTTATTGGGGCGGAAGCTCCCTCAAGGTCGTCAAACCTGGAACAAAATCCATAAATGACACCATCCCGATAGGAAGCTGGACGAGTATCTACCGAAAGAGCGACCTCATCAGACGCCTGCAAGCAAGCGAATGTGAACTGTGCGGCGCTCAAGTCGACTGCGAAGTACACCATATTCACAAGCTGTCAGACTTGAAGAAACGCTGGCGAGGCCGCAAAGAGAAACCAAATTGGGTCAAGTCAATGATAGCGATCAGACGCAAAACGTTGATAGTGTGTGCCAAATGTCACACGGATATACACGCTGGTAGACCAACTTCCAGGAGATGTATCTGAGTTCTGGAGAGCCGTGTAATGGGAAACTATTAAGCACGGTTCGGAGGGGGGTCTGCGGAAAAGTGCCTCGTATCGAAACGATATACGGTAACTCGCCGCTTTCCTACCCTACTTTGAGTACGCGATTGGGCTGGGTGTGGGTTTTGCCGCCGCCGCGGTGCTCGGCTATCTGTTGGTGCCGTCCATCCGCGCTGCGGTAGGCCGCGCTTCCGGGTCGCTGGACGCCACCGCCGGCTGGTAACACCGGCTCATTCAAATCTTTCCTGGGGCGATTCGAGTGGGGGCTCGACGCCCCAGGAAGATAGCCAGGAGAACGTATGGAGCTATTCAAAAAGTTATTGCCAAGAGAAGAAGGGGTGGCGACCTACGAGTACGCTTTCACGATTTTAATTTATGGAATGTTGATTGTAATGATCGCTGCTTTTTCCTGGTACTGGTACAACCAGAACATGGCGGCCATTGCCATTCACGACGCCGCGCACGAAGCTGCCGTCAATGGCGGCGACCTGGCGGCCGGCCATGCGCGCATGCGCGAAATTATGACCACGCTGGGCAGCCAGGCAGAAGATTACCGGGGCAACTACCAGTTGTACACCGTTGGAGACCGGCGCAGCGTGGGCGGCAGTATCAACGTGTCGCCGGGCTGGTATCTGCCCTTCTTTGGCGTCTACCTTTTCAATGTGCGCGCCACCAGTTTCCAACGCGCGTGGGACTTTTATGGTGGGCCGCCGATGGTGGGGGCAGAGGGGCCGTGGGAATGATGAATTAGGCAGGAAACAGGCGTGAGAAAAAATTGGCGAGTGTTGAAGAGTTCAGCGTTCCGTATTTTATGTTCAGCGTTTCACATTCATCATTCCGAGGACGGCCATGTGAACGAAGAGGCCATTGGCCTGGGCGTGGGCCTCATGGTGGCTGTTGTTCTGGCCTATGTGCTGATCCCATCATTTCGTGAAGCCGTAGGCCAATTGTCGTCACAAATGGAAGCGTGGGGTTGGTAACAGTTTGAGAGGAGCGGCTTATGGACAGTCAACCACTAGTGAGCGGAGCGAATCTATTGAAAACCTATAGTGAACGAAGCGAATTTATCGAAAATCCCGAGACCGGCCAGGCAATCTTTGAGTTGGCAATTGTGGCAGCGCTGCTGATCTTGATGGCCGCCGGCGCAATGTGGTTTGGCTTGATGGCTTACGCGCGTTTAGCCGCCGACACGGCCAGCTATGACTGCGCCACAGCCGCTTCGCAGAGCCTCGACCGCAACCAGGGCTTTGCCCAGGGCATCATCGCCGCCCAGGAAACGGCGCGCGGCTTTCGTTTCGCGCCCGAGGATGTCAACATCCAGGTGATCCAGCCGGACGTATGGGATCGCGGCCAAGAAGTCTCGTGCCGGGTGACGATCCACATTCGCAGCAATGGCCTGCCGCTGGTTGGCCTGTTTGGAGAACCCAGCCCGGCCTCGGCCCGCACGGCGCTGCTGATCGAAAAGTATAAAAGCTATTGGAAGTAAAGGATGAAGGAGAAGGGAGGAAGGATGAAAAACAAAAAAGAGGAAACTGTGAAAAAAGTCCGTCTACCTGGCCGTTTTACACGCTGGGTGCGGGATGTCTTGCGTTCGGCGTGCTCTGGTTTGAATCGGATTTCGCCTTTCGCCTTCATCCCTCATCCTTCCGAGCGAAGCGAGAGCGGCCAGGTCTTGTTTCAAACGGCCATTGCGCTGATCCCGCTGCTGGCTGTGGTTGGCTTTGCCGTGGATGGTGGGTTGATGTTTGTTGGCTATCGCCGCGCGCAAACCGCGCTGGACGTGGCCGCGCACGCCGCCTCGCACACCATTGACCGCGAGCACTTTTCCGCGACGCAAGAAGTCAAGCTGGATCAAGTCCAGGCGCTGGCCACTGCGCAATATTACGCCAGCCTCAACAGCCGGGGCATTGCCTCGGTGGACGCGGTTTACCTGTGGCCGCCCGATAACCCGGACCGTGTCATCGTCGTAGGCACGGCGCGCATCCCGATTGCCTTTTGGCGCGTCATCGGCTTTGACGATTTGCGTATTCGCGTGGTGGGCACGGCTCACCCGACCTTTGGCATCTCGGAAGAAGGCCAATGAGGGCAAGATGAATTCATTACTGCAATCACTCGAAAGACTGCTGCTCCGCCGCGACCCACGCCGCAACAAGGCCTACCTGACCCGCGCGGCCTGGCTGCTTATCGCCGTCATCGTTTTTTTCGGGGTAGCGGCGGCTATCCTGGGAATCAACCAGTTCATTGCCGGTTGGGGGCTGCAACCACTCGATAGGCCGGCCCCGACCGTGATCGCTCGCCCTGAAGCCATGCCAACGCAGGTTTCGCCGTGCGTCGTCTCGTGGCAATTCATCCCCTCAACACCTGTGCCCGGCGATGGAAACGTGGGGACAGTCAACGATCCAGCCGTGATCGAAAAAGTCAAGGCCGACTACCTAACAGCCTGGAACTGGATGTACGCCAACCCCAAGCCCTGGGCGGAGGCGCAAGCGACATGGTTTTACCAGGGGCGCGCGCTTGAGTTGGTGTTGAATGAAGTGCGGCGTCACCTGGGCCGCGATGAATTTTACCACCGTGACTTGGCCCAGCGCTCCATAACTGGCCTGTATTTCACCAGTCCCACCCAGGTCTTTTTTGGCGAGTTGGAAGAAGGCCTCACCAAGATTGTGTTCAACGCCACCACCGGCCAGGAGCAAGAGCGCATCAAGGGCAGCGATATGGTGATGTGGCAGGTGGCAATGGCCTACGATCCATCCGTGTGCCGCTGGAAAATCGCCGAAATGAGCGAGCAGCCATTCAAGATTAAAGATTAAAAGCCCCCTGGGGCTGAGAAAGGAACAGTACAATGCTTCAAAAGAATAGCCTGATCTTCATCCTGATTGTTCTATTGGCCGCAGCGTGCAGCACGCCGCCTGGCTCCCAGCTTGCTACTCAGCCATCCATAACCACAACTGTGCCCGTTGCGGAAAAAACGGTTACAGTCGCTAGAGCGACAGATATGCCATCGCCTACCCACCCTCTCTTGCCCACCCCAACCACAACCCCTGTGCCGCCTCCTCCAGCCATCACATTGGACAATGTGGAATGGCTGAGCCAAACCGCTGTCCAGGATTTCACTTATGACAAAGGCGGCGTCTATGGCATGGCCTGGTCACCTGACAGCGCAATCCTGGCCGTATCCACCAAGCTTCCACAAGGCATCACGTTATATGATTCCGGGTTAAATCCAATCCAATTCATCGGGTCGGACGCTGTGATGTACGCGCCTGCTTTCAGCCTGGACGGCGCGCTTGTAGCCGCGGGCGGATCGGACGGCTTGGTGCGGGTGTGGCAAGTTTCGGATGGAACGCTGCTGCGCGAACTAGAGGGACACGCCGGCCCAGCCTGGGCCAATGTCGCCTTTAGCCCAGATGGCGCGTGGCTGGCCTCGGGTGGGATGGACCTGGCGCTTCGCCTGTGGCCGTTGGCGGGCGGCGAGTCAATTGTGCTCAAGCACATGCAGCCGGTGACCAGCCTGGCATTCAGCCCTGACGGCAAATGGCTGGCATCATCCAGCGGATACGCCATCAGCTTTTGGGATGCTGCCAGTATGGCCACAATGAACAGCCGACCCCTTGGCGCGCTGCCCCTGCAAACTGAATCTGCGCCTGTCTTGTGTTTTCTGGACGATGGCATCCTTGCTACCGCTGGCCTCAACAGCACGCTGCGTTTGTGGCAGATTGCCTCTGAAGCGACATTCCAAGTCAAAGAAATCAATGAACTGCCATACAATGGCATATCCCTATTCGCTCCCAATGCCGACAAAACACTGTTGGCAATTGGCGGCGAGAGGTCAAGCGCGGTGCGCCTGGTCAACCTTTCTACTGGCGAGACGGCGCGCGAGTTGGCTGCGCCAGGCGAGGTCATTGTCGCCATTGCGTTCAGCCCCGATGGATCGCATTTGGCTGTGTCCACTGACCGTCCCAACGACAAACTTGGCACTGTGAGTATATGGAGCATTCCCAAAACAGCGCAGCTTGATGCACCGGCCGATTCCAAATCCGCCCAACAGATTTTGCCAGCTGCCTTGCATCGAACCTTGGTTGCCATCACAGCCCTGACAATGGTTTCTCTGGCAGCAAGAGAGTTTCAGCCTCGTTGCGGGAACGGCTAAAGGAGTATGGCATGAAAAGAGCGTTTATTCTTTTTCCTGCTGTCTTGGTTGTCCTATCGCTGCTACTGATGGCCAACAACGGCACAGCCTTTTCAGATGATTGCATCACCTGGGTATGTGAATATGACGACATCACGAAAACATGGAACTGTTACTGGTACATTCCCCCGGGTTGCCCTGGGCAGCCAACGCCTGTTCCACTGCCAACATATATCGCGACAATGGTTGCCACGCCAGGCGATTATCCTATTGCGCTGCCACCGACCGATCCGCTGGTGCAGCCGTGCAAAGTAGATGGATATGCCTACGACGAATTGACAAGTTGCCTCACCTGCGTTGATTCACCCTATCCTAATGTAGCCGGCGCCACTGTCTGCCAGGCATGCCAGTCTGTGACGCGTCAGCCCTATCCACGGGGAATGGTGGACGTGGAAAATCGCTTCAGGGTGTACGGCCCAACAATCGCTGAAGCTTCCGTGCAAGTTTGCGCCACCAAGGATGATTGCCTCGACGATATCAATGTCAACGGCGTGCGCGACGTAAAATATTACCTGCGCTGGGTGCGGGCCGATGACCAGATTCCGATCTGGGGCTGGGATGAGCGGCGCTGGAATGTCGTAAACCACCAATCGCCTGATACCGGTTATGGCTGGCAGGCTATCCACACATACAAAACATCTTCGTATAGTCTGACGGGCGACTGCTACGAGACCGATCCCAATTGCGACAAGCCGCGCAACGGCCCATCGCTGGCAAAGGGCGAATACTTGCCGGCGTACCAGGTCAAAGTTCTCACGCCATGGTATGCCCAATACCGGGTGACCTATCAAACACTTCGCCACTGGAGCGCCTGTGTATGGTCGCTTCACGTCCTTGATTGTTGCTCAACCTCCGATCCCGATCTTGATTCAGAATGTACACGATCTGTGCACGAACCGCCGAGGCCTGGAGATCACGGCTGCAAAGTTGACTTTAGGGATTGTGTCCAGGCAGGCAAAGCCGATAGCTATGATGATCCTATCTGCTGGACAGATCATGACACCGGCTGGCAGGCGATTGACGCGCGAATATTCGGCTCGGACTATCCCTTTGCGTATGGCAGCCGCGCCGGCAATGAAGAAACCGATCTCGAAGGTGCCCGCTGTAATGTGGTGCCGGTGCCGATTATAGAAGTGCAAGGAGTGCTGGATCAGCATTAGTCCATTAGTCATATAGTCGAATTGTCACGCGAAGCGGTCGGATAGTCAAATGGCCAAATGGGCCAAGTGAATAAGCAATTATACCAAAAGCCTAAACGACTACAAGACTAAACGACCACAAGACTAGGCGACTAACAGACTATGTTTGTAACACCTGAATGGGCTTTTATCATCGTTATCTATCTCATCATCGTGGCTGTGGTTGATATGCGCACCAACCGCGTGCCCAACTGGCTGACTTTGCCGCTGATGGCCGCGCTGCTCATCTTGCGCGCCTGGCGCGGCGAGGGGTTGATTCTGCTGGCCTACTGGGCGCCCGCGTTTGTGTTGTGGCTGATCAACATCGCCGGCGGCGGCGACATCAAGCTGCTGATGGTCGAGCTGGCCCTGTGGCCTTCGCCGTGGTTTGTCGCCGTGGCCGGCGCCACCGTGGCTATCGTGGGCGCGGCTGTTCTGCTCTCACGCTACAAAAGCCTTGCGGCGTTTGCCCGCGCGCAGTACGCCGCCATCACGCGGCTGGCCGCCGGCGACCACCCCAGCCGCTCCGAGTTGGAATATTACGGCACGCCCGGCGCTTATCTGTACGAAGTGGCAGGGGCAATCTTTGTCGTGCTGGCTGCGCTGCAGGTCATACCGGCTGCTTGAGGAATGAACGGTGGAAACCAAGATCGGCGAGTTCATCACGATACTGTTGGGGGCAATGTCGGCCGTGCTGGCTGTTGGCATTGCGCTGGCCTGGGTCGAGGGCCAGTGGGGCGCAATGGCCGGCCGCCCCGGGCAGTTGTATGGCGCGGCGAGCAAGATCATTTACCTGGCGGTGTGCGGAATGATTGTGACGGGCGCGGCGGCGCTGTCGAGCACGTTGTGGGGGCTGCTGGTTTCGGGCCAGGGCAGCGCGTCGGGGCTATCGCACGGAATGGTCAACGTCGCGTTGGTTGTCGTGGACACGATCCTGGTTGCCATCAGCATCTTGCTGACCATCGGCATCCTGTCCGGCGCAATCGCGGGACAGTTCTTTATCACGCTAGGCTCGGCGCGCGGCTGGTCGGACGCCAGGTCGCGTATGGCTGGGGCCATCATTTTTGGAATCGGCGGCTTGCTGACCATACCCATCGCCAACATTATCGTGTCGGCGGTGGCGGGCGGGTGAGCAGGCCGACAAACACAAGAGGAGGTTTTGATCAATGCAAAAAATCAAGCTGGTCCTGGTATCAGCCGTGGTGTTGGGCTGCCTGTTGAGCTCGACCGGCCTGGCCGCAGCCGCGCCGGCCGTTAGCCCAATGCCGGACGGCATCGAAGGTCTCAAGAGCGCCATGATTACCCTGGCGACGGCCTTTTTGTCGCTGCTCATGGTAGCCGCCAGCATCTTGTTGGCTGTTGGCATCGCCACCGGCGCGGTCTCTGGAATGTTCGGCGCGACGACCGGTTCGCCTTATGTCCTGGCGCAGTCGTGGTTCAAGATCGTCTCGATCATCATCCTGGCTGTGATCGCATTCGCTTCGCCCCTCATCGCCGGCACCGTCATCAGCACGGTGGC
>JBGSMF010000170.1:0-3181 GCA_041740315.1 Thermoflexales bacterium
ACTCAGCATCCTGAGCGTCCTTCGACCTTGCTCAGGATGAGCGCCGCGCTCCTTCGACTGCGTTTCACTTCGCTCAGGATGCGCGGCGCGTAGCCTGCTCTGTCGGCAGACAGGTCGAAGGGTGCCGGCTGAGTAGTTACAGGCATTGTACACTAATTATACTCTGCCTTGTTCGCTGGGCAAAATTAATATGGCTCTGCTGGATTTAACGGGAAAGCACCCTGAGCGGCACGCCATCCTGAGCGCAGTCGAAGGAGGCGCATAGTCGAAGCCTGTCCTGAGCGGGGCCGAAGGGGGTGCGCGCCCTTCGACTGCGGCCCTTTGAGCCTCCGCTCAGGACGCTTTTCCCGCCAAAGTCGGGAGAGCCATTAATATTTTCGGGATGCCACAAAGATGATTCCTTGCTCGATCATTCGATCATTTATCCGATTGCCAAGCGGAAAAAATCGGGTAAAATGCGAGACTCAGTAGATCCAATTTTGGGAGTGGCGCGGGCTCCCACGCCCGCGTTTCTGCCTTTGCCAAGCACACAGTGGGCGGCGTGGGAGCCGCCCCCGCTAGAATTTTGGATCTACTGAGACTGTAGCAAGCCCACCGACGCGGCAAAGCACCCTGAGCGGAGCGCAGTGTAGTCGAAGGGTGCCGGCTGAGTAGTTACGAAATATTCAGCAATCTGTTGGTATTTCGCCGGCTCCCAACTAGATTTGCTTCCGATTTCAGGAGACGCCAGCGCCGCTTCAATAATCTCCCGCAGATTGGCAAGCAAAGCGCCCAGCTCAACTGCCTCACGCAAAGTGAGAAATGGCATCCCTTCAAGCGCGGGCTTGACCTCTGTGAACCACTCTATAAAAAGTCCGGCCGTCAAATGCAGATCAGGTTTGGGCTGCGACAACTGCCAACGGATACCATCCACAAGGCACAACCCCAAGGCTTCCAGATTCCCCATCACTCGCTTCCCTTGGGCTTCTTTTGCCAACTGATCAGGGCTTTTCTTGCCAGGCATACAACACACTCCTTTGTTCAGGCAGTGGCGTGTCCCACTATGCCCACACTGATTATAGGCCAGCCGGAAAATTCGGTCAACCGATTGAGCAAATCCACCGCCAGCCTGATAATTGACCAACACCGGGTAACTAGCGCGTTTTGCGGAAAATGAACTGTGCTCTCCGCTTGAAGCGAAGAGCACAATCTTGCTGAATGCTCAAGGTTTCGCTTTGGCGCGTTTGCGTATCCAAAGCGATCTGTCGGGGAGGCAATACGCCAAGTCGGCGAGCAGCAATTTGGACGGCGCGGCTGACCAGTTGCGCAAACTCGGCCACGTCGGCATCGCCAGGCATGGCCTCTTTTGCGCGCTGCGCCATGCCTTGCACATTTTCCATGCTTGAATCTTTGGCCCAATAACTTTCACGCAGAATTTCGGCATACTCGGCCACCGCCGCTGCCAACTGAAAGCTGGCGCTGGCAGCCTCAAAGGCGTTGGCAAACTGCGAGCGGCCATAGCCCTGCTTGATTTCGTGCACCTGACCGCCTTCGGGGTCTTGGTAGCGCACGTACACCGTCAGCGCATTGCCAGATAAAGGCACATTGTCGTGGAATTTGATTTCGTACAAGGCGGTCACATTGTGCCCAGAGCCAACCTCGCCTGCGTCTACTGCATCGTTGCGAAAGTCCTGGTCAGCCACGTCGCGGTTCTCGTACCCAATCAGGCGATAGCGGCTGACGGCAGCCGGGTCAAAATCTACCTGCACCTTGGCATCCTTGGCGATGACCTGTAACATGCCCGTCAGATTTTCCACAAAGATGCGGTGCGCCTCATCGAGCGTATCTACATAGGCATAGTTGCCATTACCCTTGTCGGCCAACTGTTCAAGCAAGACGTCATTGTAGTTACCCATTCCAAAGCCAATGCTCGATAGCATAATGTCGCCATCGGCATATTTCTCAATCTCAGCCAAAATCGAATCGGGGCCGGTCTTGCCCACGTTGGCCACACCATCTGAGCAAAGAATGACGCGGTTGATAGCATCGGCGCGAAAGGCTCTGGAGGCCATTTGGTAGCCCAGGCGCAGGCCCTCCTCGGCGTTGGTCGAGCCTTCGGTCTGCAAGCTATCAATGGCGGCCAGAATGGCCTGGGCATTTGAAGCCGAGGTCGGTTCCAGCACCACTCGCCCGCGCGAGCCATAGACCACAATGCCCACCTGGTCGGTGGGGCGCAATTCTTCAACCAGCAGCGCCAGCGCCTGCTTGACCAGGCCCAGGCGATTCTCCTGACCCATCGAACCGGACACGTCAATGACAAAGGTCAGCACAGCGTCTTTACGCTGATCGGTGGGGATGCGGCGGCCTTGCAAGCCAACTCTCAGCAGATAATATTTTTCTCCGCCAAAGGGCGAGGGTGCGCCTTCAAGGTGAATGGCAAAAGCGCCCTCGACCGGAGAGGGATAGTTGTAATTGAAATAGTTGATAAACTCTTCAACGCGCACCGCCTCGGCGGGCGGCAGGTTGCCATCGGTGATGTAGCGGCGGGCCACGGTGTACGAAGCAGTATCTACATCCATTGCGAAAGTCGAAAAGTGATCGTCTTCGGTGTCAATGAACGGGTTGACGCCATAGTTCTTGAAGAACATTGCATCGTAAGGCTCGTCGTTGGGGGGAGTATTTCCGCCGGTGGAGAGGCCACTTTGGTCGGCGCGGGGAACTATAGCCACATAGCCAGGCGCGGCAGTAGCCATAGCTTCTCTGGTGACAACAACCACTTTTTCTGTGGTTGTGCCTGGTTCTTTGACGATGACAGTTTGAACAACCGATTGGGGCGTTGCGGCCGCGCCGCAAGCCGATAGCAGCATAGAGACAATAGATACACACGCCAGTAAAGTGAAAATTGAACGGGCTTTCATTTCTTTTCCTCCTTTTTTCTCCTAATGTTTTAGCCGGTCATAAACCAGTTAAAAAGTTACATGCAGCCTGGGGCGATTTTGTTCAATCTGGGAAAGGATGAGGCTAAGGTTGAGGGCAATGCGCTGACGGTGTATGTGCGCTACCAGGACCCAGAAACTAGCCTAGTGTTTGTCTCAAAACCTGCATAGCTACCGTATCCCCATACGGTAGCGGCAGGTATGGGGATACCTGCCTATGGGTTTTGAGACGGAAACTAGCCTAGTGAGATCAAGCAAAGTTTAGA
>JBGSMF010000171.1:0-8470 GCA_041740315.1 Thermoflexales bacterium
GGCGGCAGCCCGTAGTCGAAGGGGGCGAGGGCGGCAGCCCGTAGTCGAAGGGGGCGAGGGCGGCAGCCCGTAGTCGAAGGGGGCGAGGGCGGCAGCCCGTAGTCGAAGGGGGTGCGTCCTTCGACTGCGCTGGCGCTCCGCTCAGGAAGCGTCCTGAGCGGAGGCGCTGTACTCAGCGCCGTAGTCGAAGGACGCTCAAGTTGATAGTTAGAGGAAAATAATGTTTTACGTCTACATTCTCCAATGCTCTGATGACTCGTATTATGTTGGCTCAACTGACAACCTTGAGCGGCGTCTGGCAGAGCATCAGAATGGCTTTTTTCCAGATAGCTATACCAGTACACGCTTGCCGGTAGAGTTGGTGTGGTCGGCGGAATTTTCCACTCACGACGAGGCTTTTCAGCGCGAACGCCAGATCAAGGGTTGGACGCGCGCAAAGAAAGAATCGCTCATTCGTGGAGATTGGAACGGCATACACAAGATTGTGAAACAGGAACGCAAGGAACGAGAAGCGAAAAAACGAAAGGAAACGCATCCTTCGACTGCGAGCCGCACTCCTTCGACTACGCTCAGGATGCGCGGCTCTCCGCTCAGGATGCCCAAGCCCCCTGAGCCGGAACACTAGGCAAAGCGCCCTGAGCGGAGGCTCGCAGAGCCGCACTCCTTCGACTACGCTCAGGATGCGCGGCTCTCTGCTCAGGACGCCCAAGCCTCCTGAGCCGGAACACTAGGCAAAGCGCCCTGAGCGGAGGCTCGCAGAGCCGCAGTCGAAGGAGCAGTGAAGTCGAAGAACGCCCGCCGCTTCGCTCAGGATGCTTGCGCCCAGAGCAAAGGGCGCATCTGAGGAATAACAATTTATGAATCAACCCAACGGCGTCAACTTTCACTCGTCTGGCCTGCGTCAAAAAGTAGACCAACTGATGGACATTCTCTACGCGGGCGGCGTGAACAACCCGATGGATTCCATCGAGCAACTGTCGTACCTGATCTTTGTGCGCCTGATGAGCGAGCGCGACGAGCTGCTGGCCGGCATGGACAAAAAGTACAAGCGCATCTTTGGAGGTGAATGGGCGCGCTTTGCCTGGGGCAACTTTGTCACACTCACCGGCGACCAACTGTTCGATTCCATCCGCGCTGCTATCGAGAACTTGCACCAACTGCCGGGGCTTTCGGAAACCGGCAAGCTGCTCTTTAACCGCGCCACGCTGAAAATCTATGACCGGCCCACGCTGCGGGCGGTGGTGCAGGGTATCCACGAGCTAGACCTGGCCGCGCACGAGGGCATTGACCTCAAGGGCGACATGTACGAGTACCTGCTCAGCAAGATCAGCCAATCGGGCACCAACGGCCAATTCCGCACGCCGCGCCACATCATTGGGATGATCGTTGCGCTGGTCAACCCGCAAATTGGCGATACCATGTGCGACCCGGCCGTGGGCACGGCAGGTTTCGAGATTGCCTATTACACGCACGTCCTGCGCAAAAATAGCTCGGCGGCGGCGTTGGCGCAAGGCCGCGCCATTGGCGACCGCCTCAAGCCGCGCGATTGGAAGTTTTTGGAGCAAGAGGCGCTGACCGGCTTTGACAACGACGCCAACATGGTCAAGATCGCCATCCTCAACCTGTACCTGCACCAGTTGGAAAAAGCCGATATTCGCCTGCTCAACCCGCTGACCACCGGCATCGGCAGCCCTTACCCGGGCCGGATGTATCGCATCATTATGACCAACCCGCCGTTTGCGGGCAAGATTCAAAAAGAGAGCATCCTGGCCGATCTCAACCTGGACACACGCAACACCGAGCTCTTGTTTTGCAAGTGGATTGTTGACCACCTGGCGCCGGGCGGGCGCGCCGGCGTGATTGTGCCCAACGGCGTGCTGTTTGGCTCGACCAAAGCCGCGCGCAAAGTGCGCGAGCTGCTGTTGACCGAGTGCGAATTGCAGGCCATCATCAATTTGCCTTCGGGTGTGTTCAAGCCCTATTCTGGCGTGGGCACGGCAGTCTTGATTTTTGAGAAACGACCCTCACCGGTCAAGCACCCTGAGCGGAGCGCCATCCTGAGCGTAGTCGAAGGAGGTGCAGAGTCGAAGGGTGCGTCCTTCGACTGCGGCGCTGAAAGCAGCGCCTCCGCTCAGGACGCCTTGGTATGGTTCTACGACCTCACCGCCGATGGCTACTCGCTGGACGACAAGCGCGCGCCCATTGACGCCAACGACATTCCCGACGTGCTGGCAAAATGGCCTGCCCGCGAGGAAGGCCCCAACAGCTACCGCGTGCCAATTGCCAAAATCTGCGAGAACGACGACCTGAGCCTGGCCGCCGGGCGTTACCGGCCGGTGACGGTGGAAGCGGCGCAGCACGATGACCCCAAGGTGATTCTGGCCGACGTGCTGGCGCTGGAACAAGAGATTGCGGCAAGGGCAAAGGTTCTGATAAGGAAGATCGGCGAATGATGCCAAGTGGTTGGAAAACAGTTCGACTTGATGAGGTTTGTGAAGTCAGGATAGGCCGAACGCCACGCCGTGACAACCTGGACTATTGGAGCGGTAATGCTGTTTGGGTCACAGTTGGCGAACTGAGCGGTGGAATCATTACTGATTCAAAAGAGCATGTCTCTGATCTTGCTGTGAAAACTGTCATGCCTGAACCTGTGCCAGCAGGCACTTTATTGTTCAGTTTTAAATTATCAATTGGAAAGATCGGGATTGCTGGATGTTCGCTTTACACTAACGAGGCAATTGCTGCGCTGCAAATTCGTAACCCGCAAATTTTATCACGTGATTTTCTTCGCTATGCTTTGCTCGCAACCAGTCACGAAAGTGGAGCTAACACAGCAGTCTTGGGAAAGGTTCTCAACAAGGAAAAGGTTGCTGCAATTCGAGTTCCACTTCCTCCCCTCGCCGAGCAAGAGCGCATCGTGCGGATACTGGACGAGGCCGACGCCTTGCGTAAGCTGCGCGCCCAGGCCGACCGCCGCACCGCTGACTTTATCCCCGCGCTGTTCAACGAGATGTTTGGCGACCCGGCGACGAATCCAAAGGGGTGGCCGGTTGTACCAGTTTCAATATTTGCCAAAGAACTTCAGGGTGGCAGAAGCATATTGACTGATGGTTTGGAAAGCGAGGATACAAAACATCGTGTTTTAAAAGTGAGTGCGGTAACTTGGGGAGAGTATCAGCCGCAAGAAAGCAAACCGGTCCCGGTTGATTATGATCCACCTGCTCATCACTTTGTACGAAAAGGCGATTTGTTGTTCAGTCGTGCGAATACAACCGAGTTAGTCGGCGCAACCGTTTACGTCTTTGATACTCCTGAAAACATACTGCTATCAGACAAGCTGTGGCGATTTGTATGGAATGAGCCTCAACTTGTTGAGTCCCTTTATGTTTGGGTACTATTCTTGAGCCAGCCCATCAGGCACGAGTTGGGGATACGTGCGACAGGTACAGGTGGATCAATGAAAAATATATCGAAGCCAAAAGTCTTGTCGCTACTGGTTCCACTTCCTCCTCTCTCCCTCCAGCGCGAGTTTGCCGCGCGCGTGGCCGAGGCGCGGGCGATGGAAGACACGCAGGCTCGCAGCCGCGCCCGGCTGGATGAGCTGTTTTTTATGGTTGAGCATCATTGCTTGGGCACGTAAGAGTATGTTACCTCTACCCGGTTGTGCCCCAGGTCTTGGGCAATTTCCTGCCGCGCTGTATAGTCGGCCTGACGGTTGGATTCGCCGGTAGCCCGCATCTCCTCCACACGCTCGCTGTGCCGCGCCTGCGCAAACAGCCGTCGAAAGCCGTGTGTACCATAGCACTCTAAATCCAACCTTTGGCATGCCTGGTACACTGCGCTGCCCACGCGCATCCCCAGCGACGAGCCACGATCCCCGCGATTGATAAACACATGCCCATCGTGGTGCTGCCTGGCGCGTTCTTGAAGATAGGCCAAAAACTCGCCGTGCTTTTCGTCAACCTGCACCTCGCGCCGCCGCCCCCCTTTGGCGCCTTTGACGACATACACAACCCGCTTTTCGACCTCGATATCCTCGCCGCGCAGCATGCACGCCTCGTCTATTCGCAAACCGGTAACGCTCTGCAACTGTGCCACATCGGCCACCTGCGGCTCGCGGGCGTGTTGGCGCATATTCTCGATGAGTCGGCTAGCCGCCTCTGGGGCATACACCCGCTCAGGGTGCCTGTCTGAATGAGGGCTGCCGCGTTCCTTCGGCAGCAGCGGTTCGACAGTACGCTCTCGCAGGCCGCGCGCTTGCATCGCCATATCCAGCTTGCGGATCGCGCACTCGATCTTGTTCACGTATCCGCCGGCGCGCTCCAGGTCACGAAAAACCTGCACATACTCGTCGGCCATCTCGGGCGTAAGGTCTTTGATCCGACGTATGCCATAATTGGTCTTGCACCGCTCGGCAAATCTCACGGCTTGCTTGATGTAATCGCGCATCGTTTCGATGCCAAAGATATATTGGTCTGCGTCGCCGCTCTGCTTGGCGGCGTGCCTGGATTCGCCGGGCCGAAAAATCGCCTTGAAGGCTTCTTGCACCTGATAGGTCATCGAACCACTTTTGCTCACGGTCTTGCGCCTTTCCCCCTGTTTCCTATATGCTGTTTTGCCTCAAAAAAATCGCCATGCGGCGAAAAATGCTCCCTGTCAAAGCGCCAAAGCGCACACCGCGCCCGCAGCCGGGAGGCTGCGCTGCGATGGTCTCGCGACAGGCTTTTTGCCAGTGCGAGTTCGCCGCCACAGGCCGCGGGCCAGGAGGGCGACTCTGCGCGGGTGTCTATCGCGCAATCTGCTTTTGGTGGGAGCGCACCGTTATTCGCCAGAGCAGTCAACTGTCGGACGGTGAGGGAAAGTTCCCAGGCCAGAGCCATTGGGAATGTTGGGCAGGACACCACTGCGCAACATGTACACTGAGCGTTGTCACGTTCAGTAAAAGGTATCGTAACTCAGCACCCTGAGCGTCCTTCGGCCTTGCTCAGGATGCGCGGCCAAAGTCCAAGTACATCCTGCAAAGCCGAAGGGGGTGATGGTTGAGCATTACCCAAAAGTTCACCCCTTTGGAAGGGTATAGGATGAACTCGCTTTTCGCTAACATCATACAACATTTGAAAGGAGCGTTCAATCAACGACCGAAACCCTGCCGAAAAAATCGTTCTCAAACCCGCATTTTCGGGTGTTTTTCCTCGAATTGTTGCCGAAAGGCCTGGGGTGTGATTAAGTAGTAGGGCAACAAGAGACACAAGTTGCCCAAAGCAGGCAAGCGGGAGGCTCACCCGATGAGGAGAAACTGATGATGCAAACAAAAAATACTGAGGTGAATGGCTTTTGCCCTGTGGAATCGTGTGGCTCTGCCCACCTAATGAAAAGTTGAGGAATTCTATGTACGACTATCAAACTCGATCTGTTCGACCAGTGACCGACCAAGAAATCCATCGTCGCCTGGCAAAGTGTTATGCCTTCCTGCTCCAGTTAGCACGAGAAGGAGCCGACAAGCAACAGGAGACAGATTATTTGATGCAAGCCTCGGACGCAGAAACCACCGGCCAAGCAGAACAATGCAAAAAGATCGCCAAATGAAGGCAAGATTGCACATTATCCTGGGCAGCCCTGCTTCTTGAGGCGGCTCCATTTTCGAACTTTAACAATTGAATACTGGCACCACATGGCCTCGAAAATTGCCTCTTGACAACGGTTATAAATGGTATATAATGGTACTAGATAATACCATTTGAGGCAAATAGCGTGAAGGCGTTTTCTGTCAGGCTAGATGATGAATTACATGCCAAGGCAATCAACAAGGCAGAGTACGAATTGAGGAGTCTGAACGCTGTAATAAGTCGGCTTGTTGAAAAGTGGGTGGCAGATGAGGTTGATTTAGAGCCACCCAAAATCACCAAGGAGAAGCACCCTAAAAAACAATAGCTACTTGTAAGAGGTGAGCGGGGCCGTGCAGTGCTGCAAACACAAACACGACCCCTGACCCATACGCCGGATAGATCGGCACATAGGCTGACAGCATTATACCATGCGGTATTCTCATCGTTAAGGATGAGGGTTGGCGTCTTGGGTACATACTACCCAAGGCCCCAGCCATAGCTTACCGTAAGCCTTTGCAAACCGAACCGGCGTGTGAACGCCGGTTTTCGTTTTTAACGCACAGGAGGTCCATAGTGAAGGCAAGCAAAGCAATCTCAATTATCACAGGCGGTTTGGTATTTTTCCTGGCCGCCAGCGCATTTGTGCTCAGTTATGATGCACTGTACCAGGTCGCCTTAGCCAATGGCATCACGCCGAAATTGGCCTGGCTGTGGCCGCTAACGTTGGATGCCGTAATGATCGCTGCAAGCCTGGCAGTGTTGCGCAACTCGCTAAATGGCGAACAAGCCAGATATGCCTGGGTATTGGTGGGCATATTTACGGTGTTGAGCATCACGTTCAATACGCTGCACGCGCCTGATACCTGGCTGGCGCGCGGAGTATTTGCGCTGCCGCCGGCAGTGGTTTTTTTGAGCTTTGAGCTGTTCGTTAGCCAGGTCAAGAGCGCCATCAAACGAGCCGGCCTGAGCTCAACTTTAGAGTCAATGACCCTTGCCATCGAAGCAGCGCGAACTGACTTGGCCGAGTTGAACCGTCAAGCCGATGAACTGAGCCTCCAGAGTGATACCCTGCAAGCTGAGCTTGAAAGAGTCAAAGATCAAGCTGCGCGGGGTGCAGTTGCGACGAATGATACCAATAGCTCATTGACACTGGCGAATGACACCAAGCAGGCTCAAAAGGCAGGGCGCCAGGCCCAACTAGCCAGTGCCATCGTCGCCGAGATCGGTATCACATATCCTGAACTGGCTCAGCGGTTGGGAGTGTCACTGGCGACGGTCAAGCGCGATGTAGCTGAACTCAAAAAACAAGGCAAGGTCAGATGGAATGGGCACGGCCTTGAGCCGGTGTCATCCAGTTCAACAGTATCAATCGCAAATGATTTATCCCTTGCGGCAAATTGAGGTGAGCCATGCAAACAGTTCAAACACAACGAGAAGCTGAGCGTAGAGGATATCTGGGCCGATGGGCGCGCACCATTGAAAAAGCGGCCGCTCGCGGCATCTTTGGCAAACCGCTCGCGCCGCGGGATGCGGTGATGATCAATGGCCCTCGTGCCGGAGCCATCGAGATTGACGCAGGGCTGTCGGCTGGCGACTTGCTCAAGGCGCTGAATGTGAGCGAGAGCGCGCTGCTGCGCCAGTTTATACCTTGGGATTTCACTGGCGACCCGGCTTGCTTTATGGCTGGCAGGCGCGTTCGACTTGAAGCCGGCTGGCCACGCGGATTGGCCGATGATGATATTCCGCTTCGGGCGCTTGGGCAGCATCCGGCAGGCGGGGGACGTTGGCTGGTAGGCAGAACCGAGCGCGGCAATGTGCTCACGGCGGGCTTGTCGGATATGACGCCTCACTGGCTGGTGAGTGGGCAGAGCGGAAGCGGCAAGACGACCACGCTCATTAGCGCCATCGGCCAACTGGCGCGCGATGTTCACAATCGCCTGGTGCTGATTGACGCCAAGCACGGCGCATCGCTTCGCCCATTGTCGAATGTTCGTGGGCTGGTCGGCCCCTTGGCGAATGATCTCTATACAGCACGCGCGGCCTTGGCCTGGTGCATCTCGGAAATGGCAAGCCGCTATTCAGGCAGTCGGGACGACCGCCGCTTGATTGTGGTGGTGGATGAGGTGCAAGAACTGACGCAGGACAATTTAGCCACCGATGCATTGCGCAAGCTGGTTGTGCAAGGACGTGGCGCGCACATCCATTGCATCGTCGCCACTCAGCACCCGATTGTATCAAGTCTGGGTGGTCCCACGGTTGGGCGTTCACTTGTCGGGCGGCTTGCGCTCCGAGTGGCCGATGCAGAAGCAAGCCGGGTCGCGGTTGGAGCCAGTATTCCGCGAGCTGACCATCTTTTGGGGCGCGGCGATTCGTATGCCGTTGCGCCAGGCGCGGTGCATCGCGTTCAGGTGGCCTACCTTGATGGTGAGCTTTCCACAGGCGTACCGGAATTATTGGAATGGCCGGAGAACCTGGACACAATGCCAGACAATTCAGGTTGGCCCGCTGGCGATGAATTGGGGGCAGCAATCATTGCGGCTGCGCGAGATGAAGGGCGCGTCAAGTATGTTCGGTCATTGGAAGCCGCTGGCCTGCCTGGAATGTCGCCCGAACGGGCAGTCAAAATGCTGGCTCTGGCGCGCGATGTGTTGGCCTATTTTCAAAGCCAAAACGTGTACGTTCGTTCGGATGGCAATTCACGCTCTGAAAAGGTGAAAAAGGCGCGCAAAACTTTCAGAGGTGTGTGTGCCGATAACCGAACGAACGCACAAACAGAGGGTGAGCAATGAGACTCAAAGACAAATTGGCTAATTTGATCGGCTACTTTGTGATAGCGTCATTGGTGATTAGCGGCATCTTGGGCA
>JBGSMF010000172.1:0-4344 GCA_041740315.1 Thermoflexales bacterium
TTTTTCGCACTTTCGTGTGACGGGTTTTTGTGCTGTACCCGGAAAACCCGTCACACCGACCTACTGATTTTCTTGTCCAAAAGCCCACTTTTATACTTGTCAAAAAACTCGTCATGCCTTTTGACGGGTTTGACAGGTTACAGGTTTGACGGGTTTTAAACCCGTCACAGAAAAACCCGTCATGACAGGTTTCCAACTGTGACAGGTTTTCACCCCAACCTGTACGCGATCGCGCCAGGCCCCCGCTGCCCCTTGCGCGATACCTGGACAAGCAGGCCATCCGTGACCAGCCGTATCAGGGTCATGTCAAGCTCGTCACGCTCAACACGCAGATGGCGATTCAACTCGCGCGCCGTCATCTCTACGCCGTTCTCTTTCAAGCGATGGATAATGCGGCGCTCCAAAAGCGCCCTGGCGCTTTCGGTGACCGGCGCATCAATCATCCGGTGCAGGCTGGCGCGCCAACCTTCGGCGATTTGCTGCGCTCTGGCCCAGTGCGCCATTTTGACGGTGGGCGACTTGGTCTTGGTGTCAGTCCAATCCAGCGCCGCCAGCAACATTGCAATCTTGATCGCCGTCGTGCCAAGCCGCCCATAGTTGGCAAAGACCTGGCCTTCCACCTCATTCCCCATCAGCAAGTCAAATGCCACCGCCTTTGAGTAACGCGCCCAGGCATCCCACACGCCCTGGCCCAGACCAACGGCCAGTGGCTCAGCCGGATTCTCGTTTGCCCCACCCTCGTCTTCTCCGATCTCCGGAACCGCTAAGCGACAAAAGACCAATCGTTTGATTGAGTCGGTTAGCGTACCTGGAATGTCCATCGGCTCGGGCCAAAACTTCCATTGCGGCATCCCTGTCGGCGTGATGAGGGCAAAGCGCGCCCACAGGCCGTTTTCCCAGTGCGCCCGATTGGCCATGTGCGGTGCTAACGCCGCCGGTGTGGTCGGACCGGCAATTGTCAGGTACACGCGCCGGATGGTTTGCCGGCCGCGCCCGATGGTGTTGATCTGCCGCTCGCCCGGGCAGTCGTGCAGATCGAGCAGCATAGGCAGCAGGCCGGCGTTGTAATCGCGGTTGAATGAATCAAACAGGCTGCTGGCTTCTTCCATCAGCCAGGCCCGCTGCGCCGAGAACACGCGCTCTTTGCGCCATTGCTCCTGCGAAGCTTTGTCCCAGTCGCCAAAGCTCTGCGGCCGACGAGTGCTCAATTCCAGCATCAAGGATTCTGGCGTTTGGCGCGGGCCGATTTGCAGGCAAGACATCCCGGCACAATCCATCACCCGGCGCGCCAGCTCAAAGCCCGTGGTCTTGTGCCACAGGGTTGAGCGAGCCGTCAGCAATACATAAATGTTGGGAAAGATCTGGGTTGTGCTGACGGGCAGCGCGAGCCGGCGGGCAATGGCCGTGGCGGCAATGACCAGGCCAAGCGCCTCGTGAAACTCGACCGGCGTCATCGGCGCGGCCAGGCTGGCAAAGCGAGTGTATTCGCTCAGCCATTCGCCGCAGCTCTGCGCGGCGCGTTCTTGTTGCGGCGTGAGGCAAGCTGCTCTGGGCAATGCGGGTGCCTGCGATGACTCTAGCGCATCCACAACCTCATTGGCTGGAGTCGGTTGATCTGGCTGGCCGGTGACCTGCCACGTCCGCATGGCGTGCCTGATCTCGCCGGCCAGGTTGTCTTGGAGCGTAGAGAGCCACTCGTTGAAAACCGCCGCGCGCCCTTTGCCGTTGGCGCTGATCACTGCCAGCGCGCCGGTGCGATAAGGTTCGCCCAGGTTATTGAGATTGACGCCAGTGCTGGGCGCGCCGGCGACAAGTTTGAACAGGGTGTAGCAACAAGATAGATCTATCATTTACGATCTCTCCATTACAGGCTGATAATTTGGAAATGCGCCACGCCAAGCGCAGGGCACCGGGTCCTGGCGAGCCAGGCCGTTTGTCGAAGGCGAGTTTGGGCAGCCTCAAGATCGCCGCGCCAAAGGCGGTAACGGTCGGCCAGGCCGTGCAGCCCTAGGTGTCCGAGGTAGGAATGCCAGGAACGGCCATTGAGTTGTTTGCCGCAGCGTGGGCAACACGTAGGAGCAGGCTTGTGCTTGATGGCTTGCCCGCCCAATTTGCGCCCTAACGCCAGGGCCTCATTGCGCGTCATTCGCCACCTCCACAAGCGGGGTTGACGGATATGGTATAATTAAAAATGAACATGGGTGATTCCTTTCTGTGTTCCTTTGCCCAGGGGTGTGCTCGCACCCGTGGGCACCTTTTTTTTAACGCTCTGTGCCACTCAGAACATCATTGTTCACCTGATCCCGTGGCCGGTTGACTGGGTAGGCCATTGGCCGGTTCAGTCCGCACACGCGCACACGTCGCACACGCCTCACACGGTCATTTTGCCCCGCACACGCGCCGCACGCACTAACCCACCGCCAGTTCTGGCGCAGCCACTCGCAAGCCGTGTGCGACGCTGGATTCGGCGTGTGCGGCGATGCCCGCCAGTTCGCACAACCCGGCTGTGACGCGGCGCGGATCGGCTCGATGCACCGGCGATGTCAGCCAGCCGCGCTTTTCCCATCGTTCGGCAATGCCGCGAATGGCGTGATGGGTGATGCGCCCTTCAAACGCAGCGGCCAGCTTGTTGACGATGAACGCCCCACCCAATTGAGAGGTGGCATACTGCACCAGGGCGATCTCATCCTGGCTCAATGCAGGCCCGGTCGCGGCGCTTCCGGCCACACTCTGCGCCACCTGGAGCAAGGCCTCGTCGGGCAGGTAAAAGCTTTGCAGTTCCGCCGGCGCGGCATTGAGCTTGGCCAGCATCCGGCCAGGCCGGTCAAGCGGCAGGCGTTCTGCGCCAGGGCAACCCGCCACCTCTGCCGCCGAGCGATCGGCCACCCGAAAAACTAGCCGCGCCGTGAGATTGACATTGACGATGCGCGGCAGACCATTGATGGCGCTGCCGTGCTGTGTGGCTGCCCACAGACACACTCCCGCCGAGCGCCCGCGCACCGCGATGGTTCGCAGGTGACCGGCCAGCGTTTTATCCTCAGCCGACGCCACCAGGTCGAGCGCCTCATCAATGACAATCAGCAGGTAGGGCAACGGCTCAGCGGCGCGGCGGTTATAGCCAGCGATGTCGCGCACAGCCGAGCGCGCAAACAGATCGCCGCGCCGGTCAATTTCGGCGGCCACGTCGGCCAGCACGCGGGTTGCTTGTGAAGGCGTGCAGGTAAGCTCTGCGCTCAAATGGGGGACGTTGGCCCAGGGTGTCAGCTCGCTGCGCTTTGGGTCAATCAGCACCAGGCGCAACCGGTCGGCCCCATTCGATGTGAGCAGCGCGGCCAGGGCGCAGTGGAGCCAGGTAGACTTGCCGCTGCCGGTCGCGCCCACGATCAGGCAATGTCCCAGCTCAGGCAGCGAACGCACGACCAGCCCCTGGTGTCCAATGCCGATGGGCACAACCAGCGGCGCAATGGGTAGCTGCGCCAGGTCGAGTTGGGCGCGGCTGGGCAAGCGCATTGTTTTCGGTGGGTTGAGGTACACGACGTAGGACAGGCCGTTGTTCATCAGCACCTTGACCGGCTTACCCAGGCACGCAGCAATCTGCCGGGCGACCTTGTCCGCCCCCAGCTCGACGACCGAAAAGTGCCACAGGCGATTGGCATCCACCTGGCACACCAGCCAATCGGGATAGAGATACACGGCAGAAAAAGTGGGCAAAAACGCGTGGCCATCTTTATCCGTGTGAACGAACCCCAGGCGGCAGAGGGCATCACGAATGGTGCCCACCATTCGCAGGGCTTTGTTGGCATCGAGTGAAATCAACGCCGTGTTACTCATCGCTGCTCTCCATCGAATCAGATTGAGTGTCCCACCAGCGCCGGATAGCATCGTTCATCGTCGTGTCATTGATGACCTGCACTTGCAGTGTGTCCTTTGGCGCGGGCAACAGTGCAACGGGTGCAACACGGGATGCATAAGCGCATCCCGTAATGACGGTATCTACTTGCGGCGCTGGCTTGGGGCTATGCTTTGCCACAGCCCTGGCCCAGGTGATGATCACATAGCCTGTGCCGGCAATGGCTAATGCTGCCGCAATCCACAACAGCGTCACGCCCACCTCGGCCTGGCGGCGGCTGGTTTCAATCGCCATGTTGTATGCCGCCACGGTTGCCTGTGCATCGAGCGCATCGCGCGTGGCCTGCGCTGATTGCGCGGCCTGGATGGCCTGGCCGGTGGCCTGGACCGATTGGGACTGTGCCGTTGCGGTGGCTTGCGCTTGTTGCGCCGATTGGGTCGCGGCGGCCTGAAGCGTTGCCAGTTGAAGCGCAGCCTCGACAGTGGCCTGCTGCC
>JBGSMF010000173.1:0-4905 GCA_041740315.1 Thermoflexales bacterium
GCGAACCCGGCGCCAAAGTCCTGTGGCGCGGCTGGCAGCGTTTGAATGATATGGCCGAAACTTGGCAACTTGCGCATCCCACAACGGAAAAAGATGTGGGTAATGGATAGCTGCCGCCAGGCAGGCTGCGCTGCGCTTGGCCCCTTCGGGAGTGCAGCCTGCCTGGCGCAGACAGGGTGTGGGGATACGTTGGCTATGTTATTTCCGATAGGGTCTATTACACTCGTTGCACTCGCAACAGGGCATTGGCCGCCTCGATCATTCTTCCCGGTCCTACGATGGGGCGCAAGGCTTTGTAGAGTTCGGCCCGCAGTTGGCTCTCCTGCTGATCATTCCACTGATAGTCCGCAAAGCGCGCAAACAGGCCGTTGACGGTCTGCGCTTGCCCGGCGTCAACATGCTGCGCAAACAGCTTGAGCGTGACATAGATGGCAAAAGCGTTTTCGTCTATGCCCAACTGCTGGCGATCGGCATCAGCCTGAACGTATTCTTGCGCCAGTTTCTCAAAGCCTTCCAGGGCTTGCTGGGTGGCGAGTTGACGGTCTTCGTAGGCTTGCGCCAGCGCCTCGGCTCGCTCGCCGATAGACAGCAAGAATGGCTTGTACGGGCCTTTTGTCGTGACAATATTGGCCAGCACTTTGCGCAGGTTCAGGACCTTGGTTGTGTCCGAAGCGTCGCTTTGTTTGAGCGCCGCCAGTTCCTTTGGCCCCAGCTCGTGAATGGCCCCCGGCATTTCGAGGTTATAGACGGCAGCGTGTTGGCGCAGCAGCTTTTTGGTCTTGTCGGTGAGTTCCTGGTCGGCGTAAACCCGGCTGTAGGCGTTGCGGATCAACCCGTATAATTCGGTGAGGGCGCGATAGTCGCTTATGAAGGGGCGCAAGAAAGCATCCGGCGAAAGGATGTCGTACAGGCTTTGCAGTTGCCGGAAAAATTTAAAAAACTCGTCGCGCTTGGGCTTGTCCGCAAAACGCTCGATGGCGCGCTCTTTGGCTTTGTCATCCCAACCGCGCGCCAGTTGCAGATAGCCCGGCGCGATCTGCTTCATCAGCGCGGCAAACAGCTCTTTGAGCACGTCCACGTTTTGAATGACCGAGGCCACCACGTCGGAATCAAACGCCAATGCCTTTTCCAATTTTTCAAAGATGCCGACAAAGTCTAGCACAAAGCCAAATGGCTTGACCAGCCCATCCTCGTCTTCGTAGGGGCGATTGACGCGGGCGATGGCCTGCAACAACACGTGGTCGCGCATCGGCTTGTCCAGGTACATGCAGTACAAGATGGGCGCATCGAAACCGGTGAGCAACTTTTCGGTGACGATGAGGATCTTGGGCTGTTCGCCTTTCTTGATAAATGCCTTGCGAACTTGCTTTTCCGCGCCCTCGTCAAGATAGTGCTGTTTGAGTTGGGCGCTGTCGCTATGCGCCGGCGAATAGACCACCTGCGAATACTCGGGCGGCAGGCGCTTATCCAGCGCCTCTTTGTACATGGCGCAGGCCTCACGGTCAACGGCCACCAGGAACGCCTTGAAGCCCATCGGCTCGACGTTTTCAAGAAAATGCTGCGCCACATAGGCGGCAACGCGCCCCACGCGCGCATCACCCTTGAGGAATTCCTTGAGCTTGACGGCGCGGTCGAGGATAGCATCGAGTTCTTCAATGTCGCTCACGCCCTCGGCTTCGGCCAGGCTGAGAAATTCGCGCTCCAGTCTTTCACGCTCTACGCGCATATCCGAGGGCGCCAGCGCATAGTTGAGCCGGACGGTTGTGCCATCTTCAATGGACTCGGCAATCGAATACTTGTCCAGGTAGCCCCGCTCGTCGTCTATGCCAAAGACCTTGAACGTGCCCTGGCCTTTGGGCAGGTTGTCAATCGGCGTGCCGGTAAAGCCAATATAGGTGGCGTTGGGCAGCGCGGCCATCAGGTAATTGCCCAGGTCGCCGCCGGTGGTGCGGTGCGCTTCGTCCACCAGCACGTAGACGGTGGCGCGCGGGTTAATCTTGGCCGGGATGTCGTCAAACTTGTGAATCATTGTGACCACCAGCCCGCGATAATCCGAGGCCAGGATGTCTTGCAGGTCGGGCTTGCTTTCGGCCACCTGGGTAGCCAGGCCATAGGCGGCAATGTTTTTAAAGAGCTGGCTTTCCAGCTCGTTGCGGTCCACAATCATCAACACGGTGGGCTTTTCGCCGGGGGATTCGCGCAACAGCTTGGAGGCGATGGTGATCATGGTCAGCGTCTTGCCGCTGCCCTGGGTGTGCCAGATCAGCCCGCGCCGCTTGTGCGGGTCGTACACGCGCGCAATGACCTTTTCTACAGCCTCGGCCTGGTGCTGGCGCAAGATGACCTTGGTCAATTCGTCGTCTTGAGAAAGAAAGATGATTTGGTCGCGCAGCACCTGCAAGAAACGCAGCCGGTCGAAAAAGGCTTTGACCTTGCGCTCGTAATTATAACCATAATCGTAATCAGGGCGAGGCTTGTCCTCGCCATCGTCCTTCCAGTTAAAAATGTTTTTGCGATTGGTGATCCAGGTGACGCCATAAAAGAAATCCAGCAGTTGCGTGACCTCAAAAACCTGGGTGGCGATAAACAGCTCGGGCGTTTCCTGGTGGTAGCGGCGAATCTGCCCCACGCCTTCGGCCAGGCCGTCGGGCTTGCCGGCGGATTTTGTTTCGGCCAGGGCCACGGGAATGCCGTTGATGAGGAACATTACATCGGCGCGGTTGCTAAAGACCACGCCCCGCTGCCGCCATTCGTCGGTGACGTGAAAGACATTGTTGTCGGGGCGCTCCAGGTCAATCAGCCGGACGTTGCGCTCGCGGTTTTCGGCCGGCACAAAGACCGATTGCTCGCCGCGCAGCCAGGATAGCGCGTCGCGATTGCCTTCGAGGGTGGGCCGCAGCAAGTTGAGCCGCCGGATGATGTCGGCGGCGCGGCCAATATCTACAATGCCCGGGTTGAGGCGAAGCAGTTGCGCTTCCAAAACCTCAGTCAAATACAGGCCAGTGTCGCCGCCGCGCAGGCGCAAGGCTTGCTCAGGCTTGAGATAGTCCCAGCCGATTTCGCCGGCGTAGCGGAGCATTGGGTTTTGGACGGCGTAGCGTTCGGACATTGTTCCTCCATAAACTTTTTTTCGCCCGCAGTTCAACTGTGGCCGCAACAAGCGGGGCGCTCTTACCAATTAAAATCCACGCTTTCTTTGTCCATGATCTTGGGATCAATTTTGCCATGCTCAAATGCCGCTTCAATGACGGCTTTGGCTTGCGTTGCGCCCATGCGGTTCAAGACAAACACCATATAGGCGTTCATTTTGGCGTCATCAACAGGCGCAGCCTGCAATCGCTCGATCAATTCGTTGATAATCTCCATGCGTTCGTCGGGAAAAGCCTCTGCCAATTTCTCCAGTCCTCCCAGAACCAGGCCGCGCTGTTTCGGCGGGCGGCTCAAATCGCCCAGATATCCCCACAAGACCGGCGCGGCTTTTAGCCCCATCTGCGCCCAGACAGGGATGAGTTGATCGGAGAGCCAGTCGTTTTGACGATCCAACAAGGCCAGCAATGGGCCGGCCTGTTCATGCGCGCGCAGATGCCCCAACATGCGCAGCGCGTGATAGGGCGCCCAACTGGCCGGCTCGCCGGGCCAACCTTCAAGCAAGCCCTCGTCAAGCGCCATCCGCGCCAACTCTGGAATAGTCGGCCGCCATTTGGCCGTGTTTTGCGCCTGGCGCGCGATGCGGTCATTGTCCAGGTCCCAACCCCATTCGAGCAAGATTTTCGCCGGCTCTGCGTACACACCCGCCGGCGGCGAATTCCAGTTTGCCGGGCGGGGCGGCGTATCCGGCGGGAAAAGGTTGTCCCAGTTGCGCTGATCGTGGAGAAGCAAATCTTGCCATTCGCGCTCGCTCTGGCTGGGCAGGCCGATAAAAAGACCCGGTGACTTGAACTGGCGAGTGGCAGCCAGCTTCATATACTCTACACCCAGATCCTCCTGTTCGGGCCGAGAGAGAAAGCGCCTCTGCCCTCCAAAGCGGGCAAAGGCGCGCCGATACTCACGATAGAGCACCGGCTTGTCGGTGAGCAGGTCGCGTCCGGCTGTGCCCTTTTGAAACTTGTCCAGCGCCAAAGCCACCTCTTGCGGCCCGTATTCCTGCATCAATTGTTCGATATGTTGGCTGCGAGTTGATTCCGAGGTGGACACCAATACACCGATGGCTTGCAGCATTAATTCATCGCGCTGTTCGATGATGCGCTCGCGCTCTTGGGGGGTGGGGTATTCGGCCCGGCGGGCAGGCGGCGCGGATGGCTGTGGCTTGCGCCGGGGCACGAGCTGTTGTCTGTGTTTCAAAATTTTGCCTCCAGATTGTTGGGATGCAATCGGTCGAGTTCCCATTGGGCGGGATTGTTGGCAATGTAGCTGCGGATGCGTTCCAGGGCGGCCTGGTTGCGGATGATGTGTTCGTAATAATTGCGTTGCCAGACGGGCACGCCGGGCATGCCGCGCAAGACGTTGATGCGCCGCGCCGAAAACGATTTAAAGGCGCGGACAATTTCCGTCAATGGTTCCGTCGGGGCGGGTCTCAGACCCGCCCCCACAGTGTCGGGGGCATTCAACACAATAATGCCGTGGACGTGATTGGGCATGACGACAAACGCATCCAATTCCACGCGCGGATAATGGTTGGGCAAATCGTCCCAACAGTCCACCGCGATTTTGCCATAGCCGTTCAATTGCATTTCGCCATTCACCACCTCGCCAAACAAACAGCCGCGCCCTTGCGCGCAGGTGGTGACGAAATACGCGCCGGCTTGGGCGTAATCGTATCCGCGCAGTCGAATGGAGCGGCGATGGTGAATGTTTGGATTGTATGGCATATTCGTTTTTTTCGTCGTGGGGGGGGGGGGGGGGGGG
>JBGSMF010000174.1:0-5296 GCA_041740315.1 Thermoflexales bacterium
GGCGCAGCCCGGCGAGGGACCCGCCCGCCGTTGCCGCAGCCGTCGAGCGGCCAGGCAACGATCCAGCCGCGGCCTCTGCCTGCGCCAAGACAAAATGCGCCCACGCCCGCGATGGATAGTGGTACGCGCCGCCATCGGACACCAACAAGCATTTGTGCACCAAATCGCGCAAGATGCCGCGCATGGTGGTGTCTGTAGGAGCGCGCGCGGCGGCCTCGGCTACCTGGCGCAGGGTGCCTTGCTCTACAGGTGACAGATTACGCCAATAATATTGAAAATGCGCCAACAATTCTTGAACAGTATCGCGCTCAATTTCCGCAGTATCCTCCGAGTGCCCGCTGGCGCGCGCCTCAAAGGCGTGAAAGCAGGCCACCTGCAAAGCCAAGGGATGCCCACCCACCAGATCATAGATAAAATTTTGTATGGCCGGCTTGAAGGTGACGCCCGCGGCCTGCGCCGGTTGGCAAACAAGCTGCCGCGCTTCATCTTCGACGAACAAGCCCAGGAACAGCGGCGCAAAGATATTAAAGAACGGGCTAGAAAGAATCTCTTGCGAACGGCCTGAAAAAGTCAACTCGATGAGCGGGCGAGCCGAGGCGGTGATGAACACAAGCTGGTAACGTCCGGCAGCTGAGCGCAGCGCGTTGAAAAAGTTTACGTCGAGATGCGGGTTGGTGCTGAGCCGCTCAAACTCGTCTAGCATCAGCGCCACGCGCAGGCCACGCTGGTTGAGCTGGCGCACGGCCGCTTCAAACGAAAGGCGGGTGGGTTTTTCCATAACACGCTTTAGCGCCGGCTCTGGCGGCAGGCCGCGATCGTCCAACCCCACCGCCAGCTCTTCGGCAAACTGGCCCAAAATCTCTTGGTGGGTGCCATCGCCCAGCACCTCGCAATCAAGGTAGATGAACAAGTTATCCTCACCCAGGCCCAAAGCAGGCCAGGTGGACGGCCGCCGCAGGTGAAACAGCAACGAGGTCTTGCCAATTTTGCGCGGACCGACCACCGAGACCGATTGATTGCCGCGCAAAAAGGCCGCTATTTCATTCAGTTCGTGCATGCGGCCAAAGAACATTTCTGGCACGCGCACCGGGCCGCGAGAAACATAGGGGTTGTTCATCGTTCCACCTCATCAACTACGCGGCTGAGCGATTTGTATTTTTCCACCCACAGTCCCAGCAGGCCCAATTGCCAGCGATAAGTCTCGCCGAGGGTCGCATCGGCGGCCGTGCTGGCTTGCAAGATGTCGCGCAAAGCCAGGTGGTGCATGGCCTCGCTCACTGCCTGGCGCTCGCCGCTGGGCGCCGGCGCAATGCTCACCCCGCGCTCGGCCAAGTAATCTAGCACCTGGGCCGGGCCAACCTGCCCTGTCAACGGCATCATCCGGCTGAGCGCCGTCAGCGCCAGTTTTTCCACCGCCGTAGAATCGCTCCACAGGTAGACAAAGTGCGCCTCGCCCGAAGCCAAAATATCTTCCAGGGCGGCGTTCACATCGGCCACGGTGATGTAATTGCGCTGGATTTTGCCTGCCTGACGGCCAGACAGGTTGTGGCGGTTGACCAGGCTGTGGCACAATAATTGCAAAAAGTACGGATGCCCGGCCGTGACGCGCCACAGTTTGTCCAACGCCAGGTCATCATAGCGCATGCCATAGTCCTGAACCGGCTCTTGAATCAGGCGCATACCCTCTGCCTTTTCCAGATAAGCGATGGGCCGGTACAGACTGATATTGAACAAGACGCTCCAATAATCGGCGCTCAACTCTTCCAGGCGATGCGTGCCGCAAAAGATGACGCTGAGGTTTGGAGTGTGTTGAATAATGTGGCGCAAGAAAGCAAAGACTGAATCATCCAGGCTGCCGCGCCGCACCGAGGCCTCTAGCTCTTCAAACTCGTCCAGCAGCAACAGCAAGTGCCGCCCGCCAATGGTCTGACGCACCTGGAGCAAAAATCTACGCTCAAAGTTGGCTGCCGAGCTCGAAGCATAGTCTTCGGACTGGGGAGGCTGCATCTCAAAGCCGCAATCTTGTACGGCAAAAGTGATTTCGGTGGCCAGCGCCAGGAAAAAGTTGGGCAAGCCAGGGTCAAGCGCCAGGCTCTGTCCATCCAGGTATACAGGCAAATAATCTTGGCCCAGGCGGGCCGACAATTGCTTGAGCAATGAGGTTTTGCCAGTGCGCCGTTGGCCGATGAGCACCAGGTTGTTGCGGTGCGCAGCCGATAGATTGTCTTGAATAAACGCAATCACATCCTGGCGGCCAAAGAACAACGGCGAGCCAGGCTGCAGCGGTGTGCCGACGACATACGGATTGGGGATAAACTGAAATTCTCCCTCGGCAGCCAGCAAATAGACTACATCGGCAAAGTTTTCTACCTGGTCTGGGCCGCGCGGGTCATCGTATTGAATGATGAAACGCGCGCGAAATTGCTCCAAACGGCTGGCATTGCGCAGGTGTACCCGCAGTTCGGCCTGCGCTTCTTCGCCGGGCGATAGCCGCTCAATCTGCGCCATGTCCTGCAGCGCAGTGTATTCCGGCGCAGGGGCCAGCGTCACCCTTAGGTTAAGCGCCGTGCCGCGCCCATCATTGCGCAGGCCAAGCGCCAGCAAGACCACATCGCCCACCCAGGTGTGGCGCGTGAGCAACTGGCAAACCAGTTGGGCGCGGGTCTGCAATTCGCCCATGGCGCTGGCCACCACGGCCAGCCAACTCTCTACAATCCGCCGCACCACCGGGCGATCTATGCCGCCCAGTTCAGCGCGCGCCTGGCGATCAACCTGGCGCAGCCGCTCAATCGCGCTGGCCAGGTAGGCCAGCTTGTCTTGGGTGGTATCCACCAGGTCGCAGGCGCGCAAAGCATCAATCACCAATTGCAAGCTGCTCAGGGCGTGAGACAGGTCAACCAGGAATTCAGATTGCAAATCACCCACCGGAGATTGATCGGCGAAAACATCGGCAACGCGCAGACGCACATCCGATAATTGGATAATCTGTGTGATCGAGTTGGCGTCTAATGCTTCCTGACACAGGCGATAGATTGCCAATGCCTCTGGCGCGCCTCTTCTCACTTCCTTTGCCCCTTCCGGGTCGGAAACAGGCGGAAAGAGTGTGAGCACCGGCAAAACAGTGACGAGCGTGCGCAGCCCGACCGGCAACAACTCGGGTGATACTGGGCTGGTAAACAAATAATTAAAACCTTCGGCCAGCCCAACCATCCAGGTTTCCAGCCCGTTGGGGTCTTGTTCTTGCCCCATTTTCTGCGCCAGCGCTTGCGGCAAGTTGGCAAGCAAGCTAGCCGCATTAGGATCGCGGAGAGCGCTTTGGGCCAGCCGGTAAATCTCAATCAGGGCTGTATCTGGCTGGTCAACCAACTGCTGCGCCAGCGCCTCGGCCCGGCCTGTAGGCGAATGGCGATACGCTTCCAGCCGCCGCTCGGCCTCTTCTTTGCGCTGCGCTTCGGTCTGCTTTTCTTCAATCAAGCGCGCTACATGAATGGCCGTGCCGGCCTGATCGGCCAGACCTCTGAGAAGCTCCTGGTCGTCGCGGGTATAATCTTGGCCCGAAAGGCGCGGGCCCAGCGCCAGCACGCCAATGAGCTGCTGGCCGGGCTGCTTGGTTGGGGCAGGGGCTCGCTGCATTTCAATGCGCGGCGCAAGCAGCGGCACCAACAAGGCGCAGGCCGGGTCGCCAGAGCGCGAAACCACATCGCCTCTGTGCAGCCGATCGAGATAAAAAATGCGAGTTTCCTGAGGCAGGCGCTCTACCTGGGCTGATGTCACATTGCGCGATTCAGCCAGGTAAAATGCGCCATCCTGGTCTCGCAAAAAGACCGCCCCGTGCGAGATGTGCAGCAAATCTGTGGTGCGATAGACCAGCACCCGCAGCAGCTCGGGCAAGTCAATGATGGCGCGCACCTCGCGCGAGAAATCGGCAAAGGCCCGCCTAAAATCTACCTGTTCGCGGTAAAACCGCCGGTCAATGAAATTTTGCAAGCGCTGCCGCCACGGGCGAAACAGGGCCGCGATGGCCAGGGTAGAAAGGATGACGGCGGCCTCCGATTGGCGTCCAATGACCACATGAAACATCCGCTGCAGCACAAAAACGCTGCCCAGGTAAAGCAGGCCCAGCGTGCCGGTGAGCGCGCCATAGACCAGCGTGCCGTGGATGATGACATCCACCTCCCACAAGCGGTAATGCAAAATGGAAAGGCCAATGGTGAGCGGCACCATAATGGTAAGGACCAAGCTAATGGAATTGCCGATGAGGAAATACACAAGATACGAGCCATCTGGTTGGTCAGAGAGAGGAATCATTTGCACCAAACTGCTGACGACAAATCCCAACAGCGCCGCCAAGAGGCCAAAAGTCACCCATTTGGTCTGTTGTAATTCAACCGGGGTGAAAAGATGCTTTTGCCGATAATTGGTTACAAACAGGCCGCTGAGATACCAGGCCATATTGGCCACAAAACCAAGGACAGGGCTCCAAAAGTTGGGGTTGAGGCGCGAGTTTGGGAAGAAAAAGGAGACCGCCATCCACCCTGCATAAATGATAGAAGCTGGCAAGGTCCAACGAGGAGCAAATTTACCATTCGGGAAAATGTAGATGAAAACAAGCAGAGAAGACAAACCGGTAGCGAATACAAACTGAACAAGCCAAATCACAAGAGGCTGCGCTGCGGCCAGCAAATGACCAAGTGACTGGGTGATAACCGCCCCAAAAGTCACAAGCATGAGCGAGGTGAAAATGGCCATCCAATCATCTGAGCGAAACCAGAAAATGGCAACAGCCACGGCAAAAAAGGCAACCATGGCCACCAGTTCCATCGCGACAAAATACACTGTGAGGGAATGAGCAGACAAGCCGAGGTCCACCAACGCCCCCTCGTAGCCTGAGGGAAGGTGGCGCGATATCTGGAACAAGGCAGGAGAACTGATCACCAAAAGCGCCACGGTTATGCCAGTGACGGCAAACCATATCGCTCGCGCAATGACCAGCCCAAGGCCTTGCAGGCGGGTAGTATTTGCGCCAGCGGGTAGAGATTTGATATTGTTACTTGGATTAGGATAGTCAGTCATCCATTACCTTTTTGCTCGCTTGAAACGCTGCCCAACCACCGGGGCGATAACGCCTCTTGACTGTTTCCAATAGGGTCTATTATACATTAGACATTATAGCCGTTTAAATGCCGATGGGGTCATAGTGCCATGGTCTGAAGTTCAATCTAAAGTTGTGCAACCCACAACACGTTTCCATGACCATATCGCGGAATCCTTTTTTCCAGTTTCGGATTTTATCCTT
>JBGSMF010000175.1:0-7311 GCA_041740315.1 Thermoflexales bacterium
AATTGTGCGTGCCCATTGGCCCAGATATCCTCTACGCTCAGCTTCTCGTTGTGTTTGAACTGTTTGCATGGCTCACCTCAATTTGCCGCAAGGGGTAGATCATTTGCGAGTGACACTGTTGAACTGGATGGCACCGGCTCAAGGCCGTGCCCATTGCGCCGCAGTTTGTCTGCCTCGATCAACTCTGCAATGTCGCGCTTGACCGTCGCCAGTGACACGCCCAACCGTTGAGCCAGTTCAGGGTAAGTGACACCACTTTCGGCGGTAATGACACCGATTAGTTGAGCCTGGCGCTCTGCCTTTTGAGCCTGCCTGGCATCATTCGCCACTGTTAATGAGCCATCGGTATCATTTGTCGCAATTGTGCCGTGTGCGGTTTGAACCTTGACTCTTTCAAGCTCAGCTTGCAGGGTATCACTCTGGAGGCTCAGTTCATCGGCTTGGCGGTTCAACTCGGCCAAGTCAGTTCGCGCTGCTTCGATGGCAAGGGTCATTGACTCTAAAGTTGAGCTCAGGCCGGCTCGTTTGATGGCGCTCTTGATCTGGCTAACAAGCAGCTCAAAGCTCAAAAAGACCACGGCCGGCGGCAGCGCAAATACTCCGCGCGCCAGCCAGGTATCAGGCGCGTGCAGTGTATTGAACGTGATGCTCAATACTGTAAATGCGCCCACCAACATCCAAGCATACCCGGCTCGCTCGCCATTTAGCGAGTTGCGTAACACCGCCAGGCTCGCGGCGATCATTACGGTGTCCAACGTTAGCGGCCACAACCACGCCAGCTTAGGTGTGACACCATTAGCCAAGGCGACCTGGTACAGTGCGTCATAGCTGAGGACAAACGCGCTGGCGGCCAGGAAAAATACCAAAGCGCCTGTGATGATTGAAATTGCTTTGCTTGCCTTCACTATGGACCTCCTGTGCGTTAAAAACGAAAACCGGCGTTCACACGCCGGTTCGGTTTGCAAAGGCTTGCGGTAAGCTATGGTTGAGGCCTTGGGTAGTATGTGTCCCAAGCTCCCAATTTCACCCTTAACGATGAGAATACCGCATGGTATAATGCTGTCAGCCTATGCGCCGGATACTCGGCGTATGGGTCAGGGTCGTGTGTGTGTTGGTAGCACCACACGGCCCGATCTCCTTTTATTCTATGGGTTTATCCTTCTTGCGTTTTCCTTCCGAATGTATATCTATGTCTTTTGTCCACTCTTCAAGATATTCTCTCAGAATATCACTTACCAGCTTTCCGGCAATGGCGGCCTTGATTTTCACCTTGCGGTGCAGGCTCTCCGAAACCCGTACGGTTATGCGCTTCTCACGCTCTGCCATATTTCACCATCTTGTGTAACTCGATACATAGGATATTATACACCCGATTCTGCAAAAGTCAAGGGGCAATTTTGAGAGGCCGTGTTATGCTATTCAGTTGTCAAGGTGCTAATGCGACTATATCTGACTTTCGGGCAAGATGACTCACCTAAATTGCGAAAACACCGCCCCGAGCACGACAGCGGTCATTCTCGCCCTTAAAGTTCCAGACACCAAACAAATCAATTCGTCATTTGGGTGTGATCAAACTTGAGTTTGTTCGTTACCGGGTTGCCGAACTTGTTCGGCGTGAGTATGCCCCAACAAGTTGGGGATTCCGGTCAACTCGCACCTCACTGGGCATTGGGTTCAGGCTTCTTGCATGCCAGCTGTGATAGTTGAATGTCACTCTCAAGTGATTCGTCTGTAAAAGCCTTGCGGCTTGTTGTTTGTTTGGATAAGCGAATCGCACGTTGATTCAGCAAAAAACGATAGGCAGATGCCAATGCTTCTTGTCGTTTCTGATCCAAGCCTTCGGTCATTTTCATCCTCATTTCTAAAAACTCGTCTATACAATCTGCGACGGTTTTTTAACTGATGTTTGATCTCGTCCGCCTTCAGTTTTAGTTGAACTGGAACTAGAACGGCCACATTTCGGCCGCAAAAGTTTTCCTTCATGCCGGGTTGAACTTGCAGCAGGATCAGGTATTTAGCATTGAGGCCAAACGTTGTGTACTGCTTTACCTGGCTTGGCTTTCCGTTGGCTCTGGACGTCATCTGCCACTGGCTGTGAATAGCTCTCGGCCTCTTCACAATCGGCAGTATTGCCATCTGTGCCCAAAACATCAATCAGGTAAACCATTGCCCGCCCAAGGCGGCGCATCTTTTCAGCTTCAGTGTATTCAATTTGCTTGCCCATTTTTCTCCTTCCCCACAAGCCATCATGACTTGTCTTCAATGGTGTGTTTTTCACAGGCACTTGGCCTTGTATTCAGAGTAACACAAACGATGATTTGAAGATAGGGTTTCGCGAATGCGAACGCGAAAAGAAACGCGAAATGTTGAGATTTCGGGTTAGCAGTTGGAATGTCCAAGCGCCAAGTTGCTTTTTGGGATAGTGTCAAGCTGCAAGCTTCTCGCTGGCTGGGCATTGGGCGAGGACAAGACAGCGCAGCGTGAAAATCCTGCAAACGGCAAGGGATCGCACTGCAAGGTGTGAATAACTTGCTGCCCTATGAAGGTTGACAGCCTATATGAGCATGCTGGTAGCGTATTAGTGCTCAGAATGCTCGGATGCTAATGGGGATTACCAACTTTTCGCGAACCTGTTCGCATTTAGGTTCGCGAAACTCTATGAATTCCTGTGTTTTTGGGTTATGATAGAGGTGAGATGAGCAAAGCTCTCGGATTTATAAAGCTGGCCAGCCACCCATCTCTAGCGCGACATTTTAGCAATCAGCTTTTTAAGTTCGCCGAGGGCGCGTCTCTGACCTGTGGATGGCTTGGCGTCAACGATAAGGGGGTCAACTGGCTTACTGGTCTCAAATGTCGGAACGTACACGGTTGACCCCAAGATTGAATCAGAGACATTGAGTGGATCGAACAGGCCGGGGGGATTGGATTGATTCACAACGTACAGATCCCTCGGTGATGTCTCTGGCCTGACGTTTGCCCAAATCTCAAACGATACCCTGGAGCCGAACACATTTACAACCCAGGTAGCACTATCGAGGATAGCCAGATGAGCGGCACAAGCTTGGAAAAACACATAGTTCTCGGTTTTGTCACTTTTGTGGAGTTCGGGCGCGCGATAAGAATCGTGCGATCCCAAATCGGCAATGACCCATTGATAATCTTGCTTTGCATTCAATAACAATTGGCTTATGAAATCCCAACTATTGCTTTCCTGCAATTCGCAATTTGTGAGCCAGCCTGTCATGCCAGGCAATACATCTAAAAACGGCCGGCAGGCTCGCAGGCGAGATCGAAGCGAGTCCTGGTCGAGATCGCCGCTTTCAGAAAGCTTGCCGAGTTCTTGGAGACTAGAGTCAGGGGGGGTTCCGAATAAAGCAGTGAGACCACAATTCCAAAGGCAAAGGTCGAGCGCGAGCGTCTTGCGGCCTGCTCTCGCCAGCATCAGGGCAAGGTTGGCAGTTATTGTCGTAGTCCCAACGCCGCGTCCCAACCCGCGGACCGCGATTGTGGGCGGGATTGTCTGCTTGTCCAGCCTGATAAACATCTGCCTTTTAACCGCCGGAAGATTGTTGTCCATGGTTATTCTCTTCGATTGAAATATGGTAGTATTATACTCCAAGTCTTTAAGGGAGAGGTGAACTTGTGCCAAGAGGGAAAGCCAGCTTACGTGAAGATTTTATAAATGAGCCGCTGGACGGTCTTCAGTCGAATCCCAGCGATTATATGTTCCAGTTTATGCAACATCTCACTTTTGCTCCGGACGCTGAGCTACCCAATCTAGGCAAGGCATTGGTGCAGCACTCTGAAGCTTTCTTGAAGGAGTTTAAGGCCAAACTTTCACCAGAAATCAGCCGCAAGTTCCCGTTCTTGTTGGAGGAAAAAAAGTCACGAGAGGTGTTTCGTGCTTTGCTAGAGTCTTGTTTGGCCGATGAGTTGAGCGAACTGGCAACCACCAGCATTAACACGAGTGGCTTCCACAACCTCTCCCATCGCGTTCTTGCCGTTTTGGGCACTCACATACACGTTTACTTGGAGAGCAAACGCGATCAAGACACACCGTTGATTGTGTACGGAATCGGGGAAAGACAGGTGTTTACGAGTGAAGCCAGACATACTTATACGGTCATGAGCCTGGCCGAAGCGCATAAAATGATCATCAAACTAGGCGATGCGTTCTTGGAGAGCTATGTAGCATCGTGGGTTGACTCTGACAGCGCCAAGAATAGTTTCAAGTGGGTACTCAGTCGAATCCGCGCCATGCCAGCGACTGCGAACCGGAAAAACCTTTTTTCACAACATGTAGGTGGTCTACGCCAACTCCAGTCTTCGACCAAATCTTTTCGGGAAAGATTGGGCTTGCGGTTAGCTACTGTGTGTCAAGATGTAGATTTACTTCCTCGATTGCCGGCAGTGGAAGAAGAAACCGACGAGACAGTGCGGGGCATTCCCTCTGATGTAGACGACTTGTTTGCCGACTACCAAACGATCATTGTGGAAGATGCTCTCCCCACCTCGGTCGAAGGCGAAGAGCCTGGTCAAGAACAATATTCGCTAGAAGATGTGCTGCCACCCTTTGTCACTCCAAACTTGAAATACCTCAGTTATGCATCTGATGAGCAGGCCGACGTGTCCCTGGATGAGATAGTCCAGGAGATAGGCCGCTCTGGATATCGCCGTTGCTTGTTGGCAGCCCCGCCCAATGGTGGGAAGCGCCGAGTTCAGCATACGATTGCAAAACATAGAACTTTATCTCAGTTGGGATTTGATTTGTGGATAGATTTGCGGCACTTGAGCCGCTCAGGGAGTTCTAATATTTATCATTACGCCGCGCGCGAGCTTGCCAAGACGGTGGGAGCCGGGGGAGACCGGCTGAGGATTTTGGAAGACCGCCTGGAATCGCTGGATTTTGACGGCCGCATTCTCTGGCACTTGGAGCATTGGGATGAAACCTTGGATAAAAAGCCCCACGTGGCAAGCGCAATCAGCCCGCTCCATCTGTACTTGTTATCAACGACTGATCCACGGCGTGCCAGGTCTGTTTTAGAGGAAAGCGGAATAAATTGGGTGGATGGGGTCATTCAAATCTTGCCATTTGACGAAGAACAAATCGCCAAGTTTATTGAGCAATATGCCGAACTTGACGGCGAGATGAGCATGGTCAGAGTACAGCGATTGGCTGCGCAGCTGCCTGGTTTGGCAATGCTGCCAGGTGGCATTGAGCATATTTGTGAAAATGCCGGGGATAGTACAATCATTGATCTCCTTTTTGACTTTATCAATAACGACCAAAAGGAAATGGGGCAACCTCCGATTGCCACAGAAAATCTAGCTACCCGATACGAAAGCCGGGAGGCAACTCTGGATTGGGGTTCTCCCTACGTGCAAGCGGCGCACAACATTGTCAAGGCAGTTTACAAGCCAGGCAATGTGGAGGTCCCAAGCTTGACGGTCGAGGAAACTGCTCGACATATTTGGTGGGCGGTGGATGACAAACTCAAGACGGCCCAGCAATGGTTCGATAAAGCCATGCGCGGCCGCTTGTTGCGCGCAGACGAGAATGATACATCACGTTTCCATTTTACTGTTCCCGAAGTGGGCTATTTATTCAATGCCTTTGAAGTGTGCCAATCTACGCCGCTTGCTAACTTGCAGGTGGCTTTTCGGTTATTTCAAGCTGACGAGTCTCAAAGCACGCGGATTTTATTGGCATTTGCAGCTTGGGATGCGGAGCACTGGGCGATGAGAAGTCAACAATTGCGCGCGCCAAGTGACGCGCTATGATTGATGGCTATCCCAACTTTCAGCACTTTTCATTTTGTCTTTTGCTGTCGGCTTTTGAGCCTTCAGCTTCAAGTGTTGCGATACCCTGGCTGGAAGCCTGGACACATCCAACACTTTTGTACAGCATGGCATAAAGCCTTGCTGTTGGCCTGTTGCGCCCTACGATGGACGGCTTGTGGCCTCCATATGTGGGCGTAACGTTGACCCTCGCGCACATTGAGCTTTCGTAGAATCGCTGAACCGTGAGTTGTGGGGAGAATCACGAGATAGAGGCGTGGAAATTGCGATGAGGGTGAGAACCTTTTACACGATAGAGTTAGGCCGGCAACTGGCCGCCCTAGCAGCGACGCCAGCCGAGCGCCTTGTGCGTAGGGCTGGGAGGTTCTCTACGATGACTGGACTGTGAATTGCGGCAGCGCAGTCCGGGCTTTTCCCCACAATGGCCGTGCAGAACATTTCGGCCGCCGCATTCGGTCGTGGCAGTGCGCAGACGACCGTGCGTCCTTCGGGACGATTGAACTGCTCGAGCGATATTCGCTCCACAAGCCAAGGTTAGCAAAAGTGGCGCTGCAAGCGCCAGATATGTGGTAGAAAAAGTGCGGAGAAAACGGGCCAAAGGCCCGCTGCATCCGATAGGTTCGCATTGAGTGTTGATGGAGGCGCAAAATGAGTGGCAGGCCAAGTCTGATCCGGCAGGTTGAGATGGCTCTGAGCAAGCTCGAAGCATTTGGCGAGTCGCGGCATGCGGCAAAATGCGATGGGACTGCTGGCGGCAAGATTTGCTCGTTTGGAACGCGGCGGCAGTATCAACAGATGGATGTCCGTTTTGCGCGTTGGTGCCACAAGACCCATAATGTGCGCTGGCTGCGGGATATTGTGCCTGAATACGCGCAGGGCTACCTTGCCTACCTGCGCCAGGAGGGCCGCTCGCCAAGTTACATCGGCGCGAATGCTTCAGCCATCCGCAAGCTGGAGGCGGGGACTCGTGAGCTGGGCTGGATAGGAAAAGATGCGCCCAGGTGGCTCGAAGGCGAGCGGGGCCGGCACAGCGACCCCAAACCCACACCATACAGCCCGGAGGAAGCAGAGCGGCTCATTGCCGTATTGCGCGCGCGCGATCCCCAGTTCGGGCGGTTGGCCGAATTGCAGCGGGCGACGGGATTGCGCAAGGAGGAAGCGGCGCACCTGCAAGCGCGCTGCATTGCTAACGACGGCAGCAAGGTCAGCTTGACGGGCGCCGGCACGCATGCCAAAGGTGGCCGCGAGCGGGAGGTCACTGTGAGCGACACGTACAGGCCGCTTTTAGTCGAGTTGCGCGAACAGGGCTTGGCGAATAAAGACGGCCACGTGTTCCACTACCGGCAAACACTGGGCAAAGCGTATGACGATGCGCGATACCGAGCGTGCGCCCGGCTGGGCATTGATAGCCTGGGCACGCACGGCTTTCGCAAGCAATGGGTCGCTGAACGATACCAGGAATTGCGCGCTGCCGGCCTGAGCGACAAGGAGGCTTGCCGCGCCGTTGCGAAT
>JBGSMF010000176.1:0-4189 GCA_041740315.1 Thermoflexales bacterium
TTGACAACATAGTTTATTCTTGCAGGAAAGTCATTTCCAACCGACAGACATGTCAGCTATGCGCTGTCGGTACTAAGCGACATTCATGTCAGGCATGCGCTGTCGGTTAAGTGTCAGGCATGCGCTGTCGGTTAGCAGATAACGCGCGCTACCAAAAGTGTGCGCTGGTCATTGAGACCGCCAAACACTTGAACATTGAATTGCTGTTCTTGCCTGCCTATTCGCCTAATTTGAATCTCATCGAACGATTGTGGAAATTCGTCAAAAAGCAATGTCTGTACTCCATCTATTATCCCGATTTTGCTTCGTTCAAAGTGGCCATCATTGCGTGCCTCAATCAAACGAATACCACACATAAATCGGCCTTAGAATCTTTGCTCACGTTGAATTTTCAGACCTTCAAAAAAGTGCAATTTGTGCCCGCGTGAAGTATACCAGGCTGCTGAACTGTATAAATGAGTATAAAAAGTACTATATGGCCGAGGTGCCCCACTCGATCCGGGGCTGGCGTTGCCCACCCAAAACCGAACTGGTGCCCGCCCGACCCTCCAGCCAGCAGCGTTCTCCGCGTAGGCGCTTGGGTCGCAGCGCTCGCCAAGCGAAACGCTTTGACGTAGTGGCCAAAAGCTTGAAGAAAAAACACTGGCAACGCTTCACGCTGCAAGAAGGCTCGAAAGGTCCCCTGGTGGTGGACATCGCTACCCTGCGGATGACTGTCGTGGAAAACAAGTTGCCCGGGCGAGAAGAGTGGATTGTCTTCCGCCGCAGTGTGAGTGGTGCCCCCGAACTGAAAATCTATCGCTGCAATGCTCCACTTGATACGCCGCTCGAAACCTTGGCACGCATGACCAGCATGCGCTGGCCGGTCGAGAAGACCATCGAGGAAGCTAAAACCGAGTTGGGTATGGACCATTACGAGGTGCGCGGCTGGACTGGTTGGCATCATCATATGACCATGACCATGTTGTCGCATCACTTCCTTGTTCAATTGCGGGTCGAGATGGGCGACCAAGCTCCTGCCTTGACAGTGTCCCAAGTCCGTCAGTTGCTGAACGTCACCTTGCCCAAGCGAGACTTTGATGAGCAAGCTGTTATTGATGAAATCGTGCGAACCCAACAACGTAATCGTGCCGCCTACCTTTCACATCGAAAACGCAAAATACGTGAGTTGAGAGAGCTAGATGAGATCATGCCAAAGTAACGTTGTAGTACTATATGTCTGGTATGCACCTACAATATCCTGGGCCTCATAGTACGTTGCGGCAAAGCTACCTCCAGTCAGTAGACGGCCTAATATGGCTCCCGGGATACCAAAGGGTCCTTCTAAAGTTAATGACCCGAGTGTTATGCATCCTCCTATGATAGTGCCAGCAATTCCAACTGCCATTACCCTCAAGCTTGGCTTGATACTCTCAATGGCTGCTTTATTACTATCAGCAAAAGCCATAAACTCGGCCATGTCAGCGGAATTGGAGACATAGGCTTCCTCCCCATAATACCAAATCTTAAACATCTGTTGTCCATTAACGAGGATGGGGTTTCCATCTTGGTCTTCCAGTGATTCATAGCCGATATCCTCATTTCCACCCGCCTCGTGACCGCTTGGATCCACGTACCTCAATGGATTGTTAAGGCAATAAGCATAGCGGTTGAGTGCCTGGGGGTTAACTGGCCCCATTGGGACATTGTGCTGTTCACGAACCTTGCCGTCCCATTGAAAGAACCAGCCATACTGCGCGATCTCGCGGTTTTCCTCATTTACCTGCGCAGCAAATTCACCCAGGTTAGTCGTGAGCGGCGTCAAGCGCGTCTTGGGGTCATAGCCCAATGTTGCTGCGCCACCACCTGCGCCATCGGCTGCGCCGGGCACAATCGTATCGGCGCTGACAAACCGTCCTAGCAGCGGGTCATAGGCCCGGGCGTGATAGTCGTACAGCCCGGTCGCGTCGTGCTCTTGCCCGGTGTACTGGTAGCGAGCCGGCGCTGCGCCCCGGTCGGCTGCCACGCTGCCCCACGGGTCGCCTGCATTGCGCGCACTTCCCCGCCAGTGGCTATTGTACCACACGTTGTCTCGCCGCAACTCATCCGGCTGGTGCTGCCCAAGTGGTCGGCGTGGATGTACTTTAGTCCGGCGCTATCCCTCATTGCGATGCGCTGTCCACCGGCGTAGTAATACTTGATGACGTTATAACCGCTGCCCGCGCCGCCCAGGCCCACCACCCACGCCGCGCCAGATAGCGCGCCAGTGTTGCTGCCTGCCCCTGCGCAGCGGGGGTTGCCCGAAGCATCCATCACGCTCGCGCCTGCGCCCTCGTCCAGGTGATACCAGGCCGCCGTGCCGTCTCGATCCACGTAATAGCCCTGCAGGCTGTAATCTTCCAAGACTTCATTCGCCGTCAACGCCCGGCTGAGGATGCGCGCGCTCAGGCTGCCGCGCGATCCCCTTTGCTCCAATCCTCAAGGTCTAACCCCTCAATTCGTGCAAAGTGATCAGTATTGTGAGTGACAAGGGTCAACCCGTTTGCCAGGGCAACCCCGGCAATGAGCAGATCAATGTCTTCAAGCGCCTGCCCCTTTTTGCGCAAGTGGGCGTACATTTCTGCCGAGAGGCTAGCCGACAGCTCCGACAGGGGCAAGATGACGTTATGCCCGGCAAATTCAAGAAAAGCATCCAATTGTTTCAGGGTGTCCCGGTGTTTCAACCCGCTTACAACTTCATAGTAGGTAATCAGGCTCAAGTTGATTTTCTCGTACTCCTGCAGATAGCGCCTGAAACCAGCTACTACGTTAGGGTCGCCTCGAAAAAACATTGACAAGATATCAGTATCCACCAAGGCTGCTTTCACTGCTTCGTCTCCTTGAGAAAGCTTGGCTGCGGCGCTGCGCGATTTCCTCTGAAAACTCGCGAAACGTGTCTTCCGGCAAGCTGGCCCAGCAGCCGGCAAACTTGGCGACCTGGTCTATTGTCCCCCCAGAGCTTTGCAACCCAACCCTGAAATAGTGGATCAATTCGTATATTTCCATCAGCTTGTGATCGGGAATGAGCTTGACTTCTTCGACCACTCGCTCACGTATAGTTGAAACATTCATTTTACCCTCCTCGCGCAACAATTGGCCTTGACTACGTTCGCGCAAGACCAAACCTGGCAGCCAACCATCGAGAAATCGAACCTCCAAAACCATTATACACGATTTGAGCCTTTGGTGTGATTCATAACATCGCGGACGCTTGAAGCAAATTGCCCGCCACCTGGCAGGTGACGGGCAAGTGGGAAAGCGGGGCGGCTGGCCGTCGCTATAACCCAACCCCCTAGCCCCCTTCCTCCCACTCCCCCCTTTGGGGGTCGCGGGACAGGCTGCGAGGGAAGGGGGAGCACGCTCTCCCCGTTTGGGAAGAGATTTTTAGAACTCTTTGGGTCTATGCCTGCAAGCTCCCCTCCCCAAATGGGGAGGGGCCGGGGGAGAGGTCAGAACTTTGCCCCCTACACCACCCAGCAAAAAGAAAAGGCGGGCAAAATGCCCGCCCTACATACCGGTTGTAAATGCCATAATAGAATATGGTGGTCTTGCCACTGATGATAACATTGAACAATCGGCCTTTGGCATCGTATGTAGATACACTGTAGCCGAGGTTATTTGGCCTAAAGGTATAAGATGGTAAATATTCCTAATATGATCACAAGCATACCTAGAACAACAACCTTGATGGCATAGTACCTAATTTGTCTATCAGTGAGCTTTACGGAATTCTCAAGTTGTCTCTGTCGCCCGGCGACCCAACGAAAGTAAATGTAGCGATATAGGAAGGAATCAGGACGCACAAGCGAAGGGCGCCACCATATTAGCAAACCACACAAAGTAGAAGCCGACCCATTGTCAGTATCAACACATCAGTCCAAGATAGCCAGCTTGAATTACTCATCAATCCTCCATGTCTACTTGGCTCATGGCCCATAAGCTTGCGCAAAATTCAAAGGTAGGCCAATAATATCGACCCCTGGGATACCAAGCCCCAAGATGTCCGTGGCAAAGCTTGCCGCCTCAACCCCCGAGAGTTCCCCTGTTATAGCTTCAATGGAGAACTGTGTTCCACCCCAGGCAATGTCCAGTGCACTGATAAGGGTCATAGGCCCGGGCGTGATAGTCATACAGCCCGGTCGAGTCGTGCTCTTGCCCGGTGTACTGGTAG
>JBGSMF010000177.1:0-5733 GCA_041740315.1 Thermoflexales bacterium
TCGCGGTAAACGGTCGCGCCGTCGTTGGTCATGCTCAAGATCGCCAGGCCGCGATTGCCGGAAGGCGGGAAGGCGGCGGCCAGGGCTTGGGCCTCGGAAAAAGGCGCGGCTACCAGCACGCGCACGGCCTCGCCTGCTTGGGGTGTTGCCGCAGGCGCTACATCGGCCTGGCCGGTCCCGCTGAGTGCTCCTATCAAACCCATCAATTACTCCTATCTGACCATTTGACCACTTGACTATTTGACCAAGTGACTAGAGCTTAGCCGGCCCACCACTCTGAACGCGGCGTCTGAGAATCACAAAGCCCACAACAAGAGCCAGCAGGACCACACTGCCGCACACGCACAGCGACACGCCGGAAGCCAGCATAGACGGAGATGCGCCGGCGGCCGGGTTCTCTTGAGTGGGAACCGGCGTGGGCGCGGCTGCTGTTGGCAGCTGTGTGGTCGGTCTGGGGACGGTGGCGGCGGGCAAGGCTGTTGCCGCTGCCACACTCGTTGCTGCCGGAAGCGGCGTGGAAGGCGCAACCAATTCACCGGCAGACGTGGGCGCGGCGGTTGGTTGAAGCACAGACACAACCCTGGCCTGCTCGGTTGCCCGCGCCACGCTGGCCGCGCCGGCAGCAGGCGGAATTGTGGGTGCCGGCTGGCCGCTCAAGATCGCCAGGCCGCCCGCGCGATTCATCCTGAACCATTCCATCAGGTCGTCCCACGTCATACCCATCGTCGCGACCGATGTGTCATCTGGCGGCGCGTTGGGCGACACCAGAGCCACGCGCACCTTGCCATGTTGGATGGCCCAGCCGAGAAGCTCTTCCTGCTCGCGATCCACCACAACTTCCAGCCCATTGATGTTGCCCTCGATATAGGGCGACTCGCCTTCCGTGCCGGTGTACTGCGGATTGGGCTGCTTTTCGCGGTGAGCGCGGGCGATTTTCAAATTCTTGAACACCAGCTTGGCGAGAGGCAACGTCACATCCTCTTCGCTCTCCTGCTCACCTGCCGCTGTGCCGCCTGGTTTGACGCCGCCGCCGTACTGCGAGTAAGGACTCACTGTCTCGTTGTTTGAGGTTGGCTCGCGGCCAACGGTATACACCAGGTCCACCCGGTCGCCGTGGGCAATGTTGTCTGGCGCGGTCTTGTCGTCCACCGGCACAACCATCAGCGTCTTGGACGGATCGTCTAGTCCAAGCGCGGCGCGCCGGGCCGCGGCCGGGTTGCCATCTTTGGCCAGGCGCGATTTGGTCAGCGGGTCGCCGGGGTGCATCGGCTCGATGATGGTCGCGCCCAGGTAGAGATCCAGGTTGTCGGCCATCACGTAGCCGGAGGCCACGCGCGGTGACAGGCTTTGCGCATTGGTGGTGACCAGATCCTTGGTCAAGGCTGTGCCGGGCGCCACGTCGCGCACGACGACAATGACCTGGTAGGGCGGCGGGTTGAGAATGTTGCCCAGGATGAAAAAGGCGACAAACGCGCCGGCGGTGAGTAGCAAGCCAACCAGAAACGTGGCGCTGCGAAAGATGCTTTTCATTCGATTCTTCTCCTGTCAGATAGAGATAGAGATGAGAGATAGAGACGATTCTCTATCTGCTGTCTCTATCTCCTTGCTAAAATTTTATTCAGGTCTTGAAGCACTTGCTGTAAGTATTCCGAGATTGCCAGCATCGCCTCGCGCTGGTTCTCGGTCAGGTCAACTGCAAAGGGCTGCTCGCCGCCGATGCCCAGCATATCCAGGCCGGTCTCGATGTGGCTGATAGATTTGCCGACGCGCGTGCCGCGCAAGCTCTTGGCCATTCCCACCGCCGCCGGCGCCGGGATCGTCTTGTTGCGCCGCATCAGCAGCGCCGCGTGGCGTGTGTCCACCACGTCGAGCTTGTAGCCCGTCACCTGGTCGCGCAGCGACTTGGCGCGCAAGGTGGCCTCGCGTTTCTCCTGGGGCGAAGCGTCAGCCGGTGGTGTCAGCAAAATCGTGATAACGTGTTCGTGAAACGAGGTCATGGCTCCAACTTCTTCCGGCAAAGCCTCGCCTGCCTGCGCGGGATTGGCCTGCTGGCGCTGCTGGGAGCGCTTGGGCTTGTGCGCACCGGCGGCTTGCCGCGTCGCCATCTCAACGGTGATTTCGGGCTGCTCACACAGCCAGCGCGCCGCCTTGAGAATGGCCGGCGCAGTCAATCCCAATTCAACCGCGCGCTGGGCCAGTTCGTATTGCACTCCCACCGGCGCATTGGCCAAGGCCGCGACTTGCCGCAATCCCCAACCGGCTTCCTGGACAATGCGGCGGGTCTTTTCATCCAGGTCGTTGTACAGGCGATAGTCGCGGATGGAGCGTTCGGATTTGCCAACCAACTGCGCGATATGCATCCACGTGTAACCGGTCAACCCTTGCAATTCTTCCAGCGCCCGCGCCACATCCCAGGGTAACAAATCAGACCGCTGGAGATTTTCAATCAAGGCCAGCGCCGCCTGCTGCGCGTCACCTAACTTGCCGTCGCGGTCTTTAATGACGGCCGGTATCTTGGCCTTGCCGGCAGCGATGGAGGCGCGCCAGCGCCGCTCGCCATAGAGCAGCTGGTATGCGCCATCGGGAAGCGCCGCAACGCCGATGGGCTGAATGACGCCGTGCTCAATGATGCTGGCTACCAGGCTGGCGTCGTCCTCGTTGTGCTCCGGGTCAAATGGCCTCGCCTGCAAATCGCGCGGCTGGTGCGGATTGGGAACAATCTTGTCAACCGGGATTTCGGCGGCGTCCAATGCGACTGGCATATCCTGGAGCATGTGCCGCATAACGGCAGAGCGAGTTGTGGGTTGGTCACTTGCGCCCATTTATAACAACCTCCACAAGATGGCGATAATCGTCTGCGACCATGCTGGCCGGCGCAACTTGAAAAATCGTTCGGCCGGTTTCGGGTGCGCGCACCAAGTACGCGCTGTCGCGCACCTGGCCCAGCACCGGATGAGGCATCGCGCCGAGCACGACCAGGGTTTGCTTCACTTGCGCCCCTGGACTGGCCGTCAGGGCAGGCTGGCGGCGATCTGAAACCTTGTTCAAGACAAAGCCCATCACTTGCAGGCGCGTGTTGAGCAGGCGCACATCGCGCACGAATAACAGAACATCTTCGAGGGTGAACAGCGAAAGGGGTTCAGGCTCGACGGGAATGATGACGTGGGACGCGGCCATCAGCGCGTTGGCTGAAAGCACGTCGAGATCGGGCGGGCAATCAATCAGGATAAATGCGAATTGCGGCTCAGTCTGATCGCCAAGCAAAGACTCTATCGCCAGCTTCAAACGCGCTTCGCGGCTGGCGCGCGTGTCAAACGAGAGCGCGGCTAAATCGGGATGGCTTGGGGCAAGGTACACGCCCGAATCGGTATGGACGATGACATCGCGCAGCGTCTTGTCGCCGAGGAGGACTGTGTAGATTGAAGCGGACGAAGAGGCCAGCGAGACGCCCAGGCATCGCCCGGCGGCGCGCTGGGGGTCCATATCAATGACCAGGCTGGGATGCCCAGCCTGCGCCAGTGCGGCGGCCAGATTGATGGAGGTGGTGGTCTTGCCGGGACCGCCTTTTTGACTCAGGAGGGCGATGGTGCGGGACTTTGGCGTGGGATCAGCCGAACGTAAACAAGAAAAGGATGGCACGAGCGCCTGGGACACAGGCGTGTCCTGGCCCAAGTGTTTACCATCCTGAATGTCGCCCGCAGCACCGACGCTGGCGGGGAGAGTATCCATCACCATCGCTCCACCTCCACAACGCGCGCGCGGCGTGCTAGTCTGTTGGTCTTGTAGTCTTACGGCTACTGCCGTCCTACGGATGGTCAAGTAGTCGCTGACCACGTGACCATCCAACTAACTGACTACTCAACCCCACCGCGCTGTTGGTTGTACGGCTGTCCCGTACTGAGTGTGGAAGCGCGGTGCCTTGTCAAGGCCGCTGTGAAGGCTCGATAGTGATATTCTGTTGTGGCTGCCAGTCTATCATATCCGATAGGTCGTGTCAAGAGATTTGGCGCAAATAAACGCAATTCGGGGGAAAATCATCAGGCAAACCGGCAGCAGTAAAAGCGGCAGCACAGTCTAACCGGCAGCAGCTGCCGGTTTGGGGATAATTGCGCTTGGCAAAGGCCGTTCTCCTGCATCCCTCGCCGGTTGATGCGTTTCGTGAAAGGCAAGAAGCTGGGGTATAATTGAAGCCAAGTTGGTGCTGTTTCTCGAACTCATAATAGGCGAAATATCTTGCCAGAGGCGTAGGTGTAGTAGCCAAATATTTCATAAACTAGTTGTTGGGCGCGTCTTGTGATAGTATCAGAGTTGAAATGATAATCCTATGGCAACAGATAACAATGATTTCTTGGCATACAATTTACCAGAGCTGCTAATGTCACTGGGCGAACTTGCACTGATTTCATCATGGCTCTGCTCTGGCATAGAAGCTTATGGAGAGAATGCCAAAGAACTTGATGCTTACTCCGACAAACAGCAGCATATTGAAGGTCAGGAATTGCTTCGCATGGTGTCAAGTATCGACAACATAGCTGATGGATATTTTCATGCCTATACTCAGGCGGAAACGGAGCCGTGGCTGGTCGTCCGTGCGATTGACAACAGGGTATTTGAGATCGAGTCACATAATCCCGTTGTGGCTCAACTCAAAAGAGAACGAAACAGGAAACTTGTAAGGGCTACGACACATCCCAAACCTACGCCTCAAACATCTAACCAAAATGTGGGGAAATCATTTTCAGCAGATTTTCAAGGGGATATAGCATCTTCGCAGAATTTTCAAGCTGAATTACAGAGGCATATTCCGCTTGTAGAGTCGGTACTCACAGACTTCGCGTTGCAGAACTGGGGTGGCCGAGAAGTGTGGGAATGGCACCATAAGCCAGTTTTTCGTGCCGTCAGTACGGATTTTTTTGGTGGTCGATTGATCGGCGCGGTGAGTAATAGGCAAGCGATAAGTATTGAGCCACATCCATCTCACATTAATTCTGAGAGCAGGTTTTGCATATCGTTGGAAGGGAATAGCCCATCCGATTATCTCTTGCGAGTGTTTGCATTTCAAGATTATGGATACTTTCAGTTGAGCAAAGAATATGTTCCAGATGGTTCCAAGTTTAGTCCCTATCGGGCATCATATCTCTGTTTGTGCATTGTCTATCTAACCACAGGCATTTCCTATCTGCGCCTGTCAAAGAGTGTAAAGGAACTGCACGATTATCTTAAAGCGAATCCTATCAATTTGGCAATCGAAGGGTATGATGAACCAACTTCTGAAAAAAATGAACTACGCCCAGGTTTATGGCTAACAACAAGTATATGGGCAAAACATTCTTGAGAGATTGAGCCCTGACAATCTATCAGAAAGCGCCCAACACTGCATGCACCCGACCGCCCATACGCTTCGAGTTCCAAGGCTACTTTCGCGTGGTCATCATCATTCGGGGCGCAGGCGTCAAGCGTCGCACCCTGGTCGGCGGGTGATGCTTCCGTTAGGGGAGCAGCCGACAAGGCTGCCAATCTAGTGAGGTGAGAGTCCTCATGTCATCAATTGCCCGATTCGGATGACTAGCATATCCGACATAGGAGGCGGCGACAAACTTTATGTTGCTCGGACGTAAAAGTCACGGCTGCCCTGTGGGTTAAGGCACGAACACACACAGCGGTAGGAGCGACCGGGGTGGCGAGCAAATCTGGAGGCCAAAACACAAAGGAATGACTACAGCCTCGTGACAG
>JBGSMF010000178.1:0-1769 GCA_041740315.1 Thermoflexales bacterium
ACTCAGCAGCCTGAGCGTCCTTCGGCCTTGCTCAGGATAAGCGCCGCGCTCCTTCGACTGCGTTTCACTCCGCTCAGGCTGCGCGGCGCGTAGCCTGCTCTGTCGGCAGACAGGTCGAAGGGTGCCGGCTGAGTAGTTACCCTGCGGGAGGGTAGGCTGAACAGTTACACCGACGCAACTTGTGTAATAGCACGGTTTCTACTTTATGTCAAACTGGAGGATAAAATTTTGCTCCTGCGGCCATTCCCCCATCTAGTGTGATATAGTATAATCAAATAATCAGATAGATCATTGGGTTATATCAAATGCAGGCGGATGAGATGACCAGACAAGTTGCCCAGCCTGCGGCGGCGCTACCCATCGTCCCGCGGGCGCTTTCGCCTGGCACGCTGCTGCTGGATCGCTACCAGGTAGAAGCGGCGCTGGGCCAAGGCGGCATGGGCGTGGTCTATCGCGCGCTTGACCAGCAAACCGGGCAGCCGGTTGCCGTCAAAACCTTTTTTGCGCCGCCCGGCATGGAAGAAGGCCAACGCCGCTTCCAGCGCGAATTTCGCGCGCTGATGCGCTTGCAACATCCCCGCATCGTCCGCGTGTTTGATTATGGTGAAGCAAACGGCCTGCCTTTTTATGTCATGGAGTTTATCGCCGGCCAAGACCTGGGTGGGCTGCGCCGCTCGCGCGGCGGTCGGCTGCCCATCCGCGAGATAACCGCCATAAGCCTGCAATTATGCGACGCGCTGGCCTACATCCATGCTCATGGGATCATCCACCGCGATCTCAAACCCTCCAACGTCATGCTCGAAAACGGTCAACTACCAACCTCCAATCTCTCTATCAAGCTGGTGGATTTTGGACTGGCCAAGCTTAGCGATGTATCCATCGAGCTGACTCAAAGCGGCATCATGCTGGGCACAGTGGCCTACATGTCACCCGACCAGGCCCAGGCCATGCCCATTGATGCGCGCTCAGATTTGTACAGCCTGGGCGTCGTGCTGTACGAGCTGGCAAGCGGCCAATTGCCCTTTAGCGGCGATACACCCGTAGCCGTTATCATTCAGCATATCAGCCAAGACCCACCGCCGCTGCGCAGCCTAGACCCCGCCCTGCCTGCAGATTTTGAGGCGCTGGTGCTCTCGCTGCTGGCCAAGCACCCCGGCCAGCGGCCCCCCTCGGCAGAAGCGGTGCTGAATGCGCTGAGCAATCTCACCAGCCTGACCGCCCCCGCGCCTGTAGAAATTGCGGCGGCTCCGCGCGCCGATGCCGTCTTTCGCGCCGGGCTGATTGGGCGACAGGCAGAATTGGAACGGCTGACCAAGTGCCTGGAGCAAGCCTGGGCCGGCGAAGGTCAATTGATGACGCTCGAAGGCGAGGCCGGGGTGGGCAAGACCCGCCTGGCAACCGAGATGGGTGGGCAGGTGCGCCTGCGCGGCGGGCAGCGCCTGGTGGGCGCCTGCCACGAAACCGAGCGCGTGCCCTACGCCCCCATTGCCGAGTGGGTGAGCGACGCCCTCAGTCACGGCGACGACCTTGAAGCGCTGGTGAGTGGGTTAGAGCCAGAGTTGGCCCGGCTTGTGCCGCGCCTCGTTCAAACCAACGCGGCGGCTACAGGTGATGGGCTAGACCCACAGCAAGCCAAGCTGCGCTTTTTCGATGCCGTCACACGCTTGTTGACCCGCCTGAGCGAGCGCAAGCCGCTGATGTTGTTGATGGACGACCTGCAATGGGCCGACGACGCCACCCTCGAATTGCTCCATTACCTCATCCGCAAT
>JBGSMF010000179.1:0-1663 GCA_041740315.1 Thermoflexales bacterium
CGCCGCCGCGCAGGCCTGGCGCATGCAGCGCGGCCACGGCGCCAGCCCTGCCTGCTGGAACAGCCTGGCCTTTTGGAGCATTGCCCTGCTCATAAGCACAGCCGGGCTAGAGCTATTGGCCTTTTTACTATTCTGAAAGAGGATTACCGATGCAAGGAATCATTTTAGCCGCCGGTCAAGGTTCGCGCCTGCACCACATCACCCTGGCGCGCTCAAAAGCAATGCTGCCCATCTTGGGCAAGCCCATCGTCGAGCGCATTATGGAACTGTTGGCGCACAACGGCATAGACGATTTCATCTTAGTTGTCAGCCCAGAGGATCGCGATATCGTCCGGCACTTTCGCGAATCTTGCCTCCAGGCCGAAGTGCGCTTTGTCTACCAACCCAAGCGCCTTGGCATGGCCAATGCCCTGCAATGCGCCGCGCCGCTCATCACCGGCGAGTTTGTGCTTTCGGCATGCGATAACCTGGTTCCTGCCCAAGACGTTGGCCGCCTGCTGGCCTTTTGGCAAAACACCCCCAGGCTCAATGCCGCATTGGCGCTGATGCCGGTGGAGCCAGAGCGATTGGGCAGCGTGGGGATTGTGGTGATGGATGGCCCCTGGGTGCGGCGCATTGTCGAAAAGCCCACGCCACAAGAGGCGCCCTCCAACATCTTTAGCCTGCCCTTGTATATCTTTGCTCCGCCCATTCTAGATTACTTGCCCCAGGTGGCCCCTTCGCCGCGCGGTGAATATGAATTGCAAGACGCCATCCAAATGCTCATCACCCAAAAAGGCAACGTGGGCGGGCTGATGATGGAGCGCCGCCTGACACTGACCAGCGCCGCCGACCTGCTGATGATCAACCGCGAATATCTGCTGCGCGGAGATGGCCAGCCCCAAATTGCGCCCCACACCGTCGGGCCAAACACGCAACTTGTCACACCGCTGCACATTGAGCCAGGCGCAATCATTGGCGCTCATTGCATCATCGGGCCAGAGGTGTATATCGAGCGAGATTGCTGCATTGGCAATGGCGCTACAATCCGCCAGGCCGTTTTGCTGCGTGGAGCCAAGGTGGCAGGCAATGCCACCATCGCCAACCAGGTAGTAGCATAGGCTCCAATTCAGCGCCTTTTGATCAGCGACGCGCGGCGAATGGACTTGTCGCCAAAGCGCTCGCGAATCGCGTCCACCGCTTGATCTACCCGCGAACGCTTGCCCGCCAGGGCGACGGCGTCGTCGTCAAACAGGCTCAGTTGCCGCCCCTCAACCAGATTGCTGGCGCGCACACCCAGCAAGCGCACCTTTGCGCCGCGCTGGACCGCCGCTGCAAGCAGCGCCTCTGCCGCGTGATACACCTCAGAGGTTGAATCAGTTGGGCGCGGCAGCGTGCTCTGGCGCGTGATCGTCGTAAAGTCGGGCCAGCGCAGCTTGATGGCAACCGTTCGGGCCTGCAGCCCATCTGCGCGCAAGTCACGCCCCACCTCCTCCGAGAGCGAAAGCAGCACCCGCTTCAATTCCGCCACATCGTCCACGTCATGAACAAAGCTTACTATCATTTTGTCAAGTCCTTTATCAACAGACGAGTGAACCTAGCTCGTAAAAAGTAGATTTTTCGAGTCAGCGGACCGAGTATGCACCGGATAGATGAAACCGAAGCTATGAATCGAAACCTGTAC
>JBGSMF010000180.1:0-3901 GCA_041740315.1 Thermoflexales bacterium
GTACAGGTTTCGATTCATAGCTTCGGTTTCATCTATCCGGTGCATACTCGGTCCGCTGACTCGAAAAATCTACTTTTTACGAGCTAGGTTCACTCGTCTGTTGATAAAGGACTTGACAAAATGATAGTAAGCTTTGTTCATCGAGCGCATTGCCTGGTAGCCCAGGCCAACTTGGGTGATGGCGCACAGTGTCATCACCTGCAAGTATACATTAGAGTTTATCGGAAATTACGTAGCCAACGTATCCCCACACCCTGTCTGCGCCAGGCAGGCTGCACTCCCGAAGGGGCCAAGCGTAGCGCAGGTGCAAGCCTGCCCTGCCTGCGGCCGCTGACGCGGCACGCGGCAGCAGGCTGGACGGGCAGTCCAGGGTGTACGTTGGCGGACTGGCATGGGGATGCCCGTCCTGCTATTTCCGATAAGGTCTATTACATGAGACGATACGGCACCCGACAGGCCGATACCCCGGTCTGGCAGCAACCACGCTAATGTTCAGCCGTGTTATCAGGCTTTGGCCACGGCAATGCCTTGCCCGGTCAGTTCGGCGGCTTGCTGGATGATTTTGTCCAGCTTGTCGGCGGCCTGGCTCTGGTTGCGATGGCGCAGGTCGTCAGACACGCGGCGCATCCAAGTGAGCATTTGCGGCGAGAGGGCTTGCTTGTTGGCTTCCAGCACCTGAGCCGTCTGAGTTGGATAATCAACCGATAGCAGCGTGTTGATAAAGCGCACTTCGGGCGGCTGAGTGGATTGGATGGCGCGCATGGCGGCCTCGCCAACAACTTGCAGGCGGTCGAGCGTGGCTTGTTGCTGGCTTTGCTCGGCGGCAGACAGGTTGGTTTCCAACACGCTGAAAAAGATGTCGTCAAGCTCGGCAATGTGCGCCCGCGCCAACTTGTCCAGGTCTTCGCCGGCCATCAGCTCGCGCAGCAGATCGGCGCGCTGCTTAAAGATGGCCTGGGTGGCGGCGTCTAGCTTTTCTCGGGTCTCTTGAATTTCTTTGCGCAGGGCAATCAAGCGCTCGGCGGTCTCCTTGTCACCCGCTGCGCTGGCCGCCTCGATTTTAGCCGTGAGCGCCTGGAAAAAGGGATAATCTAACAACCCCCGCCCAAAGGCGACCAGCGCTTCGCGCGTTTCAACGTCGGATGCCTGGATGATTTGCTCCAATAGTCCTTCGCGTGAGGGGTTGGCGGCAAAGGCTTCCATCGCTTGTTGCTGAGCTTTGACCTTGCCGCCGATGGTTGAATGATCCATGATCTGGTCGCGCAGTTTGAGCAACGGCGAAACGTCTTCTGCCCCGCTGGCTCGCGCCGAAAGCCCCACCGAGTTTAGCAGTTCAAAGAATTCATCGTCCAGCTCGGCGTCATGCTCTTTAATGTAGGCCGGCCGCTGATCTTCTGGCATGTCGACCATGGCTTGCAGCATTTCTATCTTGGCGCGCTGCGCAGCCAGCATTTCTGGCGTGACACCATCGGCGGCCAGGATGGCTTCGACCAGGTTTTGCAGCGCAAAGAATTGCTTGGGTTGCAGCAAATACCCTTTGCGTTTTTCTGCGGGCAGTTTAGACATCACCGCGTTGGTCATCGAGCCGATCATGCGCTGTTGGTCGGTGTTTTTCAGGCCCACTTCCATGGGCAGAAAGATAAAGGCCAACTCTTTGTCTGGATCGTGGTAAAAGAAGGGGCTGGCCAGCGCGCCCATGTTGCCGCACGAAGGGCAGCGAAAGGCGTTCAAGCGCCCGGCCAACAGGGCGTCTTTGAGCGCGGGTTCTTCGGCCACATCTACAATTTGCCGCAAGGGCACCGTGATTTGCGAATGGCAAAACGGACACGTAATGGATGTTGGAGCTGGTGGGAATGGCATAGCTTTCCTTTCAATATCTACTAGATTTCAAATTTCAAATTTCAGATTCAAGATTTAAAAATTGGACTATTGAATGGGGAGCGAAAACGAAAAGGCTGCTCCCTGGCTGGGCCGGCTATCTACCCAGATGCGCCCGCCGTGCGCTTCGACGACGGCCTTGGCCAGGTACAAGCCCAGTCCGCTGCCCTGCACTTGGCGCGACATTGTATCGTCTATGCGATAAAAGCGCTCAAAGATGTGAGACTGCTCTTCACGCGGGATTCCAATCCCCTCGTCGCTCACAGTGATAATAACCTCTTGCGGCAAAACCTGGCCCGATACGCGCACTGCCCCGCCGCGCGGGCTGTATTTGATGGCGTTGTCCAGCAAATTGGAAATGACCTGTTCCAGCCTGGCCGCGTCGCCGGGTATGATGGGAAACGCCTCTGGAAAATCTGCGCTGAGCAAATGCTGGTCGGTCTGGGTGCGAAATTTGTCTACCAGCCGACGCGCCAATTGATCAAGCTGCACATCGGATTTTTGCAGCTTGAGGCCGCCCGCTTGCAGGCGCGACGCATCGAGCAAGTTATTAATGAGCTGCGTGAGCCGGTCGGACTCTTCTTCGATGATGGCAGCCGATTGGCGCACGGTGGCGGCTTCCCACTGAGCGTCTTGGCGGCGCAGCGTGCCGGCATAGCCCTTGATCAGCGCGACCGGCGTTTTAAGCTCGTGCGAGATGATGGAAATAAAAGTGCTCTTGAGTTCTTCCGCTTCGCGAAAGCGGGTAATATCTCGCACCGAGCCTACGATATTGACCAGGCGTCCCTCTCGGTTGAACAGGGGGGCATAGGTAATGCCCACGCTCACCGGCTGACCGCCAGGGTGGATAAAATCACCCTCAACATACAGCGCGTTGCCATCTGGCAAAACAGCCTGCGGCGTCAGCGGCCAGCCGCCGGCTACGGCCTCGGCCAGTGTCTTGCCGGCCCGCTTGTTGTGCAGTACAATCACGTCATCGTGCTCGGCGTTGATGGCTGCCGAGGGGCTGACGCCCGTCATGCGCGCCAACGAGCGATTAAAGACCACGATCCGCAGCGTTGGATTCAAGATCATCACCCCATCGGCGCTGGCCTCAATGATGGCATCTAGGCGGTGTTTTTCATGCGCCACTTCCTGGTACAGCCGCGCGTTGGTGACTGCGATAGCGGCTTGTTCGGCAAAGCTTTCCAAGACTTGGCGGTCATTGGCTGAAAAGCGATTGCCATGCAGCCGAAAAATGTATATAGCCCCCACCAACTCTTTGCCCACCTGCATGGGCAGGCCTACTACCTGGCGCAAGCTCAGCCCCACCGCTCGCGCGACGGTTGCCATCTTTTGTTCCAGCTCTGGCACGGTCCAACCGGCGGGGTCGCCGGTCGTCGTGCCATCGGGCAGCAAGGGCGTAAACAGGTGCAACAATTGCGGCGGCACGCCGTAACTGGCGCGCACGGCATAACTGCCTTCTTCCTCGCGCAGGGCAATCAGCCCGGCTTGCCCATCGAGAATCTCGACCGACGCTTTTAAAATCAGGCGCAACACGGCGCTTAAATCTAGCTGGGCCGTCATGGCGCGGCTGATTTGCAAAAGATATTCTCTTTGTCTAACGCGAAAATCAGACAGCATGCTTTACTGCCTCAGGCAACGGAGGCAATTATAGCACACTTGACAAATTGCCAGTAGTGAACTTGAACTGGCTGGTGTATAATTCATAATGTTCTGAACATCATAATATTCTTTGATGTGCAAGATGGGCGAGATACCCATTCTCTCGAAAAAAGGGAACGACCAAACAGCATAATTCGTCACCATTCATATAAGGAGCAAACTATGAGCAACGAACGTCAACCTGTGATTGTCAGCGCCTGCCGAATCCCCATTGGCAAATTTGGCGGCGCGCTTGCCACCACACCTGCCCCGCAACTGGGCGGCGTGGCTATCCGCGAGGCGGTGCGCCGGGCCGGCATTGACCCGGCAACGGTGGATGAAGTGATTATGGGCAATGTGGTCCCGGCCGGGCTTGGCC
>JBGSMF010000181.1:0-25492 GCA_041740315.1 Thermoflexales bacterium
GATGGCGCGCGGCGGCCTGCTCTTGGGGCGAGGGCTTGGCCGTGCCCACATCCATCTGACGATAGATTTGTCGAGAATCCGCTGAGACAATCTCGCCGCCTACCCGCTGAGCTAATTCAATTGCCCAAGTCGTTTTACCCACCGCTGTGGGGCCGGTGACGACACGTAACTTTGGATTTGAGATTTGAGGTTTCACATTAGCCTTCAACCGCATTCTCGAGCACATCCACGCGCAGCAACTCGCCGCGCGGCGAAAGCTCGACCGCGACGAAATCAATCCGCCAGTCGCACTCAAGGGTCTGCTCTTGAAGGTAGGTTTGCGCAGCCGCAATCAGGTGCGCTTGCTTGGAGGGAGTGATGGATTCTTCAGGCGTGCCAAATTGATCGCCGCGCCGGGTGCGCACCTCGACAAAGACCAGGCTGCCTTCCTGCTGGGCCACAATATCAATCTCGCCGGCTGCGCAGCGCCAGTTGCGCTGGTGAATGACATAGCCGCGCCGAAGCAATTCGCGCGCGGCCAGCTCTTCACCCAGCGCGCCCAAACGCTGGCGCGAACGACCACCACCTGATGATGCTTGACCTCGGTCATCTCTAGGCAGGCAACAATCGGTCGGTTGTCGGCGGTCAGTCGTCATATTACTTTTTCATATGACGGGCGCGAGGCATAGATCCAGCGCCGAATCAAATCTACCCGAAAGCGGTACAGGTGGCTGCGCGGGTCAGAGCGCATCGCAATATCGCGCGATTCCAGGTTATCAAACGCCTCTTGCAACTCGCCGGCTTCCAATGGCCGCCCGCGCTTGCGCAGCAATTTGGCTACATCATCCAAGGTAGCCGCATCGTTGGCTTCCAGCAATTCGGCCAGCGCCAGCAGGGTCAGGCGCTGCTGAGTAGAAGATTCGGCCCAAATGTATTTGAAATGCGCCTCGCCGCGCTCGACAATGCGCTCCAGCGACGCCTCCACGTCGGTCGTGGTCAAATAACTTCGCTGGGTCTCGTTGTGATAGGCCACCAACTCGTGACAAACTACCTGGGTGAAATAAGGGTGCCCGGCTGCCACCTGGTAGATGCGCTCGATAGCCAAGGGGTCGTACTCTAGCCCACAGGCGGCCACCGGCTGCGTCACCAGGCGAGTCACCTCGCCCTTTTCGAGGAACGTAATCTTTTTGTAGGCGGCAATGTTGAACAAGATAGACCAATATTCCGCCGCCAGTTCCTCTAGCTTGTGCGTGCCGGTAAACACAAAATCCACCTTGCGTTCGTGCTGCATCAAATTGCGCAGGTAGGGAAAAATATCGGCTGTCAATTTGCCGTCTTCAACGCGCTTTTGCAACTCTTCAAATTCGTCAAACATCAGAAGCAGGCTTTTGCCGCCCAGCGCGCCATACACACTGCGCAAAAAGCGGCTGCGGAAAAAGAACTCGGGCGATTCATCAAAATCTCGGCGGGGCGGCAGTTCCACTGCGATGCCCTTGTTCTCTAGCGCATAGGCAATGTCGTCGGCAATGGAGTAGAGGAATTCGGCTTCGCCGCGCGCAGATTTGCCCTGCATATCCACCAAAATGCAGATGTGCGTATCGGCTAAAACCTCTCCCATGCGGTAGAGAATGGAAGTTTTGCCAGTGCGCCGCTGGCCGTGCAGCACAATTACGTTGTTTTGGTACTTGCCAAATAAATGCTCGCGCACAAACTCGAACACATCTTGCCGGCCCACAAACATCTCGCCGCTCTGCAATGGTGTGCCCGTCACGTAGGGGATTGGAAAGATGCGCTGGAAAGACTTTTCTGCCTCGATAAATTCAACCTGGTCTCCAAATTCCAACTCGCTATCGTCGTTCAGGGCATCATCGTACGTCACTTGCCAGCACAAGCGTAAAGCAGTTGGAGCGGGCGCCAGAGTTTTGCCTGCCGCATCGCGCGGTTTGATCACAACCGATAGCTCGCGGCTATCTTGGGGCGGCAAAATATCTATGCGGTGATCTTGCCCTTCAATCACATCATACTCGTCATCGTCATACACATGCAAGCGCACCTGCTCGGCCACATTCAACCCACGATTTGTCAGCACAATGCTCAGCACCAGGCGGCGGGCAAAGGTCAACTTGCGCGTCTTGAGCTCGGCCGTGATTTCGGCCCGGCCCTGCATATCTTTGACCGCGCTCAGCACAATATCTTCCCACCGGTCAAGCAACACGCGAAAGACCGCAAACTCGGGCAGCAACGTGCAGCACATAGAGATACGCCCGCCCTCTTCGCCAAAAATACGCGCCAGGCGCAGGTCTTCCAGCGTATTGTTCAAAAAGATAATCTTGCTGGCAAGATCATCTACGCGTTCAAGCTTTTTCAATCTGGTCAAGACGCGCGTCAAGTGCTCGCCGGCCTTGGTTAACAGGGGCGGCAAGGTAGAAGTCTGATCTTCGGGCAAAGGCGCAATATCGGCTATTTGGGCCACAGTTCCAGCCCGCAGGCCGCGGGCCAGCAATTCATGCAGCCCGGCGATTTCGGTTCTCAATTTCCATTCGGGCTGTTTTTGCAATATTTCGACTGTGGTGTCAAACACGCCCGCCGCATTCTGGGGGTCTACGGCCAGCATGTAATAAGCCGCCGCCATGCTGGCCTTGGGCATATCCGGCTTCAAGTCAAAGGCCAGGTGCTCCAGCACTCGCACCGCCTGCCGGTCGGCCTGGAACAGCCGGTACAGGCGCGGCAAAAATTGATCACCCCGCTGCAAAATGTCATAGCGCACCCGGCGGGCCCGATCCACCGGCCTCAGCCGGAACACTGTGAAAATCAAGCCAAAGAAAACCCCCTGCACAGCGCCCCAAAACATAAAAACGGGCACCGATAGAATAACACAAGGAATCCAAACCAGGTACATCCCCATCACGCGCACAGAAGGCGAAGACAACGCCCCCCACAACTCTGTGCTGTCTTTTAAACCAGGAATATTGCGCAACAATGGCACAAACTGGGGGAGCACGCCAATGAGAAAGCGGCCTTCATTAGCCTGCTGAAATGCAGCAACTAGCCCTATAACAGCGCCGGCCACCACAGCGGCATAGACCCGCGTTAAAAGCCGGTTGGGAGGATTCTTGGGCATAAAAGCCGCCAGCCCACCCCAACTGATAGCAAGCAAAAAAATAATCGGCACCAACAAAGCCGGTAGGGCGCTATCTGTTATGCGGCCGAAAGGTGTGCTGTCTGCTGCCGCGTGCAAGGCGCTCACCACACATTCTACAACCTGGCCGCCCGGCAGGTGAGCCGCCAAGTCCTTGTAACCTGTTGCAAAGGCGCTGCTCCATACCCCGCCCAACGCAAAAATAAAACTCACGCCAATCCCCACCACCAGGCCGGCCTTGAGGGCTTGTTCATGATGCAACGCAAACCACGTGTTGCGGCCTCGCTTATCGCCAATAGCATCGCGGAGTAAAGACAGGCGGGCCGATGGCGCGGCTCTGCGCCGCAGCCAACCCACCAATGCCCCTTCCGCGCCGCCCACCACCAACCCCAAAAACCCGCACGCCAGGAACAAGGCAAGCGAGAACATTGAATGGCGCGCAAGCTGAACCACCCAGGCTTGCGGAAAACAATCCATGCCGGCCGGTAAACTGGCTCCAAGCACGTTCCGCCCAGCCCACACTGCCATCGCCGGCGCTACAATCAGCGCATAGACCACCGCCGCGGCCATTACGCCGCTGACCATGCCAGCACGCATTCCAGCCTTGAGGGTTGTGGCACGCGCCCGCCAGGCCGCTAGCGACCCCACCAGCAGCAAAACCAGCATCGTCATGCCATTTAGCGCGGCAAACACCGCCAGACCCACCGCAATTTTGATCTCCCACCCAAGCGATGGCAAAACCCCAACAGGCAAAGCGTTGGTCACTTCGAGCACAACAAATGTTGGGTACAACGTCAACAAAGTAATGACCAGGCCGATAATTGTGCCCGTAGTCATGCTTTTCTTGATCACAGCACAGCCTCCAGCGCAACGGCCATCTCACCGGCCGATTTGAAGCGGTCGCGGGGAGCTTTGGACAAGGCGCGATTCAACACATTGTCCACGCCGGGGGGTAAATCGGGTTTGAGCGTACAAGGCATAGGGGGCGCATCGGTCATGTGCTTGAGCAGCACGGCCAGCGGTGTATCAGCCGAAAAGGGCAACTGCCCCACCAGCATTTCATACACCACCACGCCCAGGGCATAGATATCGCTAGAGGGGGTCACTTGCTCGCCGCCAGCCTGCTCAGGCGACATGTAATCGGGCGTGCCCAGCGTCATGCCGGTAGCCGTAAATTGCACGCCTTCCAACATCTTGACTACGCCAAAATCAGTCAACACCGCATAAGGTTCTGCTTCTGCGGCAGCCGGCGGCCCGAATTCCTCGCTGCGCAGCAAGATATTGGCCGGCTTGACATCGCGATGCACCAGCCCGCGGGCATGGGCGTAATCTAGCGCGGCGGCCACATCGCGCGTAATGGTCACAATCTCGGTCTGCGACAAGAGCCGACTGGCACTGCGCAGGTCTCTAATCTTGTGCTTGAGGGTGGGGCCGGGGATATATTCCATCACCATATAGGTCAGATTGTCGGCGGTGCCAAAATCAAATACCTGAACAATATTCGTGTGGCGCAAGCGCGCAATGGCAGTCGCCTCGCGCTGGAATCGCTCGTAAAAGGCGGCATCGGCAGAAAAACGCGGCGAGAGCACCTTGAGCGCCACATAGCGGTCTAACGCGGGCTGGTAGCCCTTGTACACCTCGGCCATGCCCCCCTGCCCGATGGGCGAAACCACCCGATAGCCTCCCAGGGTGCGGCCGGTCAAATCGCTGGCAGTTGTAGAAACCGGCATTGAACTAGCGCCAGACGATGGCCCGGCGCGCTGCCGATCGAGGAACTCGGCAAAAGTCGTGCTGAACGGCACAGGTTTATCATCCTGCTCACATATCAGGCTCTTGACTTTGAGCACGCGCACCACCGGCTCTGAAGCCTGTGACAGGTGAGCCAACGCCATCTGCTGGGTAGACGTTAACTGCGACCACAGGTAGCGGTAGTGGTCTTCGGCCTCGGCCAGAAAGCGCCTGCGCACCTGCCGGCAAATTTCCGGCGGGCGCGGCCGGCCGCATCCGGGGGTTTCGTAGAGATGAAAGCCGGCCACTTGCAAAAAAAAGGGATGCGTCCCAGACAGGTTAATGGCAAAGTTGGCCTCGTCTTCGCAAAACCCCTGCCCCTCAAGAAAAGATAGGCCTGTTAGCAAAAGCCGAGCATTGTCATTGCTCATCAAGTTCAGCGACAGCTCTGAAAAGATGTTGAAAAATGGCGACGACAGCGTGTCGGAATGTTCATAAGTCAGCTCGTACAAGCCGCGCTTTGAGGCGGTCAAGTAGACCAGCCCCAGTTCACCGGCCAGGCTACGCAGTTCGCCGTAAAAATCCGTTTCAAAGCGCGAATTGCGCGCCAGCGATTCAAACTCGTCCATGCACAGCGCCAGATCGAACCCGGCGTCGCGCACCCGGCGCAAGGCCCGGCGCACTGCCATAAAGCGCACCTCGCCCGAATCAACCACCCGCTGCACTGCAGCCACCAGGCTGTCATCGGGCAAGCGCGCCGCAATGGCTTCGAGCAGCTCGATCCAAAAATCCTCAACACCGGCCGAGGCCATGCCTTCCAGGTCGAAATACAAAATCAACTGCTTTTCAGGGTTCAAGCCATACTGGCGCATGATGGTCGGGTGGCTAATATACGTCAGCAGCGACGACTTGCCCATCTTGCGCTCGCCAACCAGCGCGCGGCATTGATGGGTCACGACGGCGCTGTATAGGGCCTCGACCTGCGCCGTCCGGCCAAAGAAATAGGCCGGATCAGCAATACGCTGGCGGTTGAAAAAGGGGTTTTTGATCATAAGCTTTCAACTCGTTTGAAATGCGCTTGACACAATTGTACCATAGATAAAGCGTAAGCGTTCAGGTGGCTGATTTATAACCACAAGGGACACTAGGGACACAAAGGATAGCAGGGAGGCAAAGCATGGCAGGCGGTCACTTTTACCCTCTGCTTGGTGTCCTTTGTGGTAGAAAATCACCTCCGACTGTACGGTTACGATAAAGCTAGGGATAGTTGTACCACACCTGCACATGCTGGTCAGTGCTCAAATGCAGCGCCCACTGCAGCGCCTGCCCTGTTTCGATCACGGGCGGCTCTGCCCTGAGCAGCCTGGCGCCATCTGGCAAAGCCAGCGTGATTTCAATCGGCCAATTATTCGTTGCGGGCTGGCGTTGGAGATACAATGTATACACCCATCCATCGGCTTCTTTCCTGGCGACGGGCGGCAAGGTGTATTCAAAACGCGTCACCTGGCGCGCGCCGCCCTGCAAGGCAAAAAATGATTCAAACACCGCAAAACCCTGGTCTTGAAGGGTCGTCGCTTGCCCATTGCTAGACCGCTTGCCTATCAGTGGCGCAGGAGCTTGAAGTGTGGCCGAAATCAGCGCGCTACCAGATGGGGCATACACTCGCACCAAATCCCAATAGCAGCGATTCATCATTCCATCATACGTTTTATCATAACGCGGCGAGTGATTGCAAGCCGGTTGTTCGGGCCTGGCGCGGCTGGTGTGAACAAGCGCCAAAGCGGCCTTGCCGCTGCCCTCTTTGTCTAGCTGCACCGAATACGACATCTGCTCGTCAATGTTTGGATTGACCTTGTTAAATCCCAGGTTAGAGTCAACCACCATCACATAGTCGCCTTGTGTTTGGGCCAGCGCCCCATCCCATTTACGCTGCGCCAACAGGTGTTGCGCTTGCGACGATTCCAGGTAAACCAGCACGTCGCGGCGATCTAAAACCTGCATGACCGCCAGCGCCAAGCGCATGGCTTGTTGAGGTGTCACGTCGCTTTGAATACGCGCCAGCGCGGCCTCTGCCAACGCGCCGGTGAAATCTTTGCGGCGCAACCACCACTCGGTTGAAATTCGTTCGTCCGGCTCTGGCATCAAGGCTTGGCGCATAGCCTCAAGCGCGTTTTGCCCCGTCACCGGCTGATCAAAGCCAGAAACGCTCAACGGCCCCAGACCCTCTAACAAAACAGGCATGGCCTGTAGATTGACGGCAATAACGCCATCAATCCGGCCGGGGCGGCTGATCTGGTACAGCCGAATAGCCGCTTGCGCGCTAGAGGGAAAATCTGGTGACCAATTTGAATCTCTGAAAACCCAAATCTCCGATCCCATAAAGGCCAGCAACTCGGGGGGTGCATCGGGATAAGAAAACTGATAGTCATCCACCGCATAGCTGTCTTCAAAAGTCACAGAGATAATCTCGCCGCGCTGTATGACCACCCGTCCCACACTGCTGATAAATCCCCCTGTTGGGCGCAGTTCATCGCTGTTTTGCGCCAGCACCAGGTAGGTGCGCGCCTGGTCAAAGCCAAGCAAATCTGGCGCCAGCGCCAGCAAATCTAGCGCAGTAGATGCCAGGGGCAAAATTTTATCGGCCTTGGCCAGCAATGCGGCCGCGCGAGGAGAAAGGGGGCGGGTCACCCGCGCGCGAGCCAGAACAGCCTTGTCAAGCTGAGCCTGCGCCGGGCCTAGCGCCGGCCCAATGGCCTCGATCAACTCGACCGCGCGTTGAATAGACAAGCCCCCCTCTTGCAAAGAGGACACCTGAGGTTCCAGGCCGGCCAACAAACCATCGCCCGCGTCGGCCAGCTCTACGGCCATGTCCATCAACGCGGGGGCAGCTTCAAGCTCAGCGCCGTAACCCGGCAGCCAGCCCAGATACGGAGCAAGCCAGAGCAATGGCGCCAGTTCCGAGCGAAGCTGGCGCAGCTCAGAGCGGGCGGCATGCACATCACCGATCATTGGAGTAAGGTCTTGCAAATCGAGCTGGGCTGGGTCAAGCGATTGCCAGCGGTCCAGGCGCGCCTTTAATGACAGCGCCAGGCTGTCGACTCGCCAGGCTTTGTAACCCAACAGCCCCAGCAAAACAAGCAGAACGAAAAGCCAGACCAGGCTTGAACGCTTCACGCTTTACTCTTGGCCTTTTCAGCCTCGACCGCTTCCAAAATTTCTTGCGCGCTCTTGACCGCCCCCCCGCCCGAAGCGCCCAACATTTGCGCAATCTCTTGAACGCGGGCGCGCTTGTTCAATTTGTCAATCAGCGCCACGGTGCGGTCGCCGTCAACGCGCTTTTCTACCTTGAAATGCGCATCGCCATAACCGGCCAGTTGCGGCAGATGGGTAATGCAAATAACCTGGTGAGCCACCTGGGCCTGGGCCTGCGTCAATCCCCACAGCTTGCGGCCCACAATCGCGCCGACGCGCCCGCCAATGCCCTGGTCAATCTCATCGAAAATTAACGTGGGGGTATGGTCGGCGCGCGCCAGCACGGTCTTGAGCGCCAGCATGAGGCGCGAGGTTTCGCCGCCGGAAGCAATCTTGGCCAGCGGCTTGAGTCCCTCGCCTACATTGGGGGCTACCAGAAACTCGATCCTGTCCAGGCCGGTCGCATCAAAGGCATAGCGGCCCGGTTCGCCGCCAGCCGGCAGGGTAGCAAAAGCGCCCTCTTCATCGGCTTCCCATTCAATCGAAACGCCAAAGCGCGCGCCGGCCATGCGCAAATCGTTCAACTCGGCCTCGATCTGCGCGGCAAGCCGCTCGGCGGCAAGTCGGCGCACTTTAGAAAGCGCCTGTCCCAGCCGCCCCACCTGATGCAGCAAATCTTGCTCTTGCTCGCGCAATTGTCCAATGCGCTCGTCGCGGTGCGCAATTCCATCCAGCTCTTGGGCGGCCTCTTGGGCAAATTGCAGCACCTCTTCGATGGACTGGCCGTATTTGCGCATCAGGCGCTTGATGAGATCAAGCCGTTCTTCTACCTGTTCCAGGCGTTTTGGGCTAAACTCGATCTTTTCGCGGTAGTCGTGGATGGTGCGCGCGGCATCATCCAGGGTATAGCCGGCCGTTTCTACCGCCTGGGTCAACTCGCCCAGCGCCGGTTCTATCTTGATCAGCGCGGCCAGCGCCCGGTTCACCTGCGCCAGCGCGTCCATCACAGAGGGAGCTTCGTTGCCGCCCTCGTATAAAATGGCATAGGCCTCATCTGTCAGTTGCGCCAGATGTTCGGCATTGGCCAGCCTGAGGCGCTCTTGCTCCAGCCCCGCCTCTTCACCCGGCTTGAGCTTGGCTGCGCCAATCTCTTCGACCTGAAACTTGAGCAAGTCGGCGCGACGCGCCAGTTCTCGCTCATCGCGCACCAGCTCATCCAGTTCATGCCGCGCCTGGCGCGCCTGGGCCGCCGCCTGCGCAAATTGCGCGCGCTGCTCCCACAAGCCGGCATAGCGATCCAGCAAGTTGATGTGCTCGCGCACGCGCAGCAGGCTGAGGTGCTCGCTCTGACCGTGAATATCCACCAGGCACTGGCCAATGTCTTTCAAGATAGATAACGCCACCGAGCGTCCGTTGACGCGGCATACGGTGCGGCCATTGCGGCGTATCTCCCGCGAAAGGGCCAACACGCCCGTCTCGTCGCCTTCCAGCCCATGCTCTGCCAGCAGCGGATCAACACTCGCGCGCGTTTCTTGATCCAGGTGAAACGTTCCCTCAATCAAAGCCCGCTCCGCGTTGGAGCGTATCGTCACAGCCTCGGCCCGCCCGCCCAGCAGCAAGCTGACCGCGTCAATGATGATGGATTTGCCCGCGCCTGTTTCGCCGGTCAAGACATTGAAATCCGACGATAGGCCAAGGCGCAACTCGTTGATAATGGCAAAATCGCTAATTAAAAGTTCTGCTAACATTGCTGTTCACACCTTAGGCTCATTCTTGTTGGAAAACCCCGTAAAAGCGGCATCCCTATGCCGCTTGGCATAGGCCGACATAGGGATGTCAGCCTACTTTCCCGACAGAAAGTAGGCTCATCTCTGATCCACTCGAAGCCACACAAAAGCCGAACCGGCCGCCAGGGCCAGGTAGATGCCATTAACCAGCAATCCCGTAAAATCCTGCCCGATTAGCAGAATGAATAGAGCCGGCAATCCCACCAGGGTAATGCACGCCGCCACCACCACGCCCATAAAAGGCCCGCGTCGCTTGCCAGTGGCGCGGCGGGCAAGCTCAAAAATCAGCCAGCCCACAAGCGGGCCTGCAAACATCGCCAGCAGGAAAAACGGCAGCACTACCAAGATAACCTGGGCGATTACAGAAATCCCCAGCGCGATTGCGCCGGCAATCACATAATCGTACCACAATGCGTTATAAAACACGGTTTGCTGGTGCTTGACGCAACTTTTGCAGCGATAGCCGACCGGTGTCCGCAAAGCGCAGCGCGAACAAATGGGGCTGCCGCAGCGATTGCAACGCAAGGAGGTGGGAACATTGGGATGATTAACGCAAAAAACTGGATCGCTCACTCGACTTCTCCACGAGGCTTGAGACGCGCTACCAAGGTCCGATAAAAATAGTCTGGCGGCTGCACCCGCACAAAGGAGGCCACATGCTGCGCAGCGCGCACAGTGACACAATCGCCATCTTCCAGGGCAAACTCGAATTGACCGTCAACCGTCAAGATGGCTTGATGGTCGGTGTTGACGTCAATGTCTACCACCGCGCCCTGACCCAGCACAATGGCGCGCTCCAGAGTCATGTGGGGAGCAATAGGGATAATCAGGATGTTTAAAAGCTGAGGCGGCAAGACCGGCCCGCCGGCGGCCAGGGCATACGCCGTGCTGCCGGTGGCTGTGGAGATAATCAGGCCATCGGCCACGTAGGTGGTCAGGTAACCCCCATCAATGTGAGCTTGCAATCGCACCACGCGCGCCAGGCTGCCACGGCTGATCACCACATCATTGAGCGCCTTGTGATGGCCTAATAATTGGCCGCCACGGAAAGATTCGGCCTGCAGCATCATGCGCTGTTCAATCCAATAGTGTCCTTCCAGCACCGCCGCCAACACCTCTCGCCAATTGATGGGGCTGCACTCGGCCAAAAAACCCGTCCGGCCCATATTTACGCCCAAGAGTGGCACCCCCACCGGCGCCGCCATGCGCGCGGCGCGCAGCAATGACCCATCGCCGCCAAGGATAACCAGCAAGTCCAACTCTGGCAGTTGTTCACAAACAACCCCCTCATCCCAAGTGGAACCCTGCCAGGCCTGCACCTTCCAGTCAGATTGTAGCGCCTGCACAATCTCGGCGGCCACCTGGCCAGACTGGGGCAACTTGGGATGGTGAAGAACACCTATTGATTTTGGTTTTTGCATTTCAGGCCCTTGCTGGGCGTTGCCTATATTCATGAGCTAGATAGTTCGCGTCCCCAAACGGCCAGATTAGCCTTGCGAAGGTTTTTAAACCTTCGCAAGGGTCGGGATTCTAAATAGGACTAGTCCTCTTTGGCTGCGCAAGCAACCGGCGATATTATAGCACAACCTTGTTCTTTCTACTTTCCACCCTTTCGTGGTATAATCGCCCCCGCAGTAAGCCAGTCGTGCTTCCTGCATCTAATTGGAGAGGTAGCGTAGTTTGGCCTAACGCGCGCGCCTGGAGAGCGCGTGAGCAGAAATGCTCCGCGGGTTCAAATCCCGCCCTCTCCGCCAAAGTATGGCTGGCCGAGTTTGGGTCAGCCATTTTGCTTATTACGATTGCTTATTACGATTGTTTAATACGGTTGTTTATTACGATTGCTTATTACGAGCTGATCAACTTTCCACACTCGGCCTGGATTTCGCAGTTCGCACGTCCCCAACAATCGGCTTGCATGGGGATGCAAGCCTACGGGCGCAAGCAATAGGCTTTGCGCCACAGGATAAAGCATGGAACAAACAATCTCTGAACAAGCCAAGCGCATACGCGAAAATGTTCAAAAGGTCATTGTAGGAAAAGACGAGCAAATCAACCTGGGCCTGGTGGCCGTGCTGTGCGAAGGGCACATTCTTATGGAAGACGTGCCCGGCATCGGCAAAACCACCCTGGCAAAAGCGCTGGCAGCCAGCATGGGCTGCGCCTTTCGGCGCATCCAGTTCACGCCAGACTTGCTGCCCAGCGATGTGACCGGCATTAACTATTTTAACCAAAAAAACCAAGAGTTTGAATTCCGGCCGGGGCCGGTCTTTGCCCAAATTATTCTGGCCGATGAAATCAACCGCGCCACCCCCCGCACCCAAAGCGCATTGCTAGAGGCCATGCAAGAGCGGCAGGTCACAGTAGACGGCGAAACGATGCCCCTACCCCGCCCTTTCCTGGTATTGGCCACCCAAAACCCGATCGAGCTGGAAGGCACCTTTCCCTTGCCCGAAGCGCAAATTGACCGCTTTCTGATCAAGTTGCCCATCGGCTACCCCAGCGAAAAGGAAGAAAACGACATTTTGCTCCGCTTTGAACAAAGCGACCCACTGATTGCCTTGTCGCCGGTCTGCAAGGCGGAAGAGTTGCAGGCGCTGCAAAGCCGAGTCGCTCAAATCAAGGTTGAAGCCAGCGTGCGCAACTATATCGTCGCCATCGCGCGCGCCACGCGCAATCACTCGGATGTATCGCTGGGCGTCAGCCCGCGCGGGACCATGGCGCTTTATCGCACAGCGCAAGCCTGGGCTGCCATCCAAGAGCGCAGCTTTGTGCTGCCCGACGATGTCAAGCAATTGGCCCCTTATGTGCTGACCCACCGCATTCTCATTCACCCCCAAATCCGCCTGCGTGGCCGCCGCCCAGAAGACATTATCACCGAGGTAGTCAACACCACGCCCGTGCCTGTAGAAAGCTAGTCATGGCCTTGTTTTTTCGTTCGCAGCTCAACTCACAACGCCGCTCGCCTAAGGACCCGGAGCAAGCTCAACAAAAGCCCGGTTCTGGCAAAAAAGGCGAAGGGGCAGACCCAGCGCAAGGTAGCGCTGACGAGCGTGACAAGCCGCCGTTTCCCCTAGCCTACAAGCGCCCCTCGGTCACGCAAAGCTGGATCAATCTGTCCATCATGTTGATCTTGCTCGGCCTGGTGGTGCGCGATTATTCGCTTTTTGTCCTGCCTATTTTCCTGATGGTCACCATCGGCGCGGCGGCCTGGTGGAATGCGCGGGTGCTGCGCGATGTCACCTACCGCCGCAGCATTACACACACACGCGCCTTTCCCGGCGAGACCATCGAGATTGATATACAGGTAGAAAACGCCAAAATCCTGCCTGTACCCTGGTTGCGCATTCAAGATGGCTGGCCCGTAGAAATGCCCACCGCTGATGCGCATGCAACTCGCAGCGCCATGCCCACCATAGCCGATACGCTGACCAATGTCTATTCGCTGCGCTGGTACGAGCGGGTGCACCGCCATTACGTGCTGGAAGCAAAACAACGTGGGGCCTTTATGCTCGGGCCAACCCGTCTGCGCGCAGGCGATGTGTTTGGCCTGTTTCACGATGAAAATGTGCTGGAATCACGCGATGAACTCATTGTCTATCCGCGCATCCTAACTTTGGAAGAGTTGGGGCTGCCATCAAAAGAGCCGCTGGGCGACAGCCGCGCGCGCTATCACTTGCTAGAGGACCCCAGCCGCACCATGGGCGCGCGAGACTTGCGCCCTGGCGATAGCTTTCGCCATATTCACTGGCCCGCCACCGCCCGCCGCCAGGCCCTGCAAACCCGCGTCTACGAGCCAACTACCACTCTAACCGCCGTCATTTGCCTGGATGTTGCAACGCTGCCTAAAACCTGGCAAGGCATATTGCCAGATTTGCTTGAAGAGCTTATCGTCGTGGCGGCCTCATTGGCGGCCCATTCTGCCGAGCGGCGTTATGCCATTGGCCTCATCGCCAATGGCGCCCGGCCGCTTTCGGAACGGTCCATCAAAGTGATGCCAGGCCGCGCGCCAGACCAACTGATGCGCATCCTGGAATCGCTGGCCGCCATCACCGGTTTTGTCACAGCCTCTATGGATAGGTTTCTGTTCAGAGAAAGTCCAGCTTTGCCGTGGGGAGCAACCCTGGTTATTATTACGGCCATTCCCACCCCAGAACTGCTCTCTACCCTCAAGCAACTCCAAAGCGCCGGCCGCCGGATCGTACTGATCAGCTTGGCCGCCGAGCCTCTGCCGCCACTGGCGGGTATGCTCATCCATCACCTGCCCAGCAAAAATGTGCCCCCACTGACATTTGAGACATGAGGCGCTCCCAAATGGCAGAGACAACCGCTCCTTTGTTAATTTTATCGCAGTTGACGCATCTCAATTTTCGGCGCGAGATCCTGTACCTGACACGCGCTATGGCCGAAGCCTGTATGCTGGCACCCTGGCTGGCTGCCTGGAATCCACTGGCGCACAGGCCAGCCCTGCTGTCAATAACAAGCTCTGTGTTTTTCATCATTTTGGGCGCCTCGTACCTGGCGCGCTCGATGGAGGCATTAAAGCTCAAAGCCAGTTTCCGGTATGTCGTCGCTGCGGGTGCGTTGCTGGTGTTGATCATTTGGGCGCTAGACATGTTGGCCTTTATTCCACATCACTGGCTGGGTTGGCAAAATTTTGCGCTGAGCTTGTTCCGGTCCTTATTTGGCCTGTCAAACATCATCCCGCCCAGCCTGCTGGTGATCCTGGTGGCTATATTTCTGTGGTGGCGCGGGCTGCAACTGGCTCAAAAAGCATTTAGCGTGCTAGATGTCATCATCGGTTTTCGGGTTGGCATTTTGGTCTTTGCGCTGTTTTTGCTTTTCAGCCCTCGCCTGGTGCAGCAAGTAAATCCATTCATCATGGCCTACTTTTTTTGCCAACTGCTGGCCATTGGTCTGACCCGCGTCGAGACCATCGGCGACCAGCTCGGCGGGAGGCGCTCACCCTTTGGCGCCTGGTGGGTCATCATGCTCGCCCTCAGCACCAGCGTCGTCATCCTCGTCGCCGGTGTTGTGTACGGCATTGTCGCAGGAATTGGGCCAGAGAACATTCTGAACATAATCGCCCCTGTCCTGGGCATCTTGCTGCTGCCATTCATTGTGCTTATCGGCCCATTGTTGGCTCTGGCCATGCTGCTCATCGAACCTCTCATCAAGGCATTGGTGACTCTGAGTGACATACTGCAAAACATGATGGCGGGTCTCCAGCAATTAATCAATCTATCCAACTCTGGCCAACCCGCTCAACGCCCTGTAATAGTGGAAATAGCCCTGCAAGCCTTGGGAGTGAGCAAGGGTATCGTTGTGCTAGGGATAACCGCCCTGATCATTATCGGCGTCATCTGGGCCATCAGCCGCTCACGGGCCCAAAGCCAGGTCGCCGACGAAGAAGAACGCGAAACGGTCTGGTCGGCTGGCAGGTGGCTGGCGCGCCTGCGAAAGCGCCTGGGGCAACGGCTAAAACAAATCACGAACGCCAGAGACATTCTGGCCCAATTTGGCCTGGAAGGGCTGTTTACGGCCATCACCATCCGCCGCATTTACGCGCAGTTGCAACACCTGGCGGCCAAACGCGGCTATCCACGGGCGCCGGCCTGCACTCCCTATGAATACTTGTCGGCTCTAAACGAATGTTTCCCAAATTGCGCAAGCGAGCTAAGCCGTATCACCCAAGCCTATGTGGGCATACGCTATGGAGAGTTGCCCGAACACCCCCAAGAGCTAGAAGAAATCCGCGCCGCCTGGAATCACATCCGCGCCAGCGAGCCGCAAAAATCACCCGCGAACTGATGCAAAAATGGCAAGCACATTGCTCACAAGCACATCGCTCATAAGCGCATCGCTCAAACGCTTTTTAAACTCCAAACGCCTGGCCTATGCATGGCTGTTCGGCGGCGCGTTATGGCTCGGCTGGCTGCTCAGCATCGGGCTGGGGTCAGGCCAAGTAGACCTGGCCGGGCAGGCCATCGGCACAGATTACGTGCAATTCTACACCGCCGGCTACACCCTCCGCATGGGGCAGAGCGCCCGGCTGTACGATATTCCTTACCAAAGCCAATTGCAGCAAGAGATCATTGGGCCGCGCTTGAAAAGCTACCATGCTTTCATCACGCCGCCATTCCTGGCCTGGGTCTTTGTCCCCTTGTCGGTCTTGCCCTACGTTGCGAGCTTTGTCGTATGGAGTTTGCTGGGGCTGGCAGGGCTATGGTTCAGCCTGCGCTGGCTCAATATCCAAAAACCGCACCGTTACATGGCATGGTCACTAACCTGGTTTCCCATCTTTGCGTCAATCAGCTACGGTCAAAACAGCCTGCTCAGTCTGGCTGTGCTGTGTCTATGTTATTGGCTGTGGCGCAAGCAACGCCTGTGGCTGGCCGGCCTGGTTTGCAGCCTGTTGATGTACAAGCCGCAACTGGTCATTGGGATTGGGTTGCTGTGGCTGCTAGAGTGGCGCAGGAATATCCCGGCCTTGTTGGGGCTGGCCCTGGGCAGCGGCCTTTTAGCCATTCTCTGCTTTTGGCAACTGCCAGATGCCAGTTGGGCCTATGTAGAGTTTGCCCGCACCACCTTGCCCAACCTACCCAACTGGCAAGATTTCCCCATCTGGCACCTGCACACCCTACGCGGCTTTTGGCGGCTTGCGCTGCCGCAGCAACCCGGCTGGGCCGATGGACTCTATGCGCTGTTTGCCCTGGTGGGGCTGATTGGCTTTATGGCCTTTTGGCGCAAATACCGCAGCCAGCCGGCCCTGCTATTTGCCGGGGCCATCTGCCTGACGGTGTGGCTGACGCCCCACGCCATGATCTATGACTGGGCCGTGCTGCTCATTCCCGCCGCATTGCTCTGGCACCTGCTGCCCCAACACCGAGAGGACTGGAAGATACTCTACGCCCTGGTCTGGTTGACCAGCCTCGTCAGTGGCCCCCTAACTTTTGCCCAGTGGCGCTGGCTGCATTTTGCCTTACAAATCAGCGTGCCGGCCTTGCTCTTTGCGCTTTACTGCGCCTACCGCAAGCTATGCCAGCCCCAAAATCTCGCGCCGGCCAACCCACATCCGCCTGATTTGCATGGCTAACAAGCCCATTGGGATAAGCGACAGGAACGCAAGCCTGAACAAGTGAGACGGCCAGGGCAACAAAAATGCCCCCAGATAAACCGCCACAGCCGCATAGAGCACCCGGTGTGTATATTCTTTTTGCGCCCACATGAGGAAAAATGGAATCACTCCCATCAAATCGTGGAGCAGCGTATGAGGAGCTATGAGCAGAGGATAAAGGATTGCCAACATTAAAGCCAGACTCCGCTCTGACTCTGGCCGGCGTCTGAGCCGGTAGGCCACCCAAGCCAACCCCACCGTCAACCCCACCGTCAACGCCTGGGTAAACACCAAAATGCCAGGCAAGGCCTGATAGGGCAGCAGGGTCGTCAACAAGCCGTAGGGCGTCAATTGCAAAAAAGCCGGATAGCCCGCCTGATAAGGAAATTCGAGCAACTGCGGCACCACCGCCAGGTACGCCAGGTAAGGCGCAATGCCATGCGATAGCACAACACTTGCCACCACTACGGCAGCCACCACGGTAAAGCTTGCAAGCGCCCGATATTTCTGCCATACTAGCCAAACAATCAAAAAGCCCAATACAAAATGCGGCTTGTAGATCAGCAAGGCTGCCATCGCTCCCGCCGCCCACCACCGCCCAGACACCGAAAAGACCACCATCCCCGTCACCAACAGAAAGGTCAGGCCATGATTTTGCCCCACTTGAAAGCCTTCGACAAAAGGGAAAAAAGACAGGGCCACAACCACCAATTGCCAATAGCCTAGCCCGGCATCAATCAACCTGGCCGGCGTCAAGAATCTCTGTAGCCAATAGACAGCCAGGGCAATAAAGAGCAAGGTGAGCGCCGTCCAAAGAACAAACGCCCAGGTGAACGGCACAAGGGCCAACAGGCTATATAACCAGGCCGCATGGGGAGGATAGGTAAAGAAATTAATCCCGGGCAAAGGTGTGGGGTAAATTAACTCTTGCTGAACCTGGCCCTGGGCGGCAAAATCATACAGATGGTGGATGTCTTGGCGGTACAAAACGCCGGCGCTATACAGCGTAACAAAGTCGGTGCCGATCACCTGCCCAGACATTCCCAGCCAGCCCTGGCCCAACAACACATTGAGCGCCAACGCCAGCGCGATGCCGGCCAGGATGAGGCGCGGATAATTGAGCAGGCGACGGCGGTTAAGCAACTTGGTCAACTTGCCTCCCATGCAGCTAGGCGGATTCTTTCTCGCCCCTGGCAAGCCGGAGAATTCGCTCATAGCCTGATTCAATCAGGCGATCTAATTCCTTTGCCGTCGTCTGGTAAACAGCCAGCGGCCTGCCCACCGGGTCATTTACATCACAAGCCGGGCCACCCATTTCACCGAGCAAGTAAACTTTGCCCGCGTGAGCCGGGAACGACAACCGAACTGCTTCCGCATGGTTGCGGGTCATGGTCAACACCAATGCAGATTGCGCTACCATATCCTCGGTCACATTTCGGCTGCGGTGCGCCGAGATATCTATGCCTTGCTCGGCCAAAGCCTGCACGGCGTGATCGGTGGCCGGGAAACCATCCTCTGTCCAAACCCCGGCCGAAGCTACCACAAACTCGTCAGACAACCCCGCCAGGGCCAATTTATGCCGTAACAATCCCTCGGCCATGGGCGAACGGCACATGTTGGCTGTGCATACAATCAAAATGGTTTTGGGGGCTACCGGAGATTGAAGAGTCATTCTTTTACCTGCTTTCTATTGGCCATTTTGTGCTTCAGGCCTCTAGCAATGCGCACAAGCCGCCTGCCACTAGCGCGTGCCCTCCCAAGACGATGGGAATAGCAGCCTCACTTGCCCCGCTTGTAAATTCGCGCAAAAAAGGATCGGCAATTAGGTCTGCCTGCAAGAGGTCGGAATAAAAACGGTCTGCCGGCTGGGGCCAGCCGCCGCGCGCCGCCAAAATAACCCGGCTGTCCAAGAATACCGCGTCGGCCAGGCGGGCCAGGGTATCAAAGAACTGGGCAATTCCCACACAGGCCAGGTACTCGGCCAACAACGAGCGCACCTGGCCGCGCGCCAGGCGCTGGCTGGCGCGCATGCCACGTTCCTCGGAAAACACGCGCAGCCAACACAGCGTTTGCCCTTCCAGATAGCCCCAGGTTGATTGCGGCACGCGGCCTGCCAAAATGACCTGCTTGGCGGGAGTGCGCAACATCGTTCGGCCTGCGAGCAGGCGGCTATTGTTCCACCCCAGCGAATCCACACAGGCGCGCAACCGGGGGCCGCACGCCGGGTGCAACGCCGCAATCTGCGCATCCACTGGCGTATCCAGGTCAAGCATGACCCGCGCAGAGGCAGGCCAGGCTTGTGGAGTCAAGCCTCCCTGCTGCCACAACACCCAACCCAGCGCATTATCGGTCGCCAGGCTATCGGCAAAATTAACCAGCCGCGCAGCCGGCACAACCCCAGCCCAGTCGCTAGAGTGAACGTTGTTGGTCAGCAAACATTGGTCGGCCTGGCGCAATTGTGCCGCAATGGCAGATAACATTCGCTCATCAACCAGCGGCATGCTGGCGCCGCCTGCGTACAAAACACGTTGGATATCGTATCGCTCAATCAAGCCGGCCAAACGCTTCCCAAAATGGAACGGTCGGGCCGCATCCACATCAACCTGCACCGGCAGGCAAGCCAAGCTGTTGGCCCAGGCTGGGTCATCGCTTGCCACCAACACCCGATCGAATGCCCTACTTGCCAGGCCGCGCTCGATTGTATCAAGCGCGCAGGCCCGCACCGTCTGCATCATGGCCTGTTCGATGGGCAAAGCGCCGCCGCCGCCGACCATGACAATCATTGCGAGATCTTGTTGCGCCACCCGCTTGACACCTCTCACGTCTGCACACTAGCGTCCCAACGCGCATCATTTCTGTCACTGCACAACAACGCCTACCCGAAAACGCCTTTTTTGCAATGATCATGACGCAAAATACGAGTTTCGGGTAGGCGGTTGTACCTAAAGCGATTATATCCCGTCAGCCGGAATTCAAACACCGGTTAGCAATAGAGCGCTGACTGCCTCCTGCCTAGTCATCATCAGCCGGCCAGTTGCCCATACCTTCTGCTGGCTAGGCCAGTTCGGGCTGAAGCACGCCGTAATTGCCATCTTTGCGACGATACAAAACGTTAATTCTTCCCTCGCCGGCATTAAAGAACACGTAAAAATCGTGTCCCAGCAGTTCCATCTGCTCGATTGCCTCTTCTGTGTTCATCGGCACCATTTGGAAACGCTTGGTGCGAACGATTTGCCCAGACTCCACCACCTCTTCCACTTCCACCGGCAGGGCTTCGCCAGTTTCCTCTGCCACAGCGCGATTGCGTTCTTGCCGCTTACCCTTGTACCGCGCAATCTGGCGATACATCTTGTCCATCACGGTATCCACTGCCGCAAATACATCTTGATCGCGCTCCTCGGCGCGTAGAATCGTTCCTTTGCTGCGAACGGTCAATTGCACCACCTGGCGATCTTGGGCGCTTTTGGTTTTTTCGGCCGCCAACTCTACACGAGCTTCCGTAATCGTCGGCAAATAGCGATCTAGCCGCCCCACCTTTCTTTCAATGTATTCCTCCAAGCGAGGAGTAACTTCGATATTGCGACCGCGAATTGTGACGTCCATAGTGTTCTCCTTCCATTCTAGAAAATTTAAACTTTACACAGCTCGGGCCAAAGTCAAAGCCCATACTGAAACAACCCCGGCTTGAAACAACGCCTCACCGCACGCTTCCAGGGTAGCGCCGGTGGTGCACACATCATCAACCACTACAACCCGTTGCCCGGCCAAGCTTTTATCGCTGCAGCCGAAAGCATCTTTTACATTGATTCTGCGCTCGGCGGCTTTTAGAGTCATCTGAGAAGTTGTGACACGCGTACGCACCAGGCAGTCTTCAACCAAAGGAATCCCTGTAGCCTTTGACAAACGACCAGCCAGCAATGCAGCCTGATTATAGCCGCGCTCGCGCAAGCGCGCCGCATGCAGCGGAACCGGCACAATCACGTCAACCGGCAAAGGGGTCGCTACCCAGAATGATTCGAGCAGGCTCCCCAAACACCCCGCCAACTCTTTTTGTCCACTGTACTTGAGTTCATGGATAGCCTGGCGCAGAGGGCCTTCAAACAGCGCCGCCGATCGAATTCCATCCAATTTGGGCTGTGCGCGACGGCAAGCGCCGCACACCTGTTCATGCTGTTGGGGATAGCCACATTTGGGGCAAAGTGGCGGGCGCAACCATGCAACACTCGCCTGACACCTGGCGCACCACAAGTCGCCAATCTGGCGGCAGCCTGCGCACCGCCGCGGAAACAGGGCATTTAGAAAAACGGTGCGTAGATTATCTAACCAGCCCATCCACTGGCTTGTCTGCGCCAACCAGCTTATCTCCCCACGCGGATTTGCCTGTTGTCTAGTAAAAAGTCTCCATCAAAATCATCCCGGCCGGACCTAACAACACAATGTAGATAGAGGGAAAGGTCAAAAACACCATCGGGAAGATCATTTTGATAGGCGCCTGGTGGGCCTTTTCTTCAGCGCGTTGCCTGCGCTTGACGCGCATCTGGTCAGCCTGAATGCGCAACACCTTGGCGATTGAAACACCCAACTGATCTGCTTGGATGATAGAGGCGGTAAAACTCGTAACATCAGGCACGTCAATCCGCTCGGCCATATCGCGCAGCGCTTCTCGGCGTATCTTGCCCAGGCGGATTTCGTGCAGCACGCGGCCAAACTCTAGGCTCAGCTCATTTTCCCACTTTTCAACAATCTTGTTCAGGGCCGCATCAAAGCCCAGGCCGGCCTCTACGCAAATAGTCAACAAATCCAGGGCGTCGGGCAACTCCCTGGTGATTGCATCTTTACGATTCCCGACCAATTGCGTCAGATACAGATCAGGCAAAAAATAACCTGCGGCAGCCCCGCCAAACAAGCCGACCATCTGCATGATAAAAGGTTTTTTCAAGAACATTACCAGGACAAAACCCCCAGCAGCCAACAGCGCCGCCGCAACAGCCCGGATGGCCAAAAAATCTGCCGCAGACCAGTTGTTCGGGTTGCCCGCCAACTCGAGCCTGCGCCGAGTGGTTTCCTGGGTCTGCTGGGGTGTGAACTGGGCAATTCGCCCAGCCACAGTACGAATAATGGGCGCCAAGACCCGTTGCGAGAAGGGGAGAGATAACTCGATCTCTTCCAAGGTAAGCGGCTGCTCCCGTGTGCTAAAATCTGCCAGGCGCGACTGAAGGGCGTCGGCTGGGTCAGGCGACCTGATGCCGATCACAATAAGCGCAATAGCCACAACAACCACCGCCCCCACAACCACCAGCCATACCATAATCCCACCTCCCTCTGGTTTATACCTCAATCTGCACGATTTTCATCATGACAAAAAAGCCCGACACAATCAGAATAACCGAGCACACCAACATGGCCACCCCGCACGGGAATTCGAACATACGTGAAGCGTAGGGGCTGTTGATCATGAAAATCAAGATAAACAGGCCGACAGGAACGCCGCTGATCACATAGCCGGTCATCATACCCTGAGCCGTTAACGAGCGAATCTCGCCTTTGATGCGCACCCGCTCGCGAATGGTGTGGCTGATGGTCTCCAAGATCTCGCCCAGGTTACCGCCCACTTCGCGTTGCACATTGATGGCCGTTACCATCATATCCAGGTCGTCCGAAGTGACCCGGCGCAGCATGTTGTTCAGGGCCTGCTCAACCGTCAGTCCTAATTGCACTTCTTTGGTCACGCGCTCAAACTCGACCGAAATCGGCGGCGGCATCTCGCGCGCCACAGCCTCCATGGCCTGCCCAACGCTATAGCCCGCCCGCAAGCCATTGACCATCAAGTTGAGCGTATCGCCCAACTGGTTGTTGAACTTGTTGATCCGTTGGCCCTGGGCAAAACCGATATAGATGCGCGGAACGAAAAACCCCGCCACCGCCCCCAACGGCGCTAGAAGGATGGAGCGGAAAATGAAAAAGGCCAGGACCGCCCCCCCCATCATGGCGATGACGAGCAAAGCCATATACTCGGCGGCCGTAATCTTGAGATCGGCGCGCGCCAATTGAGTTGCCAGTTCGCTCCCAAAGCTGCGCTCGCCAATCGCCTCGTTCAACCGGTCGGCCAGGGGCGACGAGCGTTTTTTAGCCTTGTCATCTTCAGGCGCGCTGGTTTCGGCATAGCGCTCGAGGCGCTCCTCAACTTCACGTTTTGGCCCACGAAACAACAGCATAGTTCCCCTCCAAGCCTATTCTAAACCACGTCGGATACGCTTATCGCTTGGCGCCAATGCCAAAGATGCTGGGTGGCAGGCGAATTCCAGAATTTTCAATCTTGTCCATTGCCTTGGGACGCAACCCGGTGGGCACCAATTGGCCGATGATCTTGCCGCTCTCCATCCCTTGGCGCTCAAAAAGAAATAGATCGGCCATCGTGATCACATCGCCTTCCATTCCTTGCACTTCGGTAATGTTGACGACGCGGCGAGAGCCATCACGCATACGTTCCTCGTGAACAATCAAATCAATCGCCGACGCGATTTGCTCGCGAATGGCGCGGATGGGCAGATCAAAACCGGCCATCAGGACCATAGTTTCCAGGCGGGCCAAGGTATCGCGCGGGCTGTTCGAGTGCAAAGTGGTCAGTGAGCCGTCGTGGCCGGTGTTCATCGCTTGCAGCATGTCCAATGCCTCAGCCCCGCGGCATTCGCCCACCACGATCCGGTCAGGTCTCATTCTCAGCGCGTTGATAACCATATCGCGGATGGTGACCTCGCCCTTGCCTTCAATGTTGGGGGGACGGGTTTCAATCGTCACCACATGCTCCTGGCGCAGTTGCAATTCGGCTGCGTTTTCAATGGTGAGGATGCGCTCATCATCTGGGATGAAACTGGATAAAATGTTGAGCAAAGTCGTTTTGCCCGAGCCAGTGCCGCCCGAGACTACTACATTAAACCGCGACTTGACGCACGCTTTGAGAAACTCGACCGTTTCTGGCGTCAGCGTGCCAAAGCGAATGAGATCATCAATTGTCAACGGGATTTTGGAAAACTTGCGGATGGTCAGGGTTGGCCCCACCAACGACAGCGGCGGGATGACCGCATTCACGCGGCTGCCATCTGCCAGGCGCGCATCTACATAGGGGCTTGATTCGTCAATGCGGCGGCCCAATGGGGCCACAATGCGGTCAATAATGCGCAGGACGTGATCGCTGCTCTCGAAGGTCAGGTTGGTGCGTTCCAGCTTGCCTTTGCGCTCGATATAGATTTGGCGCGGACCGTTGACCATGATTTCGGTAATGGTTGGATCTGCCAGCAAAGACTCTAGGGGCCCCAAGCCCAAAATTTCGGCCACAATCTGCTCAAACAATCGCTGCCGCTCGACCCGGCTGAGGATAATGTTTTCCTCCGACAGGGTGTTGTCAAACAAATCTTCAATAGTGCGCCGGACCTCTTCGGTCTTGGTTATATCCATGCTGGGATCCAATTCTGCCAGCAACTTGTTTTGGACGCGCGTCTTGAGGTCAAGATAGGCATCACGGCTGGGGGCAACCGCCGGCGGCGGACGCTTGGCCCGCATCTCGCTCAAGGTTGATGAAGCGTCTGCTTTGGTATCTTGCCCCCGTTCAATGCGCTTTAGTAAAGACATGCTACACCCTCCTCGATAGAATCAAACCTTGTTTCCAGCTCTCATCTTCCCATCAGGCGGCCCAAGCGCTTGCGCGTTGCGTCATCTGCCGTCTCTGCCGCGGTTTGGACTTGCGGTTCCGGAGCCGGCGCAAAGGCAGCAATCAATGATTCACCTAATTGCAAGAGCGCCCGCGCAATCGGCTTGGCGCGTTGGTCGGCCACAAAGGGCACCCCGCGATTGATCGAAGCCAGGGCCACGGCATCGTCCAGCGGGATTTCTACCGTCACTTGATGCTTGAGATTATCCGATACATCCTTGGCCGAGATGCCAGCGCGGCGATCTGCTTTGTTCAAGATGAACACCACCTTGTCTGACTGGTAAGCCAGGGCCTCAAGCACACCAAAGAAATCGCGCGTATTTTTGAGGCTGGGAATATCGGGCGTGGTCAACAAAACAATCCGATCCGCCTCATCCAAAATCGTCAGCACCGGTTCGTGCAATGAATGCCAGGTATCCACCACCACGTAATCAAACATGCGCCTCAATTCACCCAGCAAGCCTTTGATCAACTCGCCAGTCACTAATTCCGCCATTTCGGGGCGCGGCGGCGCCAATAGGGTCTTGACGCCAGAAGGATGCGGGATCATCACACTCTCAATCAATTGGGTTTCTAGCTCACCGCCGACCTTGGCCAGGTCGGCAATGCTGCGAGACGCTTGCAAATTGAGCAACACCCCCACATTGCCAAACTGCAAGCTGGCATCCATGATGGCAACCTTGTATTCAGGGCGATGCAGCGCCATCGCCAGGTTAACCGTCACCAAACTGGTGCCGGCCCCTCCTTTGGGACTATAGACGGCGATGACGTGGCCGCGCTTGCGCCTGGGCGCCCCAGAGACAAGCGGCGTGCCTTCCGCAGCGCCGGCGGCCTGGGCTACCTGC
>JBGSMF010000182.1:0-29471 GCA_041740315.1 Thermoflexales bacterium
TGAAACTGATACAGAATGTGCCCACACCCACGGCTTGCTGTGCAAGCTCAAAGGCGCGGCGCTTTGGTGGATGATGGCAAGATTAGCCGGGTGGAATGGCGTAACGGCAGGCGAATCGGCCAAGACCGCCTCGACGGAAGCGGCCATGTACGGCGATACCATCACCTACACCATCACCATCGGCGGCCTCGGCGCTCCCCTCACTGCCACCGTCCACCTGACCGACGAGGTGCCCACTGGCCTTGCCTACATCCCGGGCACGCTTGCCGCCACCAGCGGCGCTATTGACGACGCCAACGCGCCTACCCTGCGCTGGAGCGGCATCCTGACGCCCACCCCGGCCATCACTATCACCTACGCCGTCACCGTAAGCGCCAGCTCGCCCCAATCCATCACCAACACGGCCTTTATCGCCGCAGAAGGCTATGAGCCTATCACCCGCACAGCCACCATCATCGCCAACCCCCACCCCCATACCATCTACCTGCCGCTGATATTGCGCAATTACCCTCCCTCACTAGCCATCATCGCCAACCATAACACCATCGCCCTGAGCCAGGTTCCCAGTTATTGGATAGAACAGGCCAAAACCCAGTTTGAAATCGCGTATGGCCGCACTTCTCACGGCAGCCAGATTATAACCGGCATGGGAGTTTTAGATTCGGACGGCCTGGGCGGTTCTAACGGCAACCTCTATGACGCCTTTGACGATTATTATCACTACAGTTATGGCGGATCTGGCAACCCCATAGCGCCACCGGGCACGCTATCGCTTTGGAACAGCCGCTTTTCGGGAGCTTCTGACCTGGGCAACCCCAACCGCACCGCGTGGGCACAGGCCACGCGCACCATGCTTCAAGATAGTCGTTTTTCAAACCGAAACGTCATCATGTGGTCGTGGTGCGGGCAGGTTAGCGGCGCATCAGAAGCAGACATCAATACTTACCTCAGCCTGATGAGCGGGCTTGAACAAGAGTTTCCAAACGTGACCTTTATTTACATGACGGGCCACCTCGATGGCTCGGGCGTCAACGGCAGCCTGAACGTGCGCAACAACCAGATACGCAATTTTGTCACAGCCAACAATAAAGTTCTGTTCGACTTTGCCGATATTGAAAGCTACGACCCCGACGGCAATTATTACCTGGATCGCGCAGCCGACGACGAATGCAAGTATGATAGCGACGGCAATGGCAGCCGAGAGAGCAACTGGGCCACTCTATGGTGCGCGGCGCACCCTGGCGATTCGCTGTGCAATTCGTGCGACTGCCAGCACTCTGAACCTTTAAACTGCAATTTGAAGGCAAGAGCCTTTTGGTGGCTGCTGGCCCGGCTGGCCGGGTGGGATGGCGTATCCCAGTAACTCTATGCCTAGGAGCTTGTCGGAGAGGGCCGTTCGTAGTGCGCGCTTTAGCGCGCTGAAGCGCGCACTACGAGCCTACCAGCCCGCTCTCCGACAGCCTGCTAGGCATAACGCCGGCCCTTCTCTGCGCTTAAAGGCCGACCTGACACTGCTCCTGGTAGCTGCCGTGTGGGGAGTGGCCTTTGCGCCCCAGCGCAGCGCCATGGGTCACGTCGGCCCATTTACGTTTGCGGCGGCCCGTTTCGCGCTGGGCGGGCTTGCGCTGCTGCCCATCTGGGCTTGGCGCAGGCGAGAAAAAGCTCTGGTCGTCGCTCCTTGGGCGCGAACCTTGCGCGGAGGGATGGCACTTGGGCTGTTGCTTTTTGGCGGGGCCTCGCTTCAGCAAATTGGCCTCATTTACACCACGGCGGGCAAGGGCGGTTTTATCACCGGCCTCTACATCGTCATTGTGCCGTTTTTGCTGGCGATGGTGTGGCGCGAGCGAATCGAGTGGAACTGTTGGATGGGGGCCGGGCTGGCCACGGTGGGGCTGTTTCTGCTCAGCGTGCAAACTGGCTTGCAGTTAGCGCCCGGCGATGGCTGGGTGCTGCTGGGCGCGTTGGCGTGGGCGCTGCACGTCATCGCCGTTGGCCACCTGGCTCCTGGGCACGACCCGATAATTTTGGCGCTGCTGCAATACATCGTCTGCGCGCTGCTCAGCGCGCTGGCGGCGCTGGCAGCAGAGTGGGGAACGTGGGGCAATGTGCTTGATGCCTGGCCGGCTGTGCTGTACACCGGCGTGTGTTCCATCGGCCTGGGCTATACCTTGCAAGTAGCCGCCCAAAGGCACACCCCCGCCACCCACACGGCCATTATTCTCAGCCTGGAATCTGTCTTTGCGGCCTTGGCAGGCTGGCTGTTGCTGGGCGAGCTGTTGACTCTGCGCATGGCCGCTGGGGCAGGCTTGATGCTGATGGGAATAGTAGCCACGCAAGTAAAAATGAGGGTAGGATAATGCTGCATTGTCTTGATGGGAAGCGCGTCTGAGCATGGGCAAGCTCAACGAAATTTCCATCCAAGAACTCGCTTCTCTATGCCGCGAAGAAAGTAGCCGTTACCAACGTTGTCGTTGTGAGGAGCTAGGGTATTGCTTCGAGTTGTTCCGCCGTGCTATCGTGGAGCGCGACCAGGAAGCATGGTCTGTCCTCTACTGCCAATATCGATCCCTGATAGCCGGTTGGGTTATAGGATCTTGTGATCGGGTGGATGAGGAGGTAAACCAAGTCTGGACCAAGTTTTGGAAATCTGTGGGCCCAGACACGTTTGTCAGCCGGTTTTCTGGAATTGGCAAAGTGATGGCATTTCTCAAGCTGTGCGCTTATTCGGTCAGGATAGATGAACATCGCCGCGAAAAAGCCGGGGGCGTCATCAGCCTGGAGGAGGTAGATCTGCCCGATCACTCACCCCCTCGGGAGGAGAGCTTGTTGCTGGAAGAATTGCTCAAGTATATTGAGCCGAGGTTGCAGAATGAACAAGAGCAACTGGTGTTTCACCTTTCTTTCCAGGTTGGGCTAAAGCCACGAGAGATTGTTCAAAACTATTCCAATCAGTTTTCTGACGTTAAAGAGGTGATGCGAATAAAAGAGAGAATTGTATGGAGACTTGCGAATGACTCGTGGCTGCAAACGTGGTGGAAAGGGCAGAACTAGCCGCCTCGGCAAAAGCGCGGCGGCTGCGTTTATTAAGTAACGAGGGGTAAAGAATGAACCAGTGCATCGCTCCAGCAGACGTCAAAGAAGGAGATTTGCTCGCCTGCGTCGAGGGTGAGGCAGAGGCCCGGGTGCAGGACCACATTAGACGTTGCCCAGCCTGCGCGAGCAAGGTAGCCCAATTGCGCCAAACTGGCCAGGCTTTGTTAGCCTTGCGGTCTCGCGCTGCTTGTCCGCCGCCAGAGGCGTTGGGACAATATTGCCTCGATTTGCTGCCCCCTGAGGAAAAGCTCAAACTTGCCGCCCACCTCCGTACTTGCATAGATTGCGCCAGAGAATTGGCAGAATTGGCAGAACAGGCCAAACTTGAAGACAACTTGATCCAATGGGCGCGGCAGATGCTGCATGACATTGTGCAGGTGCTCGAAGCCAAGCCAATAGCTCGGCTGCATCCTGCGCCCGCCAGAGGAAGCAAAGACGAGCCGCGGCAACGAGTTTACTGCGCCCCAGGCCTAGATCTCGTAATCGGCTTGCTGGAAAATGCGCCCAATTCAGGCGTGACATTAATGGGCGCCGTGCAGCAGGTGGATCGAGTGGTTGGTAGTCACGCCTGGCTTTTCCAGGAAGGTGAAAAACCCATTTCCAGCCTGGTAGATGCCCAGGGGATTTTCACGTTTGAAGGCATTGGCCCAGGGGTATACGATATTGCCCTGAAGGCGGGCCAGCAGGCTATCTTGATTCGGGAAGTGGTTATACATGGCCCTTGATACCTTGATGGCAGCCTTGTTGGACCTGCCCAATGAGAGCGCGGTACAGGATTATTTGGCAGAACACCGTTCCGAGCTTTCGCCCCAAATCCTAGAGCGTCTAAGTCAGCGGGCCGAGCACTTGCAGCGTAAAAATCCGCGCGAGGCATTGTGGGCAGCTAACGTATTGTTACATGCCAGCAATTGCTTGGGTGAAGATCGAGCGCAAGCAACGGCCTTGCGAATCAAGGGAACCTGCCTGATGTTCTTGGGGCAATACCAGGCCAGCATAGCTTGTTACGCCCAAGCCCAAGAGATTCGCGCGCGTTATGGAGAGCGCCTCGAGCTAGCGCGTCTCCAGATTGGCTGGGTAGCGGCCCTCAAGAACCTGGCCCGCTATGACGAGGCGCTCCAGATGGGCCTGGAAACCGGCCAGGTTCTTGGCGCTTACGAGCAATGGGGCTGGCTCGCCAAGCTAGAGATGAACCTTGGGAGCATTTACCGGCTGACCGACCGGCGCGCCGAGGCGTTGGCGATTTACGAGCAAAGCCTGGAGCATTTTCGGCGCGCGCAAGACCCGGTTGGCGCAGCCCAGGTACAGGTGAACATGGTCCGCCTTTTGTCTTGCCAAGATCGTCACCAAGACGCGCTGAGGCTGCTGGGCAAAGTGCGCCCTATCCTCGAAGAATGTAAAGAGTGGTTAACCCTGGCTCGCGCTGATTTGAACTTGGCCACGCTCTCCTTTCAGTTGGGGCGATACCACAAAGCCTGGGAATACTATAAGCGGGCGCGGGAAGGGTTTGAACGGTTGGGCAATGAGATGGAGGCGTCCATTGTGGACCTTTACCACTCTCAGGTTTACCTGGATCTCAATCTTTTTCCAGAGGCGCTCGAATTGGCCCAAAACGCTCAACCGATTTTAGAGCGGCTGGGACTGGAACGCTACGTAGCACTGGCCCAGTTCCACCAGGCGTCTGCCCGGTGGGGGCTGGGCGAGGCGCAGGCCGCCTTGGAGCTATTCCAGCAAGCACGGGATTTTTTTGTAACCCATCAGGGAAAGAGTTGGGCCGCGCTGGTTGACCTGGACCGTATTGCCCTGCTTCGCGCAACCGGCCGGCCGGCAGAGGCCCTGGGGGTGGCTCAGCAGGCGGCCGAGGTATTTGCCCAGGAAAAAATGACCATCCGGCTGGCCCAAACGAGGCTGCTGATGGCTGAATGTTACATAGACTACGGCCAACCTGCTTTGGCGCAGTCCTTGTGCCAGGCCGTTTTGGATTTGCCGCCGGAGCAATGCTTGCCTACTTTGGCCTATCGGGCCTCCTATGGTTTGGGCCGGGTGGCAGAAATGCAAGGCCAAGCCGAACACGCTCACACACATTACCAGGCGGCGTTCCAAGCTATTGAAACCATCCGGCAAACGCTGCGAGTGGACGAATTCAAGGCAAGTTTTCTGGAGGACAAGCTGGCTGTTTACCAGGCCTTGGTGCGGCAAAGCCTGGAAATGGGCCGATGGGAACAAGCTTTAGATTATGTGGAACGTTCCAAGTCCAGCGCCTTGCTAGACCTGCTGTCTCGCCAGGTGGAATTGCGCGCGGCGAGTGAGCCAGGGATTAACGCAGAAGCGTGGGAACGACTGAGAAGGCTGAAGGAAGAATGGCGCTGGCGTCAAGCCAAGTTGGACAGGCTGCGCAAAGCAGGCGATGAAGAAGAATCCTCGCGCGCCGCCCGGTCTGACGAGACCGTCTGCAGTGAATTGCAAAGCGTGGAGCGCGAGATCATCCAAGTCTTGCGCCAAATCCAGACAAGCCGCTGCGGCGCGTTATTTGGAGATAATGGGCGCTTTTGGCGAAATGCGCAAGAGGGACTGGCAAAAGACGCGGCGCTGATCGAGTACTTTTGCATGGGCGACCGGGTGCTGGCCTTTGTGTTGACCCAGCAGGGAGTGCAGGCCTGCGAGGAATTGCCCTATTCACTGCGCGAAATCAAGCGGTCGTTGGGGGCGCTCGAGCTTGCCCTCAAAGGCGCCTGTGGATTGGCTGCCGAGTACGTTGACTCGGTATTAAAGCCCATGGCACAGCGACACCTGAGTTGGCTCTATACGGTTTTGATCGCCCCCTTGGCAGCTTGGATTGGTCAATACCGCACCTTGATCATTGCCCCGGATGATGCCCTATACTATTTGCCTTTTCACGCTTTGCAGGTTGAATCTGCGTGCCTGCTCGACAAGCACACCATTCATTATGTCCCCAGCGCAGGCATCTTGGGGTTATGTTCTCAAACACAAATGACGCTGGCGCGTGGCGAGGAACTCACGGCATTGATTATGGGCTATTCAGACCGCGGGCGGCTGCGCCACGTGTGCGATGAAGCGCGGGCCGTCGCTGCCGCCGTTTCCAACCCGTTGCTTTTTCAGGAAGAAGAGGCCACCCTAGACAAAGTGACCCAGCACGCAGAGCATTGCCGCCTCATCCACCTGGCCTCGCATGGCGCGTTCCGAGCCGATTCGCCGCTTTTTTCCTCGCTCAGCCTGGCTGATGAGCCGCTCAACGTAATTGACATCTACCACCTGCGCCTGAACGCTGCGCTGGTCACCCTCAGCGCCTGTGAAACGGGCGTGGGCCGGCTTAGGGGGGACGATTTGTTTGGCCTGGTCAGGGGGTGTTTGCACGCCGGGGCCCCCTCGCTGGTGGTCAGCTTGTGGCGCGTAGATGATGCTTCAACCACGCTGCTGATGAGCGACTTTTACAAGCGGCTAGCGTCGGGCGAGAGCATCGCCAATGCTCTGCGTGGAGCGCAACAGGCATTGCGCCAGGTCGAGCGCGTGGTCCAGGGTAAACGGATTCGCCCATACGAGCATCCCTACTATTGGGCGCCGTTTTTTTTGATTGGGGCAGATGGCAGAGTATAGCATTTGCCCCGCTCCAACCGCGCTACAACCTTGCAAGTTGATGGCAGCAAGGATTAAAAAATAACTGATCGAGAGGTAAAAAATGAAAAAGCTCCTATCTATTTTTGTAATGCTTGTGGTGAGCCTATTGCCGGTAAGCGCGCCGATAGAGGGGGCCGGCTTGCCTTTTGCCCCAATCGCTGCAGCAAAAATCCTGCCCCACGATTGCGATGGGGGTAAGGGGAGTGCTTGCACAAAACACAAGTGGCAAAGCGATTACTATGGTCAAACGCCGTACCAGTCGCCAGGGCAGCCCGATCCTCCCGTTTGCAACAAAGACGCTCGCTGTCTGTATAGCACCGGGGGGGCGGTCAACCACGGCACGATTAATGGCGTTTGGATTTGTAGCTGGGCCATCCTTGATGGGTACCAGCAAGGCGTCTGGTACCAGTGCGAAACAACCAGGGCCAATGCCAACAAGGTCATCGAAGGCTATGAATGCGAGTTGGTTGGCGGCGACTATGTGTGGGCGCCCCTCAATTGAGGTAAACATGAAGAGTAACATTTCAAAATGTGGGGGTAATCCTTGTGATTACACCGTCTGGGTAGGGCATGCCCTGCCCTCACCCCAGATTATTGAAAAGACACCATGAAGAACTGTATCAAGCTCTTATCTATCTTTGTAATGCTCGCGGTGGGCCTATTACCGGTGAACGCGCCCGCCCAGGGGGCTGGCCTGCCTTTTGCCCCAAGCGATGCTGTACAAACCCGGGCTTTAGTCGCCAGGCCGCTTGCCAAGCCAAGGTTGAAATTAGCCTCCGACCCCAAACCCCACGATTGCGATGGGGGAGGCATTGTTGACCCTTGTTGCATTTATGGACGCGTGTACTATGGCGCCAAGCCAGTCGAGGGCGTCCAGGTGACGATAAAAGGCCCCCTCAACCCGGATGGTTTTACCGATATAACCGAGCCTAGCTTGACCGACCCAATTCCCTATTATGGCGTTCGGCTGAACAGAATAGTTAAAATGAGTATTGGCGGAACGATTACAGTCACGGCTGTCTATAATGGCGTCAGCCAAAGTGTGGTACGTCATGTGCCAGGGCCGATAACACAGTCGGTGCAAGTTGACGTGCACTTGCCAGCGCCTTGCTCTGGCACGGCGCACAAGTGGCAAAGCGATGTCTATGGGCAAACGCCGTACCAGTCGCCGAGCCAACCCAGCCCGCTCGTCTGCCTCAACGACGATCGTTGTTTATACAGCAACGGTGCAGCAGCCAACCACGGCGCGATCAATGGCGTTTGGATTTGTAGCTGGGACAACCTTGAGGGACGCAGTCAAGGCGTCTGGTACCGGTGCGAAGCGACCAGGGCCAATGCCAACAAAGTCATCGAGGGCTGTGAATGTGAGTTGGTTGGCGGCAACTATGCCTGGGTGCCGCCAGCCAATTAATGATACAAGCGCCGGCTGGCGCTGAGCCACCATTAGTCTCCTATATATTTCTGGCGACGAGAGGCAAGTCCACCTCGTCGCTGTTTTTTGTCTCCCGGATGCCTCGGCAAATTGCTTTTCGGCTCGTTTATTAGGGCAGATATTCCTTTCACGTAACTACACAGCTTGCCTCTCCTTCGACTTTGCTCAGGATGCACTTTGACTGCGCGCCGCGCAGCCTGAGCGGAACTGCATCCTGAGCGCAGTCGAAGGAAAGGCCGAAGGACGCTCAGGGTGCTGAGTAGTCACCCTTTCACATTGAATACAATGGCTGCCCAAGAACCGCAACCCTGCGCAGAGGGCGTGAGCCTATCCGGGGCAATGGCACGGCCAAGCGGCGGCCTATATCACGAGAACTCTCGGCGTATTCCCGACGACACAGGGACGCGCGCGCATGCGGCGCGCTAGTGCGCATGCGGGCCTGAACACAGGCAACAGAGCGGCATCCTCTCAGATTTGACAATTGCCCTCTGGCAATAGAATCTATCTTGGAGAGAAAAATGACAAGACTTCGATTAAACATTGTTTTGAGCCTGGCCCTGGTTCTGGTGGCATTGTTAGCGGCCGTAGCCCCATCGCTGGCTTCATCTCAAGCCTCTTCCCGTTTGAGTCAAAAGGCTGCAATTACGTGTCAATTCGTTTCCAGCGGCGGTTATTCTTGGTATGAATGTGGTGGAGTCCGGATCACCCAACGCGCAGATGCAAATGACCGGCTCGACAATTGGAAGATTTCAGGTGGAAGAGCTTTTTGGTCATATATCATAGACGCAAATGTTTTTCCTTGCCAATTTGCTTTCTACTCGAATAGTCTGACGGGCAACTCGGGCACGATCGTGCAAATCACTCAAACCGGCATTGCGCGGCAAAATAACGCAACGACTGATTTTATCGCCGCCTTCCAAGTCATTGGAAATACCGTTGTTTGGCAATATAGAAATGGCGCTGTGCGGCAGTATGCCTTTTATGCAAATTGTGTGACAGGCGGCACAATTACAAGATTGACTCAGATTGCTTATGAGAACGAAGGCGACGCCATCCTCAACTTTGCAGTGTCTGGGAACACAGCTCAATGGAATTTCTGGGACGGCCTCACACAGCAGTGGACGTGGCATTCTACAACCTTGCCCTATTGCAGTCCACCGACACCAACTCCAATCCCGCCGACTCCGACTCTAGTTCCGCCAACACCGACTTTAATCCCGCCAACACCGACTTTAATCCCGCCGACTCCAACTTTAATCCCGCCAACTCCAACCAAGACACCCACGCCCTGCCCTGGCACAGCGCACAAGTGGCAAAGCGATTACTATGGCCAAACGCCATACCAGTCGCCGGGCCAACCCAACCCGTCCGTCTGCCTCAGCGACGATCGTTGCTTGTATAGCGCCGGCGGAGCAGTCAACCATGGCACAATTAATGGCGTCTGGATTTGCAGCTGGGGCAACCTTGAGGGACGCCATCAAGGCGTCTGGTATCAGTGTGAGGCGACCAGGGCCAATGCCAACAAGGTCATCGAGGGCTACGAATGTGAGCTGGTTGGCAGCAACTATGCCTGGGTGCCCGTCAATTAATGGCCTGGTGGCGCCAGAGGGCAGAGCGCCAGTCGGCTATTGACACCAGTGCACTTTTGCAAGAAGGAGTATAAACGATGAAAAAACAACTACTGACCCGTTTTAGCATTGTGGTCGTACTAGTTCTGCTTACGCTCGGCGCGGCGCAACCACCATTGGCGGCAGGCCCGTTACCTTCTGATGTGCCGGTCGAGGTCTTTGCCAGCGTCCTGGCGCAGCACAAAGAGCTTGCCACAAACACCATTGTTGAAATCGTCAAGGGCGAGCTTGACGCAGAATTCGCCCAAGGCCCGTATCTGAAGGCGCAAGTGGATGTGCTTTTCGATGGCAAAGCTGTCCCCTCAATCCTGATTGTATACCTGCTTCGCAGCGACACCTACTTGGTCGAAGCGGCCAAGATCACATTGGGAGCGAATTACGAGGTTACTTTGGTTGAGAAAAATTATACCCCCCAAGACACTGAACGCACCGAAGCGATAGCGCCTCCACCAACTTGTCCTGATCCAACCATCCAGGTGCTGCTCAGCACATGCACAACGGAATTCCCAACGGCGGTCGAGGGCGTTAATACATCGTACGACTATGCTGTTTCAGCCGGCTACACGGCCAGAAAATTGCTTGGCACTGAAGAGAACACTACCGCCATCAAGAACTGGCTGAGTTGCCCCAACCTGCTCTATTGGGGAAGGATAGGCCATGGTTCAACAACCGGGATTCTGCTCTCAGATGCCACATTGTCTTATACTTATTTCAATACTCTCCAGCCCAGTGGTCTAAATGACAAGGCGCTCTACTTTAACTCTTGTCAGGTCTTTAACAATCCGCTTAGGTCGTCTATCCTGGGCGCGGGGGCAGACAAGTTCATTGGTGGTATCTGCAACTTGTTGATTGGCCCTTCAGAAGAGGTATTCAAGTGCTGGAACAATCACAACTTTAATCACCACGCGCCGCCTGGCGGCGTTTCTGACGCCATGTGCTACTGGAGCCAGCAGTGTGAGGTGGAAACAAGTTATCCAAGCCCTGGCTGTCATGGCTGTGGCGGGCCTGGCCTGACCTTCCCAATGGCGACGCCCACCATTGACAACGCTCAATTCGTCAGCCAGAATGTGCCGACGACGCTGCAGACCGGCGAGCAACAGCAGGTTTCCATTACGATGAAAAATGCCGGCACGACGACCTGGACCCGAGCCGGGGGATATAAACTGGGCAGCCAGAACCCGCAAGACAATACCCTGTGGACAGGCAGCTCCCGAATCCTGCTTCCCCCTGGCGTGTCGGTTGAGCCAGGCCAAAACTATACCTTTATCTTTAGCATCACGGCCCCCTCCACACCGGGAACATATGGCTTTCAGTGGCGCATGGTGCAAGAGGGTGTACACTGGTTTGGAGACTATACGCCAAACGTAGGAATCACGGTCGTGGCGCCCGCCATTGACAACGCTCAATTCGTCAGCCAGAATGTGCCCCTAACGCTGCAGCCCGGTGAGCACAGGCAGGTCTCCATCAAGATGAAGAATAACGGCACGACGACATGGACTCGAGCGGGGGGGTACAAACTGGGCACCCAGAACCCACAGGACAATACTCTGTGGACAGGCGGCACCCGAATCCTGCTTTCCTCCACCGACTCGATTGGGCAGGGCCAAAGCAAGACCTTTACCTTTGACATCACCGCGCCCACCACGCCGGGGACGTATGACTTTCAGTGGCGCATGGTGCGAGAGGGCATACACTGGTTTGGGGGCTATACACCAAATGTAGAAATTACAGTGTCTTGCCCTGGCACAGCACACAAGTGGCAAAGCGATTACTATGGTCAGCCGCCGTACCAGTCGCCAATTCAGCCCAATCCGTCCGTTTGTCTCAACGATGATCGTTGCTTGTATAGCAGCGGCGGGGCGGCCGATCACGGCACGGTCAATGGCGTTTGGGTTTGTAGCTGGGACACCCTTGAGGGGCGCAGTCAAGGCGCCTGGTACCAGTGTGAAGCGACCAGGGCCAATGCCAACAAAGTCATTGAAGGCTACGAATGTCAGTTGGTTGGCGGCAACTATGCGTGGATACCGGTGCGTTAATGATTCACTTGGCAGCCGGCGCCAGATCAGGTAGCAGAACAAAGGCTAGCCATAGATGATGAGCTAAAATCATTGCCAAACATAGTCACGCTTTGAGCCTGACAAAAGCGCGCCATAGCCTTTGGCTTTTGGCGCGCTTTTTGGGATGTAGAATGCCGCACAACACTTTTTGCTCTTGGCCATCGTTAGGCCATAATATGAAAACCTTGTCATCAAAGTCAGGTAAAAATAAGCAACAGTAAGAGCAACAAGCTATGAAACGACGCGCCGTCTTTGTGCCTTATCTGCCCAAAACAATTCTCACCAAACACACGCGCCCAGATCACTGGTTCTGGACGCGTTATACCGCTTACCCCTACCTGGGCTGCCAGCATGGCTGCGAGTTTTGAAACGGGTGTGACCAAACTTGGTTGGTGTCATTCTGAGAATTCATATCGCCCTTGGCGTTATGTCGGAAATCAGAAACTTGCGCCGGTCATTGCGAGGGGGCCCGCGTAGCGGGCCAACGAAGCAATCCCTCGTTTACATTGAGATTGCCGCGCCGCCTGTAGCGGCTGCAACCCTGGCACTGCCCACCAGGGCAAGTGTGACTGCCAGTTTCTGGGTAGCAAAGCAAAGAATCTCAATGACCAGCGCCTTGACTTGGTGTTGGAGCAAAGTTGTGACTATAGCTGAGCAGTTACGTTTTAACCTAATTCAATGTTCACCAGCGCGTCAATCGCTTCTGGCGACGTACCCGGGCAAACGCCTCCCCCAGCCGAAAGAATGAGGCCGCGCCCGCCCGTCTTGTCCACGCACGTTCGCGCCCAGGCTCGCACCTGTTCCAGCGCGCCGCGCGCCATCACATCACGCGGCGGCACGTTGCCCATCAACGCAATGCCAGGCATCTTGGCCTGCACCGTGGCAATGTCCAGCTCGTGGCTAAAGTTGAATACGTCAAAGCCGAGCGTTGCCATTGGCTCAATCAAGTGCGAGCAGGGAGTGTCATTGTGATAGACCTTGATGAGGTGCTTGAACTCGGCAAAGATGCGCGTGAAATACGGGCGAGCGAATTGCTCGAACAGTTTGGGCGAAAGCATCCCAACAATGTCATCCAGGACGAGGATACCTGCCGGCTCGCGCAACACGTCGAGTTGCGCTCTCAACCAGGCAATCGTCATGTGGGTCAACGTATCCAACAGACGGCTCACGGCTTCAGGCTCGCGCTTGAACGCGATCATCAGATGGGTCACGCCGAGCAGCCAACTGGCCACGGCAAGCGGTCCGCGCGCTGCTACCATCTTGATAGTTAGGCCCTCGGGCAACAGACGCCGCTCGGCGTCCGCATAACGTTGCAAGACGAACGGCATGAGGCCGTGCCGCTGCGGGTCGGGCGGCTCGGCGTCAGCCAGCACGGCCAGCCCACCTCTCACCGGCTCGATGGACGGCGGCTGATCACGATGCCAGACGATGCGCGCGCCAAATGCCGAAGGTTCGACCGCCATACCATACTCGATCCAAAAACCCGGAATCCATGCGACGTCGGGAAAGCGTTCGAGCAGGCTCAGGTTGATGCAAAGCCATTCGTCCGGCCGCAAGAAATAATCGAGCGCGCCGATGCCGGCGTAACCAGGCAACCAAGGGCTGTCTACGATCAAGGCGACGGGGACCCGGTCAGCCTGTCCACCACGCGCGACGCTTGCAAAACGTTCCCAGGGTGTCAGCATGTCGTCTCCTTCCGCGTGACGCTTCCCACATTGCCAATGTTCTCCGGCGGCGCGTCAGCCCGGACGAGGTACAAGTTCACCTTGCCTCCATTATCCGAAGCGTACAGGATGCGGCTGCCATCCCAACTCCACGTTGGGTGGCAGTGCGCGCTCTGCGTATGCCACGAAGTTTTGTGATTGCACAGCACTTTTAATTTCGCTTCCTCGCCAGAAATATCAATCAGCACCAGGTCGTCCACGTCATCGCCGACGAGGATCGTGTGGTCTGGGTTGGCGTGATAATGATTACAGTAGAATGGCATGTCAATCCGCTTGACAATGTCGCCTTGACGGTCGGCCAGGCCGACAAAGGGAATCATGGCGTTCTGATTGACCTGGATATTGATTGCCACGGCTTGCGTCCGGTCGGATGTGATTGTCCCGTCGTGACCGGGGCCGCGATCGTCGAAAAAGATGTAACCATCCTGCGTCCAAAACTCGTGGCCGATCGAATCGTCTTCGGTCTGACGGAAACAAGGCCGAGCCTCGCGCGAAACAAAATCTAGCAGCCAGATGCGCTGCGTGACCAGGTTCCACGGTCCCTCGTGGCAATATGAGCCAAGGGCGCTATCGTCGGGGCAGAACTGGAAATGCTCGACCCAATGAGTATCCTTGAACACGTCAAACCAGCCCGAACCGTCCAGATAAGCCAGCGTAATCCGTCCATCTTTGATCAGGTAAAAGTTCTCCTTAAAGCCGGCATAGTTGGGACCGTCTGCAACCCTGACTTGCTCATTGCGTGTAAAGGCGATATAGCGTTGGTTGCGCGCAATCGAGGGCGAGCCAAGTGTATAGTTGCCGGCTTCTGTATAAATCACCGAGATCTCGCCCGTCTCGGTGTCTAGTTTCTTGATCGTGTTCCCGGTCATGTAAACGACAATACGGCTATCGGGCGTTTTGGTGACGCGCCCCACTGACCCGGCGTGATTGCACGGACTGGGTGCAGGCTCGTCGGTCAATTGCACGATTTCGCCCGTATCCAGGTTCATGCGAAACAGATTGTAGTGAGGATCTTTGTGCGGAGCTTTGTCATCCCCTGAGGCGCGGTCGGAGAGAAAGATGATTTCATTCCTGTTCGCGTCGAACGAGTTTTCGGTAAAGTACAGGTGGACGTTGTTGCCAATAGAGGTCAATTGCTGGATGGTCCGTCCGGTCTGGGCGTCTTTAAATTCGCGGATTTCAGATTTCCATGTTTGGCCGATCATTTTGTTTCCTGAGTTAAAGGATTACTGCCCTTCGGGCATGTAAAGGAACGCTTGGGGGGAAAATTGTAGATGTTTCTTGACCAAAGCGATCCTTTAGCTACACGAACGTCAATAGGAACCAGGGCTGCCTGGGGTAATGCGTAAGCGAAAGCGATTGGTCCCGGCTGGTAAGATAGTTGTGAGACGGGTGAGTATGCCTTCTCGTTGATTGGCGCGGCACTCTTTTTCCAGACGCGTGGCCCAGAAGGTAGCGCCCTCAGGCTCTTGCACGGTCAGTTCCAAGCTTGTTCGCTTGCCCGTCACTTGCGCGGTGGGGCCGTTCACCTCGACCGGGAACCACGTCACAAAGGTCTCTTCGACTTGCAACGGTGTGTCATCAAAGACAAACACGTCTTCCACTAGCGTCTCACCCGTCTTGGGAATCAGCCGCAAGGTGCGCTGCGCCAGCGTGAGCGCCGGCAAATCGTACGCGCGGCAAAAATCAATGACGACGAATTTCTCGTCCTCGCGTTCGCTATGGCCGACGATGACGCCGTGATAGCGTTGATGTCCTCCAAACTCTGGGCCAGGCGCTTGCAAGCGCCCGCCGATGCGCGGGACGCTGTGGCCGACAGAATTGCAAAAGATGTTTTCATAGCGCGGCTGGCGAAAGTACTCGCGGCTGTATAGTCCACGCCCAGGGTCGCATAGCAGGCTTTCGCCGTCCACGTGCAAGATGAAATGACCAATATCGGTGTGGCTGTGATGCCCGTCGGTGTGACCCGCTTTGGCTGCCAGCGCCACCGGCTGGCCCTTTGCCGTCTGCCCGCAGAGTTTGATCATCGCGCAGGCCGGCAAGTAAAAATCTTGATGAGCCGCCGCAGGGAAGGGCCGCACGGCGCCGTCCCACCAGGCCATGTCGCGCAAGATGATGGGCAGCTTGGCGGCGGCGACGCCTCGACCTTCGAGACGCAGCGGGTCAATCAGCAACGCGCGCAAATCATCCACGCCGCTTCGCTCGCCCAGTCTCTGAACGACGCCAGGTGCGAGCGCCAGCTCTTCCACCGCATCGCCAAAGTTGACGTACGCTCCGGGCGAAAGCGCGGTAGCCAGAGGATAACGGGCAATATCCTTCATGCGTGGCGCGGCCAGCAGGTCGAGTTGACCGGCGGTGCGTTCGCGCAAAAGCTCTGCCAACGCCACATAATACATCAGCCCGTAATTCCAATATCCAATTCCTTCAATCGAGCCGCCGTCGGCCTCAAAGCCGGCAGCGATGTAAGCCTCGAGACCTTCCAGCGCCTGCCCAATGGCCTCCGCCAGTGTGCGCGGGTCGCGTTCGAGCCGCATGAATGCCAGCCCAATTGCGCCATTGCACACGCCGTTCCAATTGAGCGCGCCCTTGTACCACCAATGCTTGCGCCCATAGGCCAGGTAGGGCTTGAAGATATGCCGCTCGACCTGTTGGCGGACGCGCTGGACGACTTCGGGCGCCAGGCGCTCCCCCACCAAATAAACCGTCTCGGCCAGGCTCGCGCCAGTCTCGGCGGCGAACAAGTCAATCGAGTCTGGCTCGCGCGTGAGCAGGGTGTGCGCCCCCCAAGGCAAGGTGCGCGGCGACTGCCCCAGATCCCAATAATCAGGGCCTTGTTCTTCGTGCGCAGGCAAAAGCCAGGTCGTTTCTTCGCAAATACTCCACAGCCAGTCATGAATGGCATCGCGCATTGAATCGTCGTCGCCCAAGATCATCTCGACGACGGCGCGCGTCAGTTGTGCGCGCTTGAGGAAATAGGCGCGCTCATAGTTGCCGCGCACGCCTGTGCGCTCAAACTCACGGTAGAGTGTAAAAGTTGTCTGCGGAATAGTGCCCCAGTCAGGCGCGGCCCGGCGCAGAACCTTGAGCATGGTCGGGGCCGAAGGCGATTGGCGAATCTTGGCGATCAGGTTTTCAGCAGGCGCATTGATTTGTAGCAAGCGTTCAATCGGGAGCGTCATGTCCAGGTTCTTTATCCTCCCAAAAAATCCTCGCGGATGGGTGTAAAGGCATCCACCAGAACAGTAGGCGAAAAAGTCACAATATTGTGCTTGACGTTGGGTGGAACATAGTAACTGCCCCCAGCCGAGAGGCGCACTGGCTCGTGGCCCTCCAGGTTAAAATCAATCTCGCCCGAAACGACATAGCCCACTTGCTCATGAGAGTGACTATGCAGCCACGAAGTCGCGCCCGCCTCGAACGCAAATTGGACCAGCATCAGCTTGCCGCCGTAACTCAGGATGCGACGCTGCGCGCCGTCTGGTGTTGTGACGGTTGGCTCTTGGTTGGCGTGGACGCTCAATTTCATAGTGTTCTCCTTCAGGCCAAAGTTGAGTTGACGCTATGCCACAATGCCAGCCAGCTTTAACTCATCCGCCAGGTGACAGGCCGCCCAATGGTCAGGCGAAAGCTCACGCCACACTGGATTTTTTGTCTTGCAAGTGTCTTTGGCATAGCGGCAGCGTGGATGAAATTTGCAACCAGGCGGTGGGTCGGATGGGCTTGGCACATCGCCTGGAAGAATGATTCGCTTGATGAGATAATCGGGGTCAGAGCTGGGCACAGCGGAAAGCAGCGCTTCGGTGTAGGGATGGCGCGGGTTGGCATACAATTCTTCAGACCGGGCCAGCTCGACAATGCTGCCCAGGTACATCACGGCCACACGATCGCTGATGTGCTCCACCACCGAAAGGTCGTGCGAGATGAACAAATAAGTCAATCCCAATTCCTGTTGGAGGTCGTGCAACAGGTTGAGCACTTGCGCTTGGATCGAGACATCCAACGCGCTCACAGGCTCGTCGCACACGATAAACTTGGGGTTTAGCGCAAGCGCGCGAGCGATGCCGATGCGCTGGCGTTGCCCGCCGGAAAAGGCATACGGATAGCGGTTCATGTGCTGGACGCGCAGCCCAACACATTCCAGCAATTCGCGCACGCGCGCCTTGACCTTGTCGGGCTGCGCCACGCCGTGAATTCTCAACGGCTCTGCGATAATATCCATCACCGTCATGCGTGGGTTGAGCGACGAGAAGGGGTCTTGGAAAATGATCTGCATCTCGCGTCGGAAAGGCTTCATTCCTCGGCGAGAGATTTTGGTCAGCTCGATCATTTCTCCACCGCGCCGGTACAAAACCTGACCTTCAGTTGGCTCGATCGCGCGAAGGATGAGCCGCCCCACAGTTGTCTTGCCACAGCCAGATTCCCCCACCAGCCCCAGCGTTTCACCCTGGCGGATAAACAGGCTCACTCCATCTACGGCCCGGACATGCCCGACCACGCGTTTGAGCAGGCCGCGCTGAATAGGAAAATATTTCTTTAGTTTTTCGACTTGGAGAATAACTTGAGTCAATAGGAATTTCCTTTTCGACCTTGCTGCCGTCAACTTAAGTCTTCAGTGCAGCTAAAATCCCGGCGAAGCTGGGATAACTTGATTTGAATCTACAGCCATGGCCAAGCTCTTTACGGATAAAGTGTGCACCGCACCCAGTGATCTGGTTCGACCTCTATCAGCGGCACGTCTTTCGGCCCAGTGCAGGCAGTTTTTTTGCTCGCCGAACAACGCGGAAAGAACGCGCAGCCCTTTGGGATCGAGAATGGATCAGGCACACTGCCGGGAATAGGCACGAGCCGCTGCTTGACGCTGCGCCCCATCTTGGGCACAGACTGCATCAGTCCCACGGTGTAAGGATGAAGAGGGTGATGAAAAATAGTGCGCACCGCGCCGCTTTCCACAATTTTGCCCATGTACATCACGGCCACGCGGCTGGCCATCTCTGCCACTACACCCAGGTTGTGCGTGATGATCAGAATAGACATCTCGAACCGCTCCTGGAGCGACTTCATGACTTCCAGGATTTGCGCCTGAATAGTCACATCGAGCGCCGTTGTCGGCTCGTCGGCGATCAGCAAAGAAGGCTTGCAGGCAAGCGCCATGGCAATCATCGCGCGCTGGCGCATGCCGCCGGAGAATTGATGCGGATATTCGTGGATGCGCTGTTCGGGACTGGCAATGCCGACCGCTTTCAACACCTCGACGGTGCGCCTCTCCGCTTCGGCCTTGCCCACCTGCTGGTGAATCTCCACCGCCTCCATGATCTGGCTGCCAACGGTGTGCACAGGCGAAAGCGATGTCATCGGTTCCTGAAAGATCATTGCAATCTCGTTGCCGCGAATCGAGCGAATCAAATCGCCGTGACAATCCACCTGGGCCAAATCAACGATCTCACCGTTGCGCCGATGGAATTTGATGTTGCCCTGGACAATGTGGCAGTACTTGGGCGGCAACAGGCGCAATATAGAGTACGCTGTGACAGACTTGCCGCAGCCCGATTCGCCTACCAGGCCAACCGTCTCTTGGGGCGCAATCGAGAACGTCACGTCGTCTACAGCGCGCACTTGACCATCAAGCGTGTCAAAGTAGGTCTTGAGGCGCTGAATTTCGAGCAAAGGTCTTTTATATATCGCCATGGTCTTTTCCAGGTCTTGACAGCTACATCGTATAAGGGTCGGCGGCGTCGCGCAGACCGTCGCCGAAAAAGTTGAACGCCAGCACTAGAGCGGCGATGAAAATGGCCGGCGCGAGCAGCCACGGATAGTGGCGCACGGATTCCAGGTTCAGAGCTTCTTGTAGCAAGACCCCCCAACTGATAAGTGGGGGGCGCAGGCCCAGGTTGAGAAACGACAAGGTCGTTTCCGCCAAAATCATGTTGGGCATCGCCAGCGTAGAGATGACGATAATGTGTCCAAACACGGCCGGAATCAGGTGACGGAAAATGACCCACGCATCACCGCCCCCCGCCAGTTGGGCGGCCAGCACAAACTCTTCTTCGCGCAAGGCCAATACCTTGCCGCGCAACTGGCGGGCCAGCCACGTCCAGCCGATGAAAGAGAGGATCACCGTGATGGCAAAATAAACCAACTCTGCCGGCCAATGCTGTGGCAACGCCGCCGACAACGCCATCCACAGAGGAACAGAGGGGAACGAGCGAATAGTCTCGACGATGCGCTGCATCAGATTGTCAATCTGTCCACCGTAATAACCCGAGGCAACTCCCACGATCGAGCCGATGATCAGGCTCAGGATAACACCCACCAGCCCTATCGTCAGCGACATCTGGCTGCCGATCAGGATACGCGAAAGCATGTCTCGGCCCTGGCGATCCGAGCCAAGTAAAAAGAGTCCCATGGTCTCGCTCTCCAGACCAAAGAGGTGCACATCAGTTTCGATCCAGCCCGCCAGCTTGTACGTTTGGCCGTGAACAAGGAATTTGATCGGGATCTTGCGATTAGGGTCAGGCTGATACGTTGTGAGCAGGATGTCAGGATTAAAGTTTATATTCAGCGCGTACATGTACAAGCCGCTTTGTAGATCAAAGCGCGCTCCCTGAGGCGGAGCATAGAGATAGTCCACAAAGCGTTGGTCGCCGCCGTACGGAGCGATAAAGTCGGCCAGGAGAGCCACCAGGTAAAAGACCAGTACGACGACACCGCCGACGATGGCCACGCGGTTGCGAATGAACTTGCGCCACATCAATTGGGACTGCGAGAGTCCGTAGCGTAATTCCTCTTCAGCGCGGCCCGTCAGCGCCTCGCTAATGTCCTCGTATGTTCCAGGTCCAGCCTCAAGAGGGCTCATTCGTACCGTATCCTCGGGTCAACCCATGCCAGGGCGATATCGGCGAGCAAGTTGCCCAGCATGAGCATCAGGCTAAGAAAGAGCAAAAAAGTTCCCGCCAGGTACATGTCCTGGCTCATCAGCGCGCGGACAAACATTGGGCCCGTTGTTGGCAATGTGAGCACGATGCCCAGCACTGTGGCGCCATTGATCAATTCGGGCAGTTGCATGCCCATCACGCTGATCAGGGGATTGGTGGCAACGCGCACGGCATACTTGTTGATGACGACCTGTTCCTTCAGGCCCTTGGCCCGAGCGGTTGTGATATATTGCTGCCCCAAGATTTCCAGCAGGCTACCCCGCATGATGCGGATCAACTGCGCCATGCCTCTGGCGCCCAAGATGAGCGCAGGCCAGAACAGATGCCACGCCAAATCCAATGCTTTGGCTGGCGACCACGGGGCTTTTTCCATGCCCTGTGAAAAGAGGCCGCTCACCGAGGTGCCAAAACCAAAAATGCCGATCGCCAGGTACAACAGGCCAAGCAAAAACTCTGGCATAGAAAGTCCCAGGAATCCCAAAAAGCTGAGCAGGTTATCACCCAAAGAATACTGGTGCGTAGCAGAATAGATGCCAATCGGCATGGCAATCAGCCACATGAGCGCGAGTGAAAGGAGTGAGAGGGCCAAGGTGAGTCCCAGCCGCCCCAAGATCAGGTTGCTCACGGGGCTTCTCCATTCGAGAGAATAGCCAAAATCGCCGCGCGGAAAACCCGCGATCCATTTCAGATATTGCTTGTAGGCCGGTTCGTCCAGCCCATACTGGTGGCGCAAGTTCTCTACGGTGGCCTGATCCATGCTCGATCCGCTGCTCCCGACATTGGCAGCGAGCGTGGACATGAAATCGCCAGGTGGCAACTGGATGATGATAAAGGTCAGAATAGAAACCAAAAAAAGAGTGGGAATCATTCCCAGCAGGCGACGAATGATATACGTGATCATGGCAATCTTTTAAAGGAGAGGCAGGCGCGAGGCATCCCACACGGCGGTGCGTCGCGCCTTTCCTATCCTATAGGCGCAATGCGCCTGTGCCGCTCATTTCTTGAAAAAGAATTGGCTTGGGTCCAAGTTGCCAGGCGACATAAAAATCCAGTCCTGGGTGTACTTTTCCGGCACGTTGCGAAAATTGTTCTTGACGATGCACGGCGCGGGCACCATACCCACGGTGCTAATCGTCCAAGCTTCCTCCGCTGCCATCTTGACCAACTGCTGGCCAATCTCGAGCTGCTTGGCCGGATCGAGGGTGGCTTTGAATTGATCAAAGAGCTGCTGCGCTTCGGCCAGCTTGCCGGTGGGTTTTTCACCCTGGGCGCCCGCTGTCTTGTAATACGTGCCATAGGCCGGCGCCATCCACGAGCGTTCGTCGAAGGGGAAGACATAGATAGGATCCACAAAGGGTTCCAATCCACGATCAGTGCTCCATACAGAGATCTGAACCTCGTTGCCCGTGGCGCGCGGCCAGAATAGATCGCGCGTCATGGTCTTGAGCGCCGTCTTGACGCCCACTGCGTTCCAGTTCTCAACAATCAGTTGGAGCGCATCTACGTCAGCGCCGCTGCGCTCAGTTTCGATGGTGATCTCGAGCGGCTTGCCATCTGGGCGCAGACGAGTCTTGCCATCTGGCCCCATCTTGAGGCCGGCTTTGTCGAGCAATTCGTTGGCTAGAGTGGGATCGTATTCGGTATAAATGGCTTCAACCTCAGACACGTAAAAAGCCGAGTCTGGCACAACCGTCTCTGAGCGGATTACCCCTTGCTCCAGGTAAGCGACCGAATTGATCTTTTTGCGGTCAATCGCAACAGATAGGGCAACGCGAAAATCCTTGTTCTGGAAAATATCGCGCAGCACCGGGTCGGCGGCATAGCTCTGGTTGGGCCAGAGCGCCAGCGTCGTGCCCTGGGCTGAGGGCCAGCGAAAGACGCGGTAATCGCATTTTTGCTCGTTCTCTTTGAACAGCGAGAATTTCCGTAGATCCATGTTGCGGAACTGCATGTCAATCTCGCAACCCAAGGCCAGGGCAGCTATCGCGTCATTGTTCTCTACCAGGGTTACCTCGATCTGGTCAATGTATGGAAGCTGCTGGCCCTTTTCATCCACTTTCCAGTAGTAGGGGTTGCGGCTGGCAACGAGCTTGGCGTCGCCCGGCTTGTATTCCGAAACGACCCAGGCCGTCATGGCGGGGCGCTCAGGATTCAGATCATCGGCCTTTTCGTTAAACAGCTTGTAATCTGTAACGTCCTTGTTGTACTTGGGGTGGAATTGCTTTAGGTAGTGGGCGGGGGCAAAAGCGCCGAATCGTTCAAAGTTGAGCGGCCACTGGTTGCCATGAAAAGCCAACATGCGCAGTACCAGGCCGTTGGGGCCATCGAAATCCATCTGGATCGTAATATCGTCAATCTTTTTGAGCGTCATCGGTTTGCCATTGACGATCCATTCGGCGTGTGGGGCGGCGGTCAGCTCTTTATTGTTCTCGATGTCTTCCCACCAAAAGATAATATCATCTACTGTCCACGGCTGGCCATCCGACCACTTGAGGCCCTTGCGAAAGTATAGGGTGAGAGACTTGCCATCGGAGCTGAATTCCCACTTGTATGCCAGGCCGGGCAGGATAGGGTCTTTGGGATTACGCGGCCAGCGCAAGATAGGTTCATAGTTCAGGCGGCCATACGCGTGAAAGTCTGCTGGCCCCTTCCAGGCTACACGCCAGGTGCCGCCGTATTGGCCGACTTCTTCAATCGCCGTGACGACAAGCGGCTGTTCGGAGACACGCTCATCAACTGATGGGAGCTTGCCGGCTTTGACCTGTTCGGCCAGCATGGGCGCTTCAATGTGCGTCGTTCCCGGTTGAGGGGACTGGGCTGGCGTTGTAGCGGTCGGCGTGGTCGCTGGCGCGCACGCCGAAAAGACAAACAGGAACACCATTGTGACGCAAAGCAGCGTCATCCACCTACTGCGATTCATTTTTCCCTCCTGAGTATTGGGGTAATCGAGAATAATGGCAGAAGGTTCTGCCCACAAGATAACAAAGGACAATAGATTTTTCCTGTGCACCTCCTGGCTTGAATTTCAATCGCCGTACAATCTAACCTTCGATGGCGCTGCGTCCATTGCTTCCTGGCGCGAACGCGGTAGACTCTCGAACGATGAGTGGGCACTCAAAGAGCGTGTATCCTTCCTCTGGCGGTGGATATCCATCCAGCATCCGCCGCAACACTTGCATTGCCATTCTTCCCATGCGATGTTTAGGCACAGAGATCGTAGTCAACGGGGGATTCGAGTGTGCCGCCATCGAGATGTTATCAATGCCAATGACAGAGATATCCTCTGGCACGCGCAGGTGATGCGAGCGAACAGCGTGCAATACGCCAAATGCCATGAGGTCATTGTAAGCGATCACGGCAGTTGGGCGGTTAACCGACGGCAGAGCCAGCAACGCGCTCATTGCTTGAAAGCCGCCATCCACATCTGGGAAACTGACAGGACACCATTCTGGCCGCAAAGCCAATCCCGCTTCACTCAAGGCGGTCTCAATGCCTTCTCGTCTCGCCAGCGAAACTTCAGACTTGCTGGGGCCGGTCAGATAGGCAATGCGGCTGTGATTCAAATCAATCAAATGGTGAGTAGCTCGATGGGTGGTATTCTTGAGGTCAGTGACGAGGCAGGCAACATTGGGCAATCGAAGGGTGCGGTTGATGACCACCATTGGCGCGTTGAAATGGCTGCATAGGGCAACCATATCCTGAGTTAGAATACGCGACCCGCATACGACGACGCCACAGATTGGCTGGTTGGCGAGCATACGCAAAAACTCGTGTTCTCGTTGCGAGTCCTCAGCCGTATCCAGTAGCAATAACAAATTGCCGGCGCCGGCCTCATCTTGAACGCCACGCACAATTTCGGTGAAATAAGGGTTGAGAATGTCTGGGATGATCAAGGCGACAGCGTCTTTTAGCGCCAGGGTAGAGGAATGAGACGCTGCTTGATAACCCAGAATAGCGGCAGAGGCGCGCACGCGCTCACGCACGCGCTCACGCACAGTAGCGCTGTTATTAAGCACCCGCGAGACTGTAGAAGGGGATACACCCGCATGACGTGCCACATCGAGCAAAGTTGGGCGGGGATTTTTTGCACCCATAAGGCATTCCTTCAGCAGAGCAGAAAATTATCACGCGTATTTCAGAAAGTATAGCATAGATTTCTGAAAATATCAATACTTTTCAGAAAAATTGCAAGCTGTGCAATACTTGCATTGCAAATCGCCAAAGCCCGCTTGGGCCCGGCCTCCACATCGGCCTGGGCCAGCGCCAGGTACTTTTGATCATATGAATTGGTAACTACTCAGCCATAGCTCATTTTTTTACCACAAAGGGCACAAAGTACACAAAGGAAATCTACTTAGTGTCCTTGGTGTCCTTAGTGGTGAGATAAAGGCACATGCCTGAGCAGTTACATGAATTGTACTTTGACAAAAGTTGGCCTGGATCGTCCTGCCAGCATCAGATAACTTGAATTTGAGCGTGTTACGATTCTCACTCACGATCCGCCTTGTCTGATCGAGTATGCTGCCCAGCGCGTTGGCCTCGACCTCTGGCGTAAAGATACCAGGCTCCTTGTGGAATGTCATGCGTAACTCAGCAGCCTGAGCGGAGCGCCGCACTCCTTCGACTGCGTTTCACTCCGCTCCGGCTGCGCGGCGCGTAGTCGAAGGGTGCAGGCTGAGTAGTTACTGTCATGCAACATTTGTTTGCTCTTGGCTGTCGTTCGGCTATAATATGACAAGACCCTTTTATCAGGGCCAGGTCAGAATAATTGTAAGAGCAGCAAGCTATGAAACGACGCGCCGTCTTTGTGCCTTATCGGCCCAAAACAATTCTCAACAAACACAAGCGCCCAGATCACTGGTTCTGGACGCGCTATACCGCTTACCCTTACCTGGGCTGCCAGCATGGCTGTGAGTTTTGCTATTGCCGCGAGCGAAAATATGCGCCCTACGATGACCCCAACGATTTTGCCCACATCATCAAGGTCAAAGAAAACGCGCCAGAGCTTTTGCGCCGCGCCCTCAGCCGCGCCAAGGTAGATTTGATCTCTACCGGCGATTATCAACCCGCCGAGCGCAAGTTTAATCTTTCGCGGCAAATGCTCCAGGTGTGTTACGAACTGGGCTTTCCGGTCTTTGTGCTAGAGCGATCGCCGCTGGTGCTGCGCGACCTGGACTTGCTGCAAGCCATCAACCAGCGCGCTGTGACTGTGGCGGCCTTTAGCATCATTTACGCGCCCGATTCGCCCCAAGCCGCGCAGGTGCGCCAGATGGAGCACCTGGCCCCGCCAGTCGAAAAACGCTTCAAGGCCATGGAACAATTGGCCCAACAAGGCATTTTGACCGGCATCAGCTTTATGCCTATTTTGCCAGGGCTGTGCGACGACGACGAAAATCTGCGCTGCGTCATCCGCTGGACGGCCGACCACGGCGGCAAGTTTGTGCTGGCGGGCAGCCTGACCCTGGCCGATCAACAGCGCAGCTATTTTTTCAATGTCTTGCAAGAACGCTTCCCCCACCTGGCAAGCCTGTATCAAAAACTTTATCCCGAAGGAAGCTATGGAGCAAGCGGCGGGCAATGGCCGCGGATTGCCTTGCGAATCAAGGAACTGTGCGAGCAGCACGGCCTTTCCGACCGGATGCCCCGCCCCATCATCCCCGGCGACAAGCATACCCTCAACAAGCGCATTGTGGAAGCGCTGGCTAAACAACTCTACCACATGGAACTGGGCAACGAAGCGAGCCAGCGCGTGTGGGCATGGCGCAAAGCCGCGTGGGCGATTGAGGACATGGAGCAAGATGTGGGGCTAGTCTACCGACAGATGGGGCTAAAAGGGCTAGAGAGCATCCGCGATGTCGGCCCGCGCATGGCGCGGGTGATAGAACAACTGCTCACTCAAATGCAAGGCACACAGTAATTGCTCAGCCTACCCTCCCGCAGGTTACAAAATTAGCTGCTGGGCGGGCTGGCAATCCTGGCCAAGTTGTGCTGGCTCATCCACAAGCGTTCAAACCTGCGGGAGGGTGAGCGGTTACAGCACACATTGATGAATCAATCAGGGCAAAATCTTGGGGCGCACAGGCACAGCCTCTACCGGCAGCAAAATGTGAAAGGCGCTGCCGGGGCAAGCCTGCTCGTCGTGCCCTTCGCTTTCCACCCAAATGCGCCCATTATGGGCCTCTACGATTCCCCGCGCAATGGCCAGCCCCAGGCCAGGCCCCCCACCCTTGAATTTGGTCTTGCCCGACGAGTGCAGCGCCACCTGGCCGGTTTGGTAGAACTTTTGGAAAATCAACTCGTGATGCTCCGGGTCAATGCCAATGCCTGTGTCGCGCACCAATAACTCGGCGCAGTTCATGCCACCACCGTGAATGTGTTTGCCCACAATCGCAATTGCGCCGCCATCGGGCGTGAACTTGATGGCATTGATGACCACGCTGTAAAGCGCTTTGTAGAGCATATCGGGATCGGCCTGGATAACCGGCAAGCTATCCAGGCCATCGAGTTGCAGCGTCAAGTGGCGTTCCGCCAGAGCTGAGGCAAACTCGGACTGCACCCGCCGGACAACCGCCGGCACCTCTACACGTTCCGAGTGCAAATCGAGCACATTGCTGTCTATGCGGGCAATATCTAGCATGCTGTTGACAATCTCGTACAGGCGGGCCGTGCCGGTCACCACACCGGTCAGAATCTCGGTCAAAAAGGGGCTGCCGGCCACCGCCGGATCCAGGCGCATCATGTCGGTGTAACCCTTCATCACCGTCAGGGGTGTGCGCAGTTCGTGCGCGGCAATGTTGATGAAATTAGATTTAGTCTGGTCCAACTGCTCCAGCAAGCGATACGCGCCCTCTAGCTCTGCGGTGCGCTCCTGCACCATCTGCTCAAGCTGCTGGTTAAACCCGCGAATCTGTTCATATAGACTGGCGTTCTGAATGGCAATGGCGGCCTGGTTGGCAAAGGTATAGGCCACTTCGCCTTCATCGCGGCCAAAAGCGGCCCGCTCCTGGCGAGTGAGCGAGAGCATGCCGATGACCTTGTCATGCGCAATAAGCGGCGCGCCCAGCCACGAGTGATCCATCGGCAAAGAAGGCTGCTGCTTCCAACCAGGGAACTCGGTCACATCGGGAATCACCAGCACCTGCCGGCTTTGGCTGACCTGAGAAAACACATCGTTTTCCCGAATGTCCACCCTGATTCCCATGGCCTTTTGCGCATTGTCATAGCCGCGCACCGCGGCCATCCGCAGCACATTGCCGCTTTGCAGCATGACAGACGAGCGTCCATAGGGCACTACCCGCGCCAATTGCTCCAAGAGATGGCTCAGCACCTCAGCCAAATCTAGTGTGCTGCCAAGAATGCGCCCCACTTCGCGCAAAGTTTCGGCCACCTGGCGGCGCACCTGCTCGGATTCGTACAGGCGCGTATTCTGAATGGCGATGGCCACCTGGGCCGCCAGGCCGCGCAGGGCTGCCACATCGTCTGGCGTAAAGGCATTACACTGCGCGCTCTGCACATCTAATGTGCCCACCACGCGCTGGCCGACCAGCAATGGAATGACCAACTCTGATACCGTTTCGTGCAGTAATGGGTCGAGCCGGAAATACGGCGACATTGAGACATCGTTGATCCACTGAACCTGGCCCAACTTGACCGCGCGACCGTTCAGGCTGCTCTCTTCTATCTCCACACGCAGGCCACGCTCCAAAACAGCCGGGCCGCGTTCGCCGCCGGCGGCCCGCAACACCAGTACCCGCTCTTTTTCGTCCACCAAAAAAACGCCCACATAATAATAACCAAACTTGTCGCAGATCAGGTTGGTCACTTCGATGAGCAGTTGTTTCAAGTCAAGCAAGGCCGTAATACGCCGGCTCACTTCGCCGGCTGTTTCAAGCTGCATGGCGCGGCGGGTGACCTGTTGATGGACCTCTTGCAACTGGGCATGGAGGTTGTCTCGAATGAGCAAGCTTTTCTCCAGCGCATCTCGGCTCTGGCGCAAGTATTCGGCCTGAGTATTGGCTTCTACCTGCGAAGCCCGCGTCCACATCAGGGCCGTCACCAAATAATCAGATGACACCCATCCCATCACTGCCGTCACCCAGGCCATGGCCAAAGGGGGAAATAGCGCCCCTAGCCCGGCCAAAGTCAGGTATCCCGTCAGCGCCAGCGCAATCACAGACAGCCCCGATGCCAGTCCGGCCACGATCAAAGTGGCCGCCCGCGAGATCAACATGCTCGATGCCACTACCACCAAGATGAATCCATAGGGCGCCGCGCCAAGATTGGGGGAAGCATTCCAGGGGATAATCAAGATCAACAAAACGATAAAAACGCCTACCCAAAGCCAGGTGGCCAGGCGAAAGCGGCGGTTGACTAGCCAGTACAAGCCCAGTGATAAGGGCGTAATTCCAAGCCAGGTAAATATCCCTGCCACACCAAAAAACGGGCTTAGAAACAGAGACACCCACAGCGCCGCCAGGCTGACCATCCAGGCGACAATCAGGACCCCCCTAAAGGCGTCCTTTTGCATCTCTAGCAATTCGTCAAAAGTATTGAATCGTCCGCCGGCCGAATTGGTATTCAAAGTCAACCCCACAACAAGAGAGCATTATACCACCAAAACTAGGCGGGTCGGCTACGCCGACCCGCGCCTGGCGGCCCGCCGGCGCGTAGCGCCGGACACGGGCAAGCAGTTTCGGGCAGATCCCAAAACTGCGCTCCAGATTTCGGGCTGTATAGCTGTCTAGTGCCTGTCTCAAAACCTGCATAGCCACCGTATCCCCATACGGTAGCGGCAGGTATAGGGATACCTGCCTATGGGTTTTGAGACAGAAACTAGACATTATAGCCGTTTAAATGCCGATGGGGTCATAGTGCCATGGTCTGAAGTTCAATCTAAAGTTGTGCAACCCACAACACGTTTCCATGACCATATCGCGGAATCCTTTTTTCCAGTTTCGGATTTTATCCTTAAC
>JBGSMF010000183.1:0-23145 GCA_041740315.1 Thermoflexales bacterium
ATGTGTTGGCGCTTTTCGGTACGGATGACCCTTACACGATGTTAGGCTTCCCGCCAGCTGCCCAGGTTTTCAAGCCGATAAAAAGTGTCCAGTCAATCGCCAGCTAGAATGACGGCTAAAGGCAGTGCCGTGAACACTACCGAAAATTGCGCTCAGTGCAACGTTTTGAAACAAATCGAGTCTGATGTAGAACAAACCGTGGTTTTTGAGAAAAGAGGGAAGATTGTCATATTGACAGAACCACGTATTGAGAATATGGAGGATTTGCTTGCGTACAAATCACAAGCTATGCACAGGCTTAATTCTCTCCCACCCGAGTCTTTCCAGACTGCTTCAGTCACTTTTATTGGTCCCCTAACCATCGAGGAAGTGGAGAAAATTCTTGATGGTGTAGACATTCGTCGCTTACGTTTCGTCTCCAAGCCTTTTGGAGGCGGTGAATTATCTTATCCTCCGGTTACTGGGAATATGGAACAATCTGTTACCAAATACATGATAGAGCACAACGGTATAGACGATTTTCGGTTGATAGAAGGCTATGTGGCCGCCGAGATCCAAGGCGCAACAGCAGTTTTGCAGTCCATCCAAAAGAAGGCTCACGTTTTCCTGGTTGATGTGGGGGCTATTGAAATGCACAAAGAATACAGGGAGGCGACCATTATGGTGGATGATATCTATTACCGGTATGAAAAGTATGCGCAGTGATTGAGTGAAAGCTGTAGAATAATTGCCCATGTTGCCCTGTTTTTGATTTTCTGCTGAGGGGCAGGGCAACATGGGTATTCTGGAGTATAGGCTACATGACCAGTCACAACTATGTGTCACGATTCTTATCATTGGTATATTGCATTGTATCTTTTGTGGAAGTGGGCCTGTATTGGCCGGGTAGTCCTTTTTATACGCTAGGTTTCCGTGATCCTTTGATAGCATTTTGGGCGCTTGTTATGCTTGGAATCTCTGTAGGATTCTTGGCCACCAGTATTTATTTTTTCGTTGCTGAAACAAATGAGGGAACTGGGAAAATTCTTGTGGTAATGGCTCTGCTGTTTACTTTGCTCAACTTTATACCGGCCTTGTTCTATTTCAACTTGGGATTTACCTGGAGCCGTATCCTGTTGCATCTTGCTCCAACGGTGCTACTTTTTCCCCTGGCTAAAGCTGTCACCCAGAGACAGCAAGTGTAAAAAATAACCACTGCCAAGCATTGGGTCACATGCGCCACCCATGTGCAAGTTCCGCGCGCTGTTGTCTAATTGCTGCAGCAATTCCAAATCTGAAATTAGATTCTTGTGGAAATAGCACTTTTGATCGGATTCTGCGGCATTTATACGGGTTGCTTTTGCCATAACTTGGGTTTTCCGCTCTTGGACAGCCAAATTTGCTAGATTTTGAGCCTGCTTGGCTTTAGATTTGGAATTGCTGTAATTGCTGTTAGAGACTTGCGCAAATGTGCCATTGAGTCTACCAGACCGCCCCAAGATAAACGTGGCCTTTGCAATGAGGCTGATGGCTGCTGCTATCACCGCTCAGCGACAATATATTTATAACACGGCCCAGTGGATCGTAAACAAGCCTTCAACCGAGAGTTTGCTGACCGGCGAGGGCGTCTTGCAAACGCAGACACGCTATGCTTACGATGGGCAGCTCTGGGGCAGCGTGCCCGTCGAGGGCGACCTGACAGAGACAACGAACGGGGCAGCGGCGTTGTGGGTCAGCGCGCGCACCGGCTATGACGAGTGGGGCAACCCTATCGTTGTCACCGACACGCCGGGGCGAGTTTGAGTGTGTGCAGCAGACGCACGCCGAATATTATTTTCGGCTGGCGCTGGCTGCTCGCTCACATCTTGTGGCGGGCGGCGATCAGGCGGTGTGGCTGGATCGGCTTGACCTGGAGCACAACAACCTGCGCGCTGCCCTGACGTGGGCGGTAGAAGACCCAGCCCGGGCCGAATTCGCATTGACGCTGGCTGAGGCCATGTATCACTTTTGGAACATTCGCGGCTATCTGAGCGAGGGGCGCTGCTGGCTGGAAAAGGCGCTCGCCCTTTCAGACACGCCGACCGAATTGCGCGCCCGCGCGCTCAACAGCATCGGGCGACTGGCGCAGGTGCAAGGCGATTATGGCTCGGCGCGCGCGTTCCACGAGCAGGCGCTGGTGGTTCAAGAGTTCATTGGCGATGATCCAGGCATGTGCCGCTCGTTGGAGAACCTGGCGATTTTGTCTGGCAGCCAGGGTGATTACGAGCATGCGGGAGGGCTGCTGGAGCAGTCGCTGGCCGTTCGGCGCAAAATAGGCGACCGGCCCTCGTTGATGCCTACCCTCAACAACCTTGCTATTGTCAACCGGCGGCGCAGCCAGTATGCGCGCGCTGAGGAACTGTACCTGGAGAGCGCCGCCATTGCTCGTGAAACGGATTCGCACAAGGCGCTCTCACACGCTTTGAACGGCCTGGGCGAAATACGTTTAATGCAAGACGACCCTGTTGCCGCGCTCGCATTTTTCCGAGAGAGCGTTGCTATTCGTCACCAACTTGGCAACCGGCCCGACCTGCCTACCTTGCTTGGCAATATTGCTATGGCGTTCTACCGCCAGGGTGATGGTTTGACTGCCGCGCGGCTCATCAGTGCCAGCGAGAGCTTGCGTAAAGAGTTGGGCATCGCCGTTCAACCATCCAACCGCGCCGAGATTGAGGAGAACATTGCCAATGTGCGCGCCCTCGTCGGCGATGCGGCTTTTGAGCAAGCTTGGGCCAAAGGCCGCGCAATGTCGCTAGACGAGGCGGTGGCGGTGGCGCTGGGCAAGGATGCTAGACATCTACCTGGCTCAAAACTCTCGTAACTGCTGCACGCTTTGCGCCATGCGGCAGCGGCAGGTTTTGAGACGCGAACTAGCAGGCTGTCGAAGAGCGGGCTGGTAGGCTCGTAGTGCGCGCTTCAGCGCGCTAAAGCGCGCACTACGAACGGCCCTCTCCGACAAGCTCCTAGCTAGAGTCAGCCTTTGGAACTGCCCGCACGATAAACTGGCACTGCGGCGCGCCATAGCCCATCCGCGCAATAACCTCTTGGCTCACCTCATAACCGGGCAACATCGCGGCGTACCACGCCTGCCACACGGCCTCGCAGGTCAGGCAAGCCTGGTCGGCGCGTTCCAGCTTGGCGCGCTTGCAGCCTTCCCAGGCGGCGCACTTGAGCACTGTGATATGAAGCGTGCCGCCCTCGATGATTTGCTCGCCGGTGAATATCCCGGTGTCTCCGCCAAACATTTGCACGTACGTGCGCCATATTTTTGCCGCGTCGGCCAAATCGTCGGCGCTGCGCTTGCCCAGGGCGCGCAAGATGGCCCGCATTTCCAGCTTGGCAAAGGCAATCCGCACGCGCGCGTTAATTTCGGCTGCGGCTTCCCATCCAAATTTGTCATGCACCTTTAGAAACCACTGGCCATCCCACGCCAACGCCAGCGAGGCCATTGTCTGCGCGCGGGTTTCGGGCAGGATGGGATAGATAGATGTTTCGCTTGTCTTATTTGTCTCTGTCATGATTGCCTCTTTATCATAGTCGTCTTTGTAATCGCCATCCAACGCCGACCGGGTAGCCAAGCATCTTGGCAAGATCGCCGGTGATTCGAATGACGGGAATCCACAAGCCGGCCTGAATTTTTTGTGCTGGTGAAAGGGTGTGCCACAATGTCAGCAGACGCTTGTAGGGCGTCAAGAACATAAAGGGGCCGGCCAGCAAATACAGCCCCCACCACCACGGCGAAATGAGCGCGCCGGTCAGCCAGACCAGCGGCGCAGCGATCAGATAAGTAAAGTAACGAATGATGTGACGCTTGAGAAACAAATTGGCCTTGCCGTCTCCTCGCGCGTATTGATAATATTGCTTGAAAAACGCGCCCAGGCTCTGGCGTGGGCGAAAGTGGGCAATGGCCTTGGGCGCAAAAACAAACGGCCCCAACTTGCGCAGCGCAAAATCAAAGACCAGGTCCTCACAAAAATCCAACCAGTCCGGATAGCCTCCCACGGCCTGCCAGGCTGCTTTGGTAAATGCCACCGAGCGGCTAGAGGGCATAAAGCTGGCCGGGTTGATATCGGCTAATTGGGGCAAGATGGTCGCGCCCAGCGCTACTTCAAAGGGCATTTGGGGATCGGCTACAAAGAAACCAGAAACAACATTAGATTTAAAATTCAAAATTTCAGATTCAAGATTGGGTAGAACAGTGAGACTGTCGCCATTTTGAATTTTGAATCTAAAATTTGAAATTAATTCTTCTAGCCAATGGGGGTCCAGCCGCACCCCGGCATCGGTGACGGCAATAACGTCGCCGCTGGCGGCCTGGATGGCGGCATTGCGTCCCTGGCTGATGTTTGCGCCTGGACGAAGGATGACGGTCAGCGGCAGGCGTTTTTCGGCGCGCAAAATATCTGGGGTGCCATCGGCGCTGCCGCCGTCGCAGATAATCAGCTCGTCTGGCTGGAGCGTTTGCGCCGCCAGCGAATCCAATAGCTGGCCGATGGTGCTCGCCTCGTTTTTTACGGTGATGATGACTGAGGATTTGATTGAAGATTGAAGATTCAAGATTTCAGATTCAAAATTGGGGCTTGCCACACAATCTGGAATTTGGAATTTCAAATTTGAAATTGATGCCTACTCCATCACTACGGGAATGACCATGGGGCGGCGCTTGGTTTCGTGGTAGAGGTACTGGCCTAGCGCATTGCGCATTTTTTCCTGCATGGCTTCTTCGGACGATTCGCCGGTAGACTTGAGCGATTCCAGCACAGTGACCTGGGCGCCGGCCAGCAAGTCTTCGGCCTCGCGCTCGAACACAAAGCCGCGCGTGATAATTTCTGGTTGGCCATCAATCTGGCCTGTCTCGGTGTTGCGGTGCACGATGGCAATGACAAAGCCATCGCGGCTGAGCAGCTCGCGGTCGCGCAGCACCACCGGCCCCACCTCGCCCACGCTCGAGCCATCCACATAAACATAACCGCCCGGCACGCGCTCGCCAACGCGGGCCTCACCCTCATCGAACTCGATCACGCGCCCGTTTTCGACCACGAAAATGTTTTGCGGTTCAAGGCCCAATTGCAGTGCCAGCCGCGCGTGCGCTTTGAGATGGCGCAGTTCGCCGTGGATGGGGACAAAATACTGGGGGTGCACCAGGCTGAGCATGAGCTTTTGCTCTTCTTGGCTGGCATGGCCCGAAACATGCACCGGCGCAATGGGATCGTACAACACCTCTGCGCCGCGTTGGAACAGCCGGTTGATGGTGCGGTGAACCATTTCTTCATTGCCGGGGATGGGGTGAGCCGACACGATGACGGTATCGCCCTTTACCACCTTGAGCGGCCCATATTGCCCGGTAGACATGCGCGCCAGCACCGATGAGGGCTCGCCTTGCGCGCCGGTGACCATCACCACTGTCTCGGTGGGCAGCAATCGGCTGATTTCGTTGACGGAAACGACCAGGTCGGCGGGCAAATCCAGGTAGCCCAGCTTTTGCGCAATGCGCACGTTTTCGCTCATGCTGTGTCCCGCAATGACCAGCTTGCGGCCATGGCGGGCAGCCACATTGGCCACTTGTTGAATGCGGCTGATCAGGCTGGCAAAGGTGGCCACGACGATTCGACCAGGCGCGGTGCGAAAGACTTGTTCTAGGGCGGCTTCAACGACTCGCTCTGAAGGCGTGTGGCCGGATCTTTCAGCGTTGGTGCTATCTGACAGCAACACCAGCACGCCGCGCCCGCCCAGTTCCGCCAGCTTGGCAAAATCGGTGGGCAGCCCAGATACCGGCGTATGGTCAAATTTGAAATCGCCCGTGTGGACAATCAGCCCGGCCGGTGTGGTGATGCCCAGCCCGATTGCGTCAGGAATGCTGTGGCACACCCGGAAAAATTCCACCTTGAATGGGCCAATGACAATCGTATCGCCGGCGGCCACTGTGTGCAGTGCGACCTGGTCGAGCAGCTTGGCGCTTTTCAGCTTGACTTCGATCAGCCCGCGCGTCAGCTTGGTGCTATAGACCGGGGCGTTAATCTCGCGCAGCAAGTAGGGCAGTCCCCCAACGTGATCTTCGTGGCCGTGGGTAACCACAATGGCGCGCACCCGCTCGATCTTGTCGTGGAGGTAGCGCCAGTCGGGAATGATGAAATCAACTCCCAACATGTCATTTTCGGGGAACATTATGCCGGCGTCAATGAGCAAGATGTCTGCCCCGTATTCGATGGCCAGCATATTTTTGCCGACCTCGCCCAATCCGCCCAAAGGGACGATGCGCAATCTGTCTGCCATCAGGGTGCTCCGTGGTTTTAAAGACAAGGACGGGTCATCCCCGTCCACCCAATGTTATTCGTCGTCAAGCGAATCCGTTGCAACCTTGGCGGCCGCCAGCCCGCTGTGGGCGGCCGGCACATACAAATCGTTGGCGTATTCTTTGACCATGCGTCGCGTGGAAAAGATGGGCCCGATGCTGCGGATAGACTCTTTGACCCGCCGCAGCCAGCCGTGCGGAATATTGTCTTCGTCGCGCTCATAGTACAGCGGGACGATTTCGTTTTCCAGCACCTGGTAGAGCGATTCGCAATCTATGCTGTCTTGCTCGCCTTCGCTCGAATATTCGTCCAGGTCGCTGCCAATGGCCCAGCCGTTCTTGCCGTTGTAGCCTTCTCGCCACCAGCCATCCAGCACGCTGCAATTGAGCACGCCGTTGACGGCGGCTTTTTGGCCGCTGGTGCCGCTGGCCTCCATGGGCCGGCGCGGTGTATTCAACCACACATCTACGCCTTGCACCAGGTAGCGCGCCACATTGATATCGTAATCTTCCAAAAAGACCATGCGCCCGCCCAGGTCGGCCCACTTGACGATGCGGTATAAATCTTGGATGACGCGCTTGCCGGGTTCGTCGGCGGGGTGGGCCTTGCCGGCAAAAACAAATTGCACCGGGCGGCCCGATTGGGTGATGAGCGTCTTGAGCCGTTCGACATCACCCATCAAAAGCGAAGCGCGCTTGTAGGTGGCAAAGCGGCGCGCAAAGCCGATGGTCAATGCATACGGGTCGAGCAGCAGGCCCGCCGCCACAATTTGCACCGGGTGCACGCCGCCTTTGATCCAGCGCTCGCGCGCGCGCTCGCGCGCAAAGGCCACCAGCTTGCGCTTGAGGTGCTTGCGGATGGCCCACAATGTTTCGTCGGGGATATCGGAGATGGCCTCCCATGCTTCCACCGCATCCAGTTGGTCGTACCAGTGCTCACCCAGATATTGCTGGAACAGCCGCTGAAAGCGCCGCGCCAGCCAGGTGCGCGTGTGCACTCCATTGGTGATCCAGCAAATAGGCACCTCGTCTTCTGCGCGCCGGGGCCACAAAAAGTTCCACATCCGGCGTGACACATTGGCGTGCAGCTCGCTGACGGCATTGCACTGCTTGGAGGCCTTGATGGCCAAAATCGTCATGTTGTAGGTGGGTCCCCAGGGCTGTTGCTGTGAAGCCAGTTGCATAAAGCGATCTCGATCCAAGCCCAGCAGGCCCCAGTAAGCTGCAAAGTATTTTTCCATCAGCCATTCAGGAAAGGCATCGTGGCCGGCCGGCACTGGCGTATGGGTGGTAAAGACATTGGTGGCCTTGATCTCTTCATAGGCCTGCTCAAAAGTCTTGCCGGTTTCAACCAGCTCGCGGGCGCGTTCTAGCACCATAAAAGCCGAGTGGCCTTCATTCATGTGCCAGACACTTGGCTGGATGTCCAACGCGCGCAGGGCGCGCACACCGCCAATGCCCAAGACAATTTCTTGAGAGATGCGCATCTCTGGATCGCTGTCGTACAGGCGGGCGGTCAATTCGCGGTCGCCCGGCGCATTTTCTGGAATATCGGCATCTAGCAAGTATAGCGGGACGCGCCCCACCTGGATTTTCCACAACCTGGCCGATACGGTCCGCCCGGGCAGCTCTACCTTGATCAGCACGTCCCAGCCATTGTCATTTTTAACCTGAAAGACGGGCACTTCATCCAGGTCTAGCCGGTCGTGGTAAGCTTCTTGCCAGCCGTCTTCGGTGATGCGCTGGCGAAAGTAGCCCAGCTCGTACAAGAACCCCACCGCCACAAAAGGCAAGCCCAGGTCGCTGGCTTCCTTGCAGTGATCGCCCGATAGCACCCCCAGGCCGCCTGCGTACAACGGCAGCGATTCGTGCAGCCCAAACTCGGTGGAAAAATAGGCAATCGTTTTGCCGGCCAGGTCTGGGTACGTTTGGGCGAACCAGGTATCAGGCTTGCTCATATAGGCGTCAAACTCGGCCAGGGTGCGGTCATATTTGGCCAGAAATTGCCGGTCACGTGTGACGGCGTTCATTTTTTGCCGCTCAACCGTCTGCAGAAACTTGACCGGGTTGTGGTTGACTTTGTCCCAAAGCTCTTGGTCAATGACGCGATACAACAGTTGCGCTTCTGGCTGCCAGGTCCACCACAGGTTATAACTCAGTTCCTGAAGCCGCTGGATCCGCTTGGGCAATGATATGGTGAATGTTGTGGAGCGGGTAGCATACATAGTATTTCTTTTTCCTCAATGAATTTGCGCCCCGTTGCAACCCTCAATGCAATCTTTAACGCAACCGGTTGCACTACGAGGCACGGCTGGATTGTAGCGCAGTATGCGCCTGGGGTCAAGTGACAATTTGGACATTTAGCGCGTCGAGCACAAACTGGATCGGGTTGATGAGCGTGGTGCTATCTGACCCGGCAAACAGCAAGCCAACGATGCGCCGCTGATCGTCGAGAATGGCCGAGCCGCTGTCGCCGCCCTGGCTCATGGCCCCGGCCATCCATTGGTCGTGGAATACGGCCAGTTTCCCGTCATAATCTACCGAAGCGGTCACATCAATCTGGATGATTTGCCCTTGGGTGTAAGCGCTCGTCCGGCCAAATTTCTGGACGCGTGTGCCCAAGGTGGCCGAGCCAACACCCGTCGGTCGCCCGATTTGCAAAATGTCTTCCAGAACCAATCCTGGAGCAATCGGCCGGGCCAGGGCGCAATCAACGTGGTTGCTTCCCGTTGGTGTTGGCGCTTGAGAAGCGGGCTGGCCCGAAACAAGTTTTATAGCAGCCATCAACCGTCCCAGCAGGCCAGCGCACCCTTCCGGCCCGGCGTTGCCATAGTCAAGGGGCACAAAGCTGACCAGTTCGGCAATTTTGTCTTCGGCAGTTCCTCCGTCCATGGGCGAGGGCTGAAAAATAGCGTCACCTGGGCGAGCCGCGTTGGAATTGGCCAGCACATGGTTATTGCTTAGAATCAGTGTTTCGCCATCTCGCCGCACCAGGCAACCCAAAGTTCCTGCCGTAATGGCGTGATGCCCAATCGAGACGCCTGGTTGGACTGGGCGCAGTTTTTGCTGGGGGTTGTGGAAGGCGCGAAAAAGGCCGGTTTCGATGACGTCGGTCTTGATCTGGTTGATGAGCTTGGGAATCAGGTCGGCTGCGGCCAATTGCGCCTTGGGCAACTTGCGCGAGACCGAGATGACTATGCATGGCTCGCCGGTTTGCACATCACCGGCAATTTTAAAGCCTACGCCGCAGCCCACTACGTTAGATCTGGCAAATAATTCATCCAGGTATTGTCTTTTCACCGCAATGGCGTTGGTGATTAGCTGGGCCAGTAAATCGGACATGCTATCTCCTTTGGCGTCAGGGTTACCTAGAGTGGGTGAGGTCAGCGAGCGTTAGTGAGCGTTAGTGAGCGTTAGCGAATACGGAACGGGCCTGTCTCTTGCACCTTTACCGGCACGTCTTCTAGAACGGGCGGCACTATATCATGCGGCGCGAGCTGGGAGAGCGGCATCTTTTGGCTCACCGACACGATAATGCATACCTCATCTAACCCGCTGCGCTGGCGCAGGCCAATGCCCACGCCAACCACGTTGCGCTTGCGCAGTAATTCGGGTTCGTGTTTTTGCTTGATAGTTTGGGCGTATGCAAGTGCTTCTTGTTCGACCATAGTTTATTTTTCCATCTGCTTGCTGTAAATATCAAACGCGTGCTCAAGCCCGGCCCTGATGCGGCGCAGCATCAGCTCGCGTTCGCTATCTGGAACGGGATAGCGCGATAAGAACTCTTGGGCCAGCGGGGCAATATCCAGGCGCGAGCGCTTGGAACGAGTGAGTGAGCGAATGCGGGTGCGGCTGGCGCGCAAATAGGTGAGCAATTTGTTCAAATCGCCCTTGCGCGCCACCATCCCACCACGGCCTGGAATGATATATTTGGCCGGTGGTTTCTGGCTTATTGACTTGAGCAATTCAATCCAACGGTCAAAATCGGCTTCGACCATATATGGATGCGAGTTGGCGGTGACAAGGTCGCCAGCAAACAGTACGCTCTGCTGGGGCAGCCGCACAAACAGGCTGCCAGGGGTTGCGCCGCCCACGTGCTGCAAGACAATCGAGACTGACCCATGAGTGATGGTCATTTGTTTGCTAAACGTGAGCTGTGGCACTGGCAGGCGCAGGTTGGTAATGATCTCTAGCGAGTCTTCGGGCGCGCGCCGAGAAAGTGATTCGGCTATTTGCTGGCGAAAGGCGTCGCCATAACTTTTGAAAACTTCATTGGCCAGGTCGTGCATCACCACGGCTCCGCCCAGGTGCTGGCTGCCCAAAACCCGGTCACGGTTTGCATCGGTATAGATTACTTGGCGCACAGGTTGGCTGGTTAGCTTGGCAATGCGCGCCCGCCAATCGCGCGCTTCCGAGGGCAGCAGAGGACTGTCAATGCAAATGACACCGTCGCCGGTGGCAATTGCGCTGACCGTGACGCCATAGTAGCTTGATTCTACATAGACGTTCTCTGCAATCTCTTTCATAAAGCACCCAATCGCCAAACTATCTCACTAGACATCTATATGGCCCAAAATCTGTACAGGTTTTAACCCCGCTATCTTGGTTGCAGTTTCGGGCTTTACCCGAAACTGCTTCGGGTCGGCGCAGCCGACCTGCCTAGCTGGCTAGCTACCCAATCTAGAGCGGCTTGCACTTGTTCTATACTGGCCGGCCCACTGCCACCCTGGGCCAATTCGGATTGCCCACCCCCCTTGCCGCCAAGACGGCTGGCGGCTTGGCGCAGCCAGGCTGCCATATCGGCCTCAACGTCGGGCGAGCGCGCAAACACCAACGCAGAGCGTTCGGCTCCGCCGGAGCCTAGCAGAGCTATCCGTTTGGGTTGCTCAATGATCTTTTTGGCCATCAGCCGCAGTGCAGCCGCATCGCGCTCGGCCCAGGCATGGGCAACCAGCTTGAATGGCCCTGCCTCTTGGGCCTGAGCTGCCAGTTCGCTTGCTTCATATAACATCAGTTTGCCTTCAGCTTCAGCCAGTTTTTTGCGCGCCTCCTTGTTCTCTGCGAGCAAACGGCTCACGGCTTTATCCAGTTCCCAATAGCCCACAGATAGCCCGGCGGCAACCTGGGCCAGCATTTCATTTTTGCGGTCATAATCGGCCAATGCCCGCTGGCCGCAGCAAAACTCGACCCGCGTCTCTTTTCCGCGTCGTTCTAGCCTGATGATTTTGATCAGTCCAATTTGCCCGGCGCTGGAAACGTGAGTGCCGCCGCAGGCTGACCAATCAAAGCCCTCAATCTGGACGACGCGAATATCGCGCTCGGCCTTGGGTGGCTTGCGCAAGGGGAGATGTTCCAGCTCGCCTGGTGTGACAAAACGCGCTGTAACGGGCCTGTCTTCAAATACAATCTGGTTGGCCATATCCTCAACTTGCTGGATGGTTGCTGGCGATAGGTCGGCGTGATCCAGGTCAATCGTCACGTTATCTTGCCCCAGGTGAAAGCCAACTGTTTCAGCTTGTGCGATTTGGATGAATGCCTGTGATAAAATATGTTGGCCGCTATGCTGTTGCATATGATCGAATCGGCGTATCCAATCAATTTCACCGTTTACCTGGTTGTCTCCCAGTTCACCTGCCAGCAGATGCAGCACTGCCCCATCTGCCTCTCGCTCTATAACATCGGTTACCTGCACGCTGTTTAGCTTGCCCGTATCGTGGGGTTGCCCGCCGCCGGTAGGGTAGAGGGCAGTCTGATCCAGCACAACCGCAGGTTGACCAGCGTGCGCTATTCGCTCGATGATGTGAGCGCCAAAGGTTTTGAGATATGCGTTATGGTAATAGAGGCGATTTGTTTTCATGCAATGTCTACAAGCTGCAGCGTGATGTTGGGGGGCAAAAGTGAGCAATGCACCACGCAGGGGTAGCTGGCATAACTCCAATCCATGATGGGGTGAATTATATCACAGCACTAGGCAGCACGCCACAAAAAGCGTTTTTTTTACACTAATTAGCTGCCAGTCATTTACCATCGCTTGCAAGCCTTTGTTACGAGTGATTTGATATCGTTGGCGTGTTTGCAATGAATTTTGCTCGCCCAAAAGCCGAAAGCCTTGATTTCGCAGTTTGCGTACATCCTGGTCTATCCATCCAGAGTGCAGGTGTAGAGATACAAGTCTATGGGGTGTGGAAAGTGGGCTGGCAGGCTGTCGGAGAACCCTGATCAGGCCACCATCCTCGGTGCGTGGAGCGCCTCCCCGACAGACTCCTGGACCCAACGCAACCCTTGGTCACTGCCCAAGAACTGAGCCGCGCAAAAATTCCCTATTGACATCTCGATTTATATGTGATATAATTGTAAACAAGTTTACAGTATAAACTAGTTTATTAACAGGACAAGAACGTATGAATACACAAATTGACACCGCTATGAAGCGTGCCCGTGGATATTGGTTTGTGGATGGGTTTACCGAAATGATCACCGGCGGATTGTTTATCGTGCTGGGAGGGGTTCTTGTGCAGCGCGGCCTTGCGCCACAGGCTTCATTTCTTGCCCAGTTGACCTCCCTCGTAGGCGAGGTTTCCATTGTCAAGCTTGTGGGCATTGTTGCGGCCATCCTGGTTTTGGTGTGGTTGAAGGATCGCTTTACCTATCCACGCACCGGCTTTGCCAGGGGAAAATGGGTGACAGCAGCACAAGCGTCAGCCTTTTTAGGTAAGGCCATCCTTCTCGTGCTCCTGCCGGTGGTGGGAGTGGTGGCGGCTTTGTTCTACTTGCCTTCAACGCGGGGTGTTCTGGTTTCCATGCCCGCCTGGTTTCCGGCCGGGCTAGGTGTACTATTGGCAAGCGTTTGCATCCTCGCCGGCGCATGGATGGGGCTAGGCCGTTTCCGGTTGGTGGCTGCTTTGATCTTGCTGGCAGGCATCCTAGTTGGCGTCTGGCAATTGGCCGTCGGACTGCCGATTGTCCCGGTCGAAGCGCTTGCCAATCTCTGGGGCGCTCAAGCTCCCATAGCAGAAATTATCAACCGGACCTTTGTCAGTGTTGGCCTGGTGACCATGATCTCCGGCGCGGCTTTTGCCATTTCGGGAGTGGTGACGTTTCTGCGCTATCGGAAGGAAAACCCGCTTCCCTACGAGGAGGAAGTATGACCGAGCCGCTTCACAGCATCTCTGATTTGGATCGAGTCATTCACGAGCCATCGCGCCTGCTGCTCATGGCTTTGCTCTCGTCGGTTGAATCGGCGGATTTCCTTTTCCTGCTCAAGCAGAGCCGCCTGACCAAGGGGAATTTGTCCGTGCATTTATCGCGGCTCGAAGAAGCCGGCTATGTGGAGGTAGAAAAAAGCTTTCGAGGAAAAATCCCGCATACGGAGTATTGTCTTACACCGCAAGGCAGATCGGCTTTTGATCAGTATCGCAAAACCCTGGGGCCGCTTTTTGATACGAAAGAGCGAGGGTAGAAAGTCGCCGCTTTGGAGAATGGGATATCTACCAATGCGGACAACCGCAAGGGTTGCCCCAACGCCTCAACCAGAATTGGTCGCACCCTAGGAGCTTGTCGGAGAGGGCCGTTTGTAGTGCGCGCTTTAGCGCGCTGAAGCGCGCACTACGAGCCTACCAGCCCGCTCTCCGACAGCCTGCTAGAGATTTGGAGGTGTAGTATGAATTTTGCAATTGAAACAAATGGCTTGTCAAAATCCTACGGCCAGGTGCGGGCGGTGGACTCGGTTCATCTGCGCGTGGGGCGTGGGGAAATCTATGGCTTCCTCGGCCTGAACGGCGCGGGCAAGACCACCACCATCCGCGCTTTGCTGGGCATGATTGGGCCAAGCGCCGGCTCGGTCCACGTGCTGGGGCAGGCTGTCGGGCCAAACGGACGCGGCCCCTGGCGGCAAGTCGGTCACATGGTCGAGAGGCCGGCCGCCTACCCAGAGCTGAGCGTGCGGGAAAACCTGGAAATTGCCCGCCGCCTGCAGGGGATTCCCGATAGAAACACTACGTCTCGCGTCATCGAGCGCCTGGGTATCGCCGCCTACGCCGATCGAAGAGCCGGCACGCTTTCGACGGGCAATCTCCAACGCCTGGGGCTGGCGCGCGCGCTGTTGCACGAGCCAGAGCTGCTCATCCTCGACGAACCCGCCAACGGACTTGATCCGGCCGGCGTGGTCGAGATTCGCGAGCTCTTGGCGGGGCTTGCCCGCGAGAAAGGCGTGACGGTGTTCATGTCGAGCCACATCCTGACCGAAGTGGACCGCCTCGCCACGCGCATCGGCATCATCCACCAGGGCCGGCTGCTTGAGGAACTTGAGGCGGATAGACTGGAAGAGCTCCGTTCGCAACGCCTGGAAATCAAAGCGCGCCGGTTGGACGTCGCGCAAAGCGCGCTGGCGGCAGCCGGTTTTGCCGTGAAGGTAGATGGGAACACGCTGTTCTTGAACGAGGCGCGCGCGGTGGACGCGCCGGACGAGGTGGCCCGCATCCTGGTCAACGCTGGCGCGCCCCCCACCCGTTTGGCCGTGACACAAGAGGATCTCGAAGAGCATTTCTTGCGCTTGACAGGAGAAAAAGAATGAACGCTTTCCTTGCCGCTTTATGGGCCGAGGCGCTCAAAGCGCGCCGCGCCAAGGTGGCTCTGCTGACGGCCGTCGGATTTTCGATCTTTCCCATCGTAGGCGGAGTATTTATGATGATCATGAAAGATCCCGATCAAGCGCGCGCGATGGGATTGATCGGCGCAAAAGCACAGTTGCTTACTGGAAAGGCCGATTGGCCGACGTATTTCGACTTCCTTTCGGTAGGCACTGCGGGTGGGGGAGCAATGCTGTTTGCGTTTATAATGGCCTGGGTCTTTGGGCGCGAGTTTTCCGATCATACCGTGAAAGAACTCTTGGCGCTCCCCACTCCACGTTGGATCATCGTCAGCGCCAAGTTTGTGTTGACCGCTCTCTGGATACTGGGGCTCACCCTCTTGATCTTTATGCTTGGGCTTGGTATTGGAGCCGCCATTGATATTCCAGGCTGGTCTCTCGAGTTGGCATGGACATCATTTTGGTCCCTTATGGCCACCACTCTCCTGACCATCATGCTCATGCCATGTGTCGCTTTGTTTGCCAGCGTGGGACGCGGCTACATGCCTCCGCTTGGTTGGGCATTTCTCACGCTAGCCCTCTCCCAAGTTGCAGGCCTGATGGGCTGGGGTGATTGGTTCCCGTGGTCCGTGCCCGGGCTGTTTAGTCTGATGTTCAGTGTCGTGTATGGGCAGCGCGCCGAGCAGATCGGCATACACAGTTATATGATGGTGTTGCTGGTTTTCATCGTCGGGCTTGCGGCAACGTATGCCTGGTGGCGGAGCGCAGACCAGGCGCGCTAGCAGCCTGTCGGAGAGCAGGCTGGCATCCCTATGCCAGCCCCGCCGACGCATAGGGATGCGCCGGCCACTCCGACAGCCTGCCAGGGGTTCAAGTTATTAGACTTTCGGAAATAACGCAGCCAACGTATCCCCACACCTGCACTTGCGCCAAGCGCAGCGCAGGTGCAAGTGTACGTTGGCGAACTGACATGGGGATGCCCGTCCTGCTATTTCCGATAAGGTCTATTGTGAACGGTTGAATAGATGGTCGAGTGCGAGGAAAATTGCCAGCGCCAGGCCAATCATGAGGCCGAGCAATACATACCAGGGCATGGGGACAAACACAATGATGTGTAGCCGGCTCCAGATCAGCCAGAAAACAATGACAAGCGCAATGACTATCAAGAGACTGGTGGTGCGGTTCTTCATTTTTTACATTCCTCCTGCCACTACTTTTCCACGCTTGATGACAGTGTGAACCAGGTTTGTGCCAAACCGGTAGCCCAGGTGGCGATAATCGGGGACATCCAAAATGAGCGCGTCGGCCAACTTGCCACTTTCCAGGCTGCCAACCTGGTCGCCGCAGCCGGCCGCATAGGCGGCGTTGAGTGTGGCGGCAGCCAATGCCTGGGCGGGTGTTAACCTCATCGAGCGGCAGGCCAATGCAATGATAAATTGCATGCTTTCGCACCAGCACGTGCCGGGGTTGCAATCGGTGGCCAGGGCCAGCGCTCCGCCGTGTTCTAGCAACAAATGGGCGGGTGAATAGCTGGTGTGCGCCAATCCAAACGGCGTGCCAGGCAGCGATACGGCAACGACATCCGACTTGGCAACTTGCTCCACTTGTTCTGGAGGCGTGGTCACAAAGTGATCCACCGAGGTCGCGCCCAATTCTACTCCCAGGCGTGAACCGCCCAATGGCTTGAATTCGTCCACGTGCAGCTTGAGCTGAAATCCAAGTGATTTGGCTTTTTCCAAAATTCGTCGTGTTTGCTCTAGCGAAAAAGCCCCCTCTTCGCAAAACACATCGCAAAAGACCAATGGTCGGTTGGGCCAGAGTTTAAATTTCAAATTTGGAATTTGAGCTTTAACCTCGGGCAGCATTTCGTTGATGAGTAGATCAACATAGTCATCGGCGTGGTCTTTGAACTCGGTGGGCACGGCGTGAGCGCCCAGGAAGGTGGGAATCAAATCGGCTGGGTGTGATTGGTCAAGCGCGCTGATGGCTGCCATCAGTTTGAGCTCGGTGGGGGTATCTAGGCCGTAGCCGCTTTTGACCTCTACCGTCGTCGTGCCGTGAGCCAGCATGCGGTCTAGCCTGGGGCGGCTTTGCGCCACCAGTTCTTGCGCCGTGGCCTGCCGAGTTTGACGCACGGTGGAAACAATGCCACCCCCGGCGGCCATAATTTCCATATAGCTCGCTCCGGCGATGCGAAGCTCAAATTCGGCGGCGCGGTCGCCGGCCCAGACCAGGTGTGTGTGGGGATCCACAAAACCAGGGATGACCACTCGGCCTGTGGCGTCTATTTCGCGCTCGGCAGCAAAAGCCGAGCGCAGTTTGGCGGTGGGGCCGGCGGCCACAATGCGCCCATCACGGGCAGCCAGCGCCCCATCTTCAATAATGCCCAGGGTCCCCAACTCGCTGCCTCGTTGAGGGCCGCCGCGCGCCGGCGCTAGACATAATTGTCTTGCAGAATGGATCAACAGGTCGGCTGTTTCCATCAGTCTCCTTCAGTAAAGCTTTCGTGTATCAATTCTTCCAATCGCTTGCAAGAGGCGTCGTCGGCGCAGCCGGTCTGTTTCAGTGTGTTGATCAGGTCTAGAGCGCGCCCAGCGACTTGCCAGTAGTATTGGGCTTGCCGATCGTTTTCTCCATAACCGGCCAGGTTTTGCAGCGCCTTTTCAAAAGCCAGACAACCAGCTTTTATTTGGCCGGCGGCAAGGTGGGCTTGGGCGGCGGCGGCCTCTAATAGCGCCAGTGCATCCTCTCGACCAATTCGCTGGGCCAGTGAACGAGCCGCCTCGAGTGCGGGTTCAAACTTGTCCCAGTCACCCATTTGTCGGTAAAGCTCCACCTGGCTCACATGTGTTTCCAGTTCGCCCGGCCATTCTGTGCATAGCGCCCACAGCGCAAACGCCCGTTTAAAGGCCGCCTCGGCTTCGGTGTACCGGCCCAGCGCGGCATAAGCGCGGCCTATATTGGTTTCGACCGCTGCCACTTCGTCGGGGTCAGAAGCCAACTGAGGTGATTGCTGTGCGCTCCACAAATGGACGAGGGCTGTTTCTGGCTCTTCTTGGGCCAGATAAAGTATTCCTTTACAGTGTTCCAGGCAGGCCAGGCCATGTTCATCATTTGCCTTGGTAAACAGAACCTGCAACCGTTCCACCGTTGCGGCAAGCGGCTTGACCTCTCCCAATTTCATAAAGACATCAACCAGGTAGCTGTGCGCCGTGATTTGCCCCTGGTAATAGCCGGCTTTTTCAGAGATGGTCAAGACTTGATTGTACATATCAACGGCTTGTCGCCAGTAGCCACGGTCAACCTGGCAGGCCAGCCCAATGTTCGAAAGTGTCATTGCTTCTCCGGCCACATCTTCTATTTGCCGAAATAATTCCAAAGCCAGGTGGTATTGCGTGGCGGCTCCGCGGGTGTCTCCTTGCTGGGCGCAGAGGTTGCCCCGGTTGTGGTAGATGGCGGCCATGCAGCGCAAGTTGCCGGCGGCTTTGGCGTATTCGAGAGCCTGGGCATAAAACTCCAATGCCTGGGGGATTTTGCTGCGTTGGAAGGTAAGGTTCCCCACATTTCGGTATAATTCGGATAGGGCATGGATGTCGCCGCTGCCTTCTAGCGCTTGCCGCGCCAAGGTTATTTGCTTTTCGGCCTCTTCCAGGTGACCCGCCTGGCGTTCCAGGTCAGATAGGTGAGTCAAGGCTCTGCCGCGAGCGTTGTGATCGCCGGTTTGGTTAGCCAGAGCGACTGCCTCGTGCAGCCGGCTGCGGGCCGTCGACCATTCTCCGCACATTTCTTGCATGCGCGCCAGGTAAAGTAGTAAGGTTGTCTCGGCTTGCTTGTCAGCCAGTTGGCGGCTGGCAGTGATGGCCATTTCCAGGTAGCCAATCCAGCGCGCCCAGCGACCTGTGCGCAGCATTTCACCATGTGCTTGCAGAGCGCAATCTACCACCACCTGCCAGGCTTGGGCGTACAGATAGCATATATCCATAGCCTGCCACAGATAGAAACAACTGCGTTCCTGAGCGGCCGGGTTGCCCGCATTGGCGCGCACCATAGCCAGGGCGCGCCTGGCCGCCACGATGCCTTTTTGGGCAAAGCTGGCCCGCAATGCTTCAACTTCGCTCACCACCACTTCATTACCTCGCTCATCAAAAAAGTATAGGTCAGGCGGTGGATAGAGTAGGCCTTGTCGGGCCAGCCGCCGGCGTTCAACAACGATAGGCGCACCAGCTCGGCAATCGCTCGATCCAAAGTGGCAATTTCTAGCCCGCTCAAGGCTTGCAAATCTTCCCAGGTGCCGCCCGTAGCCGGCAGCACCGGCATGGTCAGCAACAACTCGCGAGCGGGCGGCGGCAGCAGCGACCATGACTGATGGTACAAATAGCCGTAAAATTCGGCCTCGGTGCTGCCAGGCAAAGGTAAAGCTGCTTGCAGGGCTTGCAGCGCCCGGCTCAGCGGCAGGTGGGTGGCTTGGCCTACTACTAGCTTTAATGCCAGTGGGTTGCCGCCTACGACATGATAGATAGTTTTCAATTGCTTGTCACTGGCTAGCTTCATCTCTTCCAGTCCGCGCAGGCCGGCTTCGTGCCTCAGCAGCGCCAGACTATCGGGCAAAGATAAATCGTCCAGGTGAATGGCCAGGTCGGCGGGCAGGCGATGCCGGCTGGTGACGAGAAAACGAGAGGGTGATTGAAGCTGGCGTGCCAGCCTGACAACCATTTCACCATCAGCGGCGGTTTCCAGATTATCAATGACAATCAGCGCATTGATTTTGCTCAAATGTGGCGCCAAAAGAGCTTGCTTTTCGGCGGCTGATTGTTGGCCCATCTCGCGCAAGCCTAGCCGGACGGCAATGCCATCTAGCACCATTTCGGCGGTAAAGGCTAGTCGCCCTAAATCTTGCCGCCTGGCCTGCCATGTATCATACTCGGCCTCGCGCCGGGCGGTCAGCCACAGCAGCGCATCGAATTGGCCGGTGCATTGTTCGGCCACGGCGCGCGCCAGGGTGGTTTTACCAGCCCCCCCCATGCCATCAATGATGACCAGCCTCGGGCCATCGGGTGCCGCTAATTTTTCAGCCAGGAGGCTTTGTTTCTCTCGCACACCAAAGAGGCAAGTATAGGTGGGCGAGGGCAGTTCCCACGGCAGTTCGAGCGCCCGAGAAGGAGGGGAGATTGCGGGTACGCTGCTGCCGGTTGCTTGTTCCAGGCGCAAGATCTGCGCTACCAGCAAGCCAATGGCTTGGCTTTGGCGGTAGTGGAGAGTGTTGGGGGCAATGTTCATTTCATAAGCCAGGGCGGTCACGGTGTCGCCTTTGGTAAAACGTCGCTCAAGCAACTGGGCGGCCTCGGGGTGTTGGTCGGCCAGCCGCTCAAGGCCCTGGCGCACAATGGCATGCACGGCCTGGCTGAGACCGGCCATATTTTCTGCCAACCCCATCTCGCACAAATAATCTTGAACCAGCTTGAGGTTGGCAAGGGGGCCTGGATTAAAGGGGTTGCGGCTGCGGCGGTGCTTTAGTGCTCGATGGACAGCGGCTGAGAGTTCTTCTAGTTGGATGTTGTCACTCTTCATAGCTCCCTCACCAGCAGTATTATACTCTATTTGAAAATCTTTGGAGTTTTTTTAGAGTTTTTAATGACTAAAGCGCGCTAGAATAATGGTATAATTTTATCAAACTTTTAATCAAACAAAAAGGAGATATCCCCCATGACACACAATGCTTGGCGTTATGTTTTGTTGAGTATTTTGCTTGTAACGGTGTTTGCCATCAGCCCGGTGGCGCAAGCTGATGGGCCGACGATTGACCTGACGCAAGATGCCAATAGCGACGGCATCCCCGATGCGCTGGCCGCCGAAGTGCAACGCGTGGCCGCCAGCAAAGACAAAGCCGCAGCCATTCAAGACATGGTCAGCCGCTTGCCCTATTCGCCCGAGACGCGCGCGCTGCAAAAAGAGGCCGAACTGCTGCATGCCAAGCTGGCCCAGACCAAAGACCCTGAGCAGGCCAAAGAGATCATTAATCAATTGCAGGCTTTGTCTGACCAGATGATGGCCGACCCCAACTATGCCAAGACAATCCAAGCCCTTACGGCGCTCTTTGCTCCCAAGCCGCAACTAGGCGGCAGAGATGGCAAGTTGGGGGGAGCAATAACGGGCGTCAATTGGGGCAGCCTGTGGCGCGGCGACATTATGTTGGTGCGCGATCCAGATGGCAAGCTGGGCAAGTTTACGACCTTTTTGTACGCCATGTGGTACACCCACGCTGGCAATTATGACGGCAACAGCCTCGTGTATGAATCGAACGCCGATGGCGTGCGCCTCAAGCCATTGAGCAAGTGGCAGACAGCCGGTTTGTACATTGGCTTGGGTTACAACAACAAGCGCAGCGCTGCGCAGGCGCAGGCCTCGATGGACTGGGCCAAGAACAAGTACGGCACCGATGGCCGCACCCCGTACAATTATTGGTTCCCAGATAAAAACACCGATAGCCGTTTGTATTGCTCGCAACTGACCTGGAAGATTCACAAGAATCTTGGGGTTGACCTGGATAGCAACCACTCGCAATATCAGAACTGGATCGCGGCCCGCTGGAGCTGGTTGATTGTGTGGACTGTCTCTAACCCGGCGGTCGCTCCAGATGAGGTGGGCCTGGATAGCGATGTGACCATCTACGCCGCTGCTTGGAACTAGCCTAATTATATCACTCTTGATTAGGGTAGGGCAGGCGAGAGCCTGCCCTGTTTTTTTTGCGGGGAGGTTTTTATGGCGCGAGTTTTGTGTAGCCTGATTCTTGTGGTAATGCTTTCGGCCTGCGCCAAGACGCCCGTGGCTAACGGGCAAACTGCAGGCTATGTGCTGGCAGGGCAAAACGTGGCCGGTGGATTTGCCCAAAACGCGCTGGTGATTTTTGATACCCAAACCTTGCAAGTGCAGCGCCGGGTAGAATTGCCCCGCTCGTGGGCGCAAAATCTGGCGACCGACCCACAGGGCAATCTTTGGATTGGCTTTTCGGGCGACATGCGAGACAGCGATAATCGTGTGCAGGTATATTCGGCTCAGGGCGAGTTGCGCAAAACCTTGCGGCCGTGCACAGACCCCGAGGCGGGCATTAGCTTTGCTGCTGGCAGGGCTTTTATTGCCTGCACTGAAAATGGGCTGGAGGGCAAGGTGGTGGTGGTGAATCTGGACACGCTGGAAATTATCAAAGAGCTGACCCTCAGCGTGCCCGATGCGCCACTGTTGCTCATTTCCAGCGCAGCCGGCGAACAGGCCGTGGTAGTCGCTGGCCTGACCACCGGGCCGGAAGAGACCAGTTATAGCGTCATCACGCTCATTGACCCGCAAGCCCTAACTATCCAGACCCAAGTTCCGCTAGGGAAAAATACCGATGTCTGGCGCATTTTGCCGCACGAGGGGCGGTTTTATTTGCTGAACGTCGCCAGCTATCGCCAGCCACGCGAACAGGCCAATGATGTGCTGGTCTTGACTCCAGGCTCATCCCCGACCATTGAGCCGTTGGCACTGGCCCCCTCGCCGCTGTGGGGAGCGTTTGATGGGGATGTGCTGTATGCGTATCTCAACCCCACTTGGAACAGCACCATCACCGACCCACACCGGCAGATTGCCAAGTTTGACCTGACCAGCGGGCAAGTGCAAACCTGGCAGTTGCCAGACGAATGGAATGCCAGTGACCTGGCAATTCTCAATGGACAGATCATATTGGTCAAGTGGGAATATTGGTCAGGTGATGAGCAAGATGGGCTGTACCAGTTTGACCCTGTTACAGGCCAATTGTCATTGATTCTAAATGTCGCCGATGCGTCGCAAATTTTTTTCCCTACCCATCTAGACTGAGTTTGTATTTTTTTTGGAGTTTTTTGGAACGTTTTGGTATTATACTATAGCCAAGGTTAGAAATTGGTAAGAGTCTTCTAGAACAAAAGGAGAAAAAGGAAAGATGAAAAAGCGACTGGTCCATGTTTTGTGCCTGATAGCGATAGTGGCCTTGTTAGCGCCGGGCGGGTATCACCCGGCGGCGGCTCAACCCCCTCAACCCCCTGTTGGCGAAGTCAATCTGAGTGAGGCGGATAGTGGACGAGAGGTAGTGCTCGGCGATAACGAGATCTTGTCAATCAGCCTACCCAGCAATCCCTCGACTGGCTATGGCTGGCAAGTGCAGAATGTAGATGGCAAGATACTGCGGCAGGTTGGGGCAATCGAATTCAAGTCAGATTCGGCTGTTCCTGGCTCG